>NZ_JBSFTU010000026.1:0-100137 GCF_053591435.1 Streptomyces sp. NPDC003027
CCACGTACACCGTGAGCCTCCGGCCCGCGTAACCCCCTGAATCCCCGACCCGACGTCGAACGGCGTGCGGGTCTTTCGCATGGCCCGGGGGGAGAGCCCCCGGGCGCGGCCCACCGTCGGTGTCACGGGCGCAGGCCGTGCTCCCGGGTCAGCTCCTCGTCGGCCGGCTTGTCGAGCCGGGCGTCGAAGCGGGCCAGCGGCCGCGCCGCCTGGGCCGTCTGCGCGTCGACGCCGGCCCAGGCGAGGATGCGCGCCGTGGCCTTGGCGCGCTCGTCCTCGACGAGGGCCTCGACATTGGCGCCGTGGTTGGCGCCCGGGGCGGTGTAGACGTAGCTGTCACGCGCGCCCTTGCCGAGGCGGAACGGTTCCGCGCTCCAGGGGTCGTTGCCGCCGTTCACGAACAGCATCTGGTGGGCGTTCTTGCGGACCCAGTCGTCCACGTCGCGCATCACCCACGGCTTGAACTTCATCGGGATCTCGCGCGGGACGAAGTTCCGGGCGGGCTGGTAGCCGTACCGGGACAGGCCCTCCAGGTGCGGCTGCCTGATGCTGGGCGAGCCGAGTTCGGTCGCCGCCTGGTAGAAGTACGGGGTGTACGGCGCCAGGCCCTGGTCGGTGTAGAAGGACCAGCCGGAGTAGGCGTCGATCGTCTCGTAGACCTCGTCGTCACTGGCGGTGCGCGCGTCCGGGACGGAGCCGCAGACGTCCTCGCCGTAGTACTGCCAGAAGCCCCAGACGAAGTCGAGGACGACGGCCTCGTACGCCTTGTCCAGCGAACCGACGGTCCGGAAGGTGGCGCCCTCGGAGGCGGCCCACTCCTGGTACTTCTTCTGCAGCGGCTCCCGGCGGATCAGCGCCTCGCGCTGCATGGCGTTGAGCCGGTCGCGGCACTCCTTCGTGCCCACGGTCTCGAAGAACCGGTCGTACGCCGAGTCCTCCTTGTTCACGACGTCGTTGGGGGCCACGTAGGCGACGACGCCGTCCATGTCCCGCGGGTAGAAGCGCTCGTAGTACGTGGCCGTCATACCGCCCTTGGAGGCGCCGGTGGAGAGCCACTTCTTCCCGTAGACGCCCTTCAGGGCCGTGAAGATGCGGTGCTGGTCGCTGGCGGCCTGCCAGATGTCCAGCTTGGACCAGTCGGCGGGCTGCGGCCGGGACGGCGTGAAGTAGCGGTACTCCATGGAGACCTGGTTGCCGTCGATGATCCGGGTGGGCTCGCGCCGGCTGGGGTTGGTGCTCAGGCCGTATCCGCTGGTGTGGAAGACGGTGGGGCGGCTCGTGTCCTTGTGGAGGAGGGAGAGCCGCTGCTTGAAGGTGCCCGCCGACGGGCGCCGGTGGTCGACCGGCTGGGTGTACTCCAGGACGAAGAAGCGGTACCCGGCGTACGGCTTCTCCTCGATCAGGCTCATCCCGGGGATCGCCAGGATCCGGTCCTTGATGTCCGTGCTGTTCGCGGTGGCGGACGGACGGTCGGCGGACGCTCCGCCGAACGTGCCGGTGGCCGGCTCCGCGGCGGTAGCCGCACCGGTCGCACCGACGGTGCCTATGAGCACCGTGAGCGACAGCAGCCATCTCAGCGACTTGCGCATTCACCCTCCCCTTGGTTCACAACGGTGTCGCGAACCTAGCGGGGGCAACGTGCGTACCGCCAGACCTGGTTGGCCCTTACCTCTGTATCAGCACAGGATCCATCCGGTGGATCCGCCGCGGCCGGCGACGGAACCGGAGGCGCGGACGCAGCGGTTGAGGGCGTGGACCGTGACGGGGCCGGCCTGGCGGGTGAAGCGGCCGCTGTCGACGGCGGCGCGGCCGCCCCGGGGCTGGAGCGAGACGGCCATCGGACGGCGGGCCCCGGGGGTCCTGGCGACGGTGAGGGCGCACACGTACTGGCGGCTCTTGTAGAGGCGCAGCTCGCCGGTGGCGAAGGGGACCGTCTTCGTGGGGCGGCCGGCGCAGAGGGAGGCCGCGGCGGCGGCGGCCGTGCCGGGGCCGGCCAGCGTGAGGGCGCCGGCGGCGAGCAGCAGCGTGATCAGGTGCGCCAGCAGCCTCAGGCCGGGCGTACTCCCCGCGGTCCCACCGAACATCCGTCTCCCCTCCCGCCTCTTTGCCGTACATGCGTACGACGCAGCGGAGGCGGCGGCGGTTGCGTTCAGCCGAAGTAGGTCAGGACGAGCAGCAGGAAGACGCACTCGGCGCCGATCATGGTCCAGAACGCGGCCTTGCGGGAGGGAGCGGGCTGGGACTCCCCGTCCGGGGTGCACAGGGCGTGGATCCAGGCCGCGGCGGCGACGGCGAGTGCGGTGAGGTAGACCGAGCCCGGGGTGTCCGAGCACCCCTCGCGGTATCCGACGCAGCGGCCGGCGTTCTCCGACATGAGGCCGAGGACCCCGGCCACGACCGTCGCGGGCATCAGCAGCAGCCCGGCCCACAGGGCGCGGGTGCGGAAGCGGCGGGCCTCGTTCGGACGGATCTCGACGGCGGCCGCGGCGCGGGCGCGGACGGCCGGGGCGGAGACCTCCGGGGCGTCGGAGGCGGGCGCCTCGGGGGCGGGGGTGGCGGCCGGGTGCTCCGGGCGGGGCTGGTCGTTGCTCATACGTGCGATTCAACCCCGCCCGGAGCACCCGGTGAACGCGCCGGTGTACTCATCTCCACGGGTGCCGACTACTCACACCCGCTCCGGCTCCTCCTCGCCGACGAACGTCCGCCAGAGCGCGGCGTACAGACCGCCCCGGGCCAGCAGCTCCTCGTGGGTGCCGTCCTCGGCGACCCGGCCGCGGTCCATGACGATCACACGGTCCGCGCGGGCGGCCGTGGTGAGCCGGTGGGCGACCACCAGGGTGGTGCGCGCGTCAGCCCTGGCCGAGGGGTGCCCGTCGGGCGTCGGGCGGGCCGTGCGGCGGCCCGCGAGGCGGTCGGTGGCCTGGTTGACCTGGGCCTCGGTGGCCAGGTCGAGAGCGGCCGTCGCCTCGTCCAGGAGCAGGATGTCGGGGCCGACGAGCTCCGCGCGGGCCAGCGCGATCAGCTGGCGCTGACCCGCGGAGAGATTGCGGCCGCGTTCGGCGACCTCGTGGAGGTAGCCGCCCTCCAGGGTCGCGATCATGTCGTGCGCGCCGACCGCGCGGGCGGCCGCCTCGACCTCGGCGTCGGTCGCGTCGGGGCGGCCGTACGCGATGGCGTCGCGGATCGTCCCGGCGAAGAGGTACGCCTCCTGCGGGACGACCCCGAGCCGGTGGCGGTACGCCGTGAGATCCAGGTCCCGCAGGTCGACGCCGTCGACCGTGACCCGGCCGCTCGTCGGGTCGTAGAACCGGGCGACCAGCTTGACCAGCGTCGACTTGCCCGCGCCCGTCTCGCCGACGAAGGCGACGGTCTGCCCGGCCGGGATCCGCAGGTCGATGCCGGTGAGGGCCGCTTCCTCGTCGCCGTACGCGAAGGAGACGTCCTCGAAGGCGATCTCCCCGCGCAGCGACGGCACGTCCCTGGGCTTGTCGGCGGCGGCCGTCGACGTCGGCTCCTGGAGGAGCTCCTGCATCCGCCTCAGCGACACGGTGGCCTGCTGGTAGCCGTCGAAGACCTGGGACAGCTGCTGCACGGGGGCGAAGAAGAGGTCGATGTAGAGGAGGTAGGCGACGAGCGCGCCGGTGGTCAGCGTGCCGGCCTCGATGCGGTTCGCGCCGACGATCATGACGGCCGCGGCGGCCACGGAGGAGAGCAGTGTGACGAAGGGGAAGTAGATCGAGATCAGCCACTGGCCGCGGACGCGGGCCTCGCGGTAGGCGTCGCTGCGCTCGGCGAACCGGGCCGCTCCCGAGCGCTCGCGCCGGAACGCCTGGACGATCCGCAGGCCGGAGACGGATTCCTGGAGGTCGGCGTTGACGACGCTGATCCGGTCACGGGCCAGCTCGTACGCCTTCACGCTGGAGCGGCGGAAGAAGTACGTGGCGACCGCGAGGACCGGGAGCGTCGCGAAGACGACCAGGGCGAGCTGGAGGTCGAGGAAGAGCAGCGCGACCATGATGCCGAAGAAGGTCACGACGGAGACGAAGGCCGTGACGAGACCGGTCTGGAGGAAGGTGGACAGCGCGTCCACGTCCGTCGTCATCCGGGTCATGATCCGGCCGGTCAGCTCGCGCTCGTAGTAGTCGAGGCCGAGCCGCTGGAGCTGGGCGAAGAGCTTCAGGCGGAGGGCGTAGAGCACCCGCTCGCCGGTGCGGCCGGTCATCCGGATCTCGGCGGTCTGCGCGGCCCACTGCACGAGCACGGTCAGCAGGGCCAGTCCGGAGGCGGCCCAGACGGCGCCGAGGGCGAGCCGGTTGACGCCGTCGTCGATGCCGTGGCGGATCAGGACGGGCAGCAGCAGGCCCATCCCGGCGTCGACGGCGACCAGGCCGAGGCTGATGAGCAGCGGGACCCCGAACCCGTGCAGCAGGCGGCGCAGTCCGTACGCCTCCTCCGGGGTGACTGCCTGGGCCTCGTCGACGTCGGGGGTGTCGGTGGCGGGCGGCAGCGCCTCGACGGCGGCGAGCAGTTCGGGGGTGGCTCCGGGCGCCCGGGTCTCCTCGGGGCCCGCCTCGTCCCGTACCCACAGGGCGGGGGTGATGCCGCGCTCGGCGTCGAATTCGGCGTCGAGTTCGGCACGGAGGGTGTGGTCCTCGGGGATCTCCACCGGGGTGGTGTGACCGGGTGAGACGCCGCCGAGTTCATCGGGGTCGGTGAGCAGCTCGCGGTAGAGCGCGGAGCGGGCCTCCAGCTCCTCGTGGGTGCCGATGTCGGAGAGCCGGCCGTCGTCGAGGACGGCGATCCGGTCGGCGAGGTTGAGGGTGGAGCGGCGGTGGGCGATGAGGAGGGTGGTGCGGCCGGCCATCACCGAGGCGAGGGCCTCGTGGATCTCGTGCTCCACGCGCGCGTCGACGGCGGAGGTGGCGTCGTCCAGGAGGAGCAGCCGGGGGTCGGTGAGGATCGCGCGGGCGAGCGCGATGCGCTGGCGCTGGCCGCCGGAGAGGGTGAGCCCGTGCTCGCCGACCTTGGTGTCGTAGCCCTCGGGCAGCTCGGCGATGAAACGGTCCGCCTGGGCGGCGCGGGCGGCGGTCTCGATCTGCTCCTGGGTGGCGTCCGGGTTGCCGTACGCGATGTTGGCGCGGACGGTGTCGGAGAAGAGGAAGCTGTCCTCCGGGACGAGCCCGATGGCGGCGCGCAGGGAGTCCAGGGTCAGCTCGCGGACGTCGTGGCCGCCGACGAGGACGGCGCCGTGGCTCACGTCGTAGAAGCGGGGCAGGAGGAGCGAGACGGTGGACTTGCCGCTGCCGGAGGCGCCGACGACGGCGACGGTCTCGCCGGAGCGGATCTCCAGGGAGAAGCCGTCGAGGACGGGGCGGCCGTCCTCGTACGCGAAGCCGACGTCGTCGAACTCGACGGTCGCGTCGGCGTCGGCGGGCAGTTCCTTGGTCCCGTCCTTGATCACCGGCTCGGTGTCGATCAGCTCCAGGACGCGGTCGACGCCGGCGCGGGCCTGCTGGCCGACGGTGAGGACCATGGCGAGCATGCGGACGGGGCCGACGAGCGAGGCGAGGTAGGCGGAGAAGGCGACGAAGGTGCCGAGGGTGATCTCGCCCCGGGTGGCGAGCCAGCCGCCGAGCGCGAGGACGGCGACCTGGCCGAGGGCGGGGACGGCCTGGAGCGCGGGGGTGTACCGCGAGTTCAGCCGGATCGTGCGCATCCGCCCGGCGAAGAGCCGGCGGCTGGCGTCACGGATCTTGCCGGTCTCCTGGTCCTCCTGGCCGAAGCCCTTGACGACCCGGACGCCGGTCACGGCCCCGTCGACGACACCGGCGACGGTGGCTGCCTGGGACTGGGCGTACCAGGTGGCGGGGTGGAGACGGGTCCGGCTGCGCTTGGCGATGTACCAGAGGGCGGGGGCGACGGCGAGGGCGACGAGGGTGAGGGGGATCGACAGCCAGGCCATGACGACCAGCGAGATCAGGAAGAGCAGGACGTTCCCTATCGTCATAGGGAGCATGAAGAGGAGCCCTTGGATGAGCTGGAGGTCGCTCGTCGCCCGTCCGACGACCTGACCGGTGGACAGCTCGTCCTGCCGCCGTCCGTCGAGCCGGGTGATGGTGCCGTACATCTCGGTACGGAGGTCGTGCTGGACGTCGAGGGCGAGCCGTCCGCCGTAGTAGCGGCGGATGTAGGTGAGGACGTAGACGACGGCCGCGGCGGCGATGAGGAGGCCGGTCCAGACGGCGAGGGATCGCGTGCCCGCTCCGATGACGTCGTCGATGATCACCTTGGTGATGAGCGGGACGAGCGCGAGCACGGCCATGCCGGCGAGCGAGGACCCGAGCGCGAGGACGACGTTCTTCTTGTACCGCCACGCGTAACCGGCCAGCCTGCGCGCCCAGCCCTCTCGCTTCGGATCCGCCGCCGCCACGTGGTGCCTCCCGTTCGTCCTGCTCTACCGGAAGGCCCAACGCGGGTGGCGGGGGATTTCATCCCGCCACGGCGAAGTACGGTCTCCGGTCCTAGGACCGGAGACCGTAGGGGAGCCGCAGGAGGGGTACCCCTTACAGGTGCGTCGGTTCGAACATCCGGAGGAGGGCGGGGAGGACCACCACCGAGGGGCCCGGGGTGGACAGGGCCTTGGCGAGGTCGGCCGTCAGGGACTCCGGGGTCGTGCGGACGGCCGGGACGCCGAAGGACTCGGCCAGGGCGACGAAGTCGGGGCGGGCGAGTTCGGTGGCGGTGGCCTCGCCGAAGGCGTCGGTCATGTACTCGCGCAGGATGCCGTAGCCGCCGTCGTCGACGATCAGCCAGGTGACGTCGGAGCCGTACTGCTTCGCCGTCGCCAGCTCGGCGATCGAGTACATCGCGCCGCCGTCGCCGGAGACCGCGAGGACCGGGCGGGTCGGGTCGGCCGCGGCCGCGCCGAGAGCCGCGGGGAAGCCGTAGCCGAGGCCGCCCGCGCCCTGGGCCGAGTGCATGGTGTTGGGGTGGCGCGCGTCGAAGGCCGACCAGGCCCAGTAGGCGAGGATCGTCATGTCCCAGAAGCTGGGGGACGTGTCCGGGAGGGCCTCGCGGACCGATGCCACGATCCGCTGCTCCAGGCCGAGGTCCTGGGCCGCGATCCGGTCCCGCACCTTGGTCAGGACGGCCCGCACCCGCTCGGGGGCGGTCGGGTCGTGCCGTACCTCCGTCGTCTCCAGGAGGGCCTGGAGGGCGAGACGCGCGTCCGCGTGGATGCCGAGGGCGGGGTGGTTGGACTCCAGCTTGCCGGCGTCGGCCTCGATCTGGATCACCCGGCCGCGCGGGGCGAAGGTGTGGTAGTTCGAGGACAGCTCGCCGAGGCCGGAGCCGACGACGAGGAGGACGTCCGCGTCCTCCAGGAAGTCGGTGGTGTGCCGGTCCTCCAGCCAGGACTGGAGCGACAGCGGGTGCTCCCACGGGAAGGCGCCCTTGCCGCCGAAGGTCGTCACGACCGGGGCCTGGATCCGCTCGGCGAGCGCCCGCAGCTTGCCGGACGCGTCGGAGCGGACGACGCCGCCGCCCGCGATGATCGCGGGCCGCTCGGCGTTCGCGAGGAGATGCGCGGCCACGGCGGTCAGCTCGGGGCGCGGCACAACCTCCTCCGGGGTGGCGTCCATCGCCGTGACGACGGGAAGCGTCGTCTCGGCGAGCAGCACGTCCTGCGGGATCTCCACCCAGACCGGCCCGTGCGGGGCGGTCAGCGCGGACTCCCAGGCGGCCGCGATCGCGGACGGGATCTGGGACTGGGTGCGGACGGTGTGGACGGACTTCACGATGTCCCGGAAGGACGCCTGCTGGTCGCGCAGCTCGTGGAGATAGCCGTGCCGCCCGCCGCCGAGCCCGGCCACCGGGACCTGGCTGCCGATCGCGAGGACGGGGGCGGAGGCGGCGGCCGCCTCCTGGAGCGCGGCGAGCGACATCAGCGCGCCGGGGCCGGTGGAGAGCAGCAGCGGGGCCGCCTCGCCGGTCATCCGGCCGTAGGCGTCGGCCGCGAAGCCGGCGTTGTTCTCGACTCGCAGCCCGACGTACGTGAGCGAGGAGCGGCGCAGCGCGTCGAACATGCCCAGGGCGTGCTGGCCGGGCAGCCCGAAGACGGTGGTCGCACCGAGGCCGGAGAGGGTCTCGACGACGAGGTCGCCGCCGTTGCGCCCGGCGGGCGGGTTGAGCGCGGCCTCGGTCTGGGCGGCGGTGGGCCGCAGTACCAGGTCGTGGTCGTGGGTCATGGGGTGTCCCTTCCGTCGCGTACCGTCCGCCGGCCGCGAGGGGCGGCGGTACGGCGGGTCGCGGTCGATTCTCGACCGCCCCGGCGGGGGCGTGCGGTGCGGGGGGGGCCGACGTGGTCGGTTCCCCGGCCAGGGGCCGTGGCCATGGGCCGTGGCCCAGGTCTCACGGCCCGAGTCTCACGGCCCGAGCCTCACGGCCCGAGCCTCACGGCCCGGTGACCGGCGCTGAGCGCCGGCCACCGGGCCGGGCGCGGCCTACTTCGCGGGCTGGTCCGCGGTCGCCGCGCGGCCCTCCGCGATCTGGCGGGACATGATCGTCGTCAGCTCGTACGCCGTGTGCGAGGCGGCCACGGCCGTGATCTCGGCGTGGTCGTACGCGGGGGCGACCTCGACGACGTCGGCGCCGACCAGGTTGCAGGAGGACAGGCCGCGCAGGATCTCCAGGAGCTCGCGGGAGGTCATGCCGCCCGCCTCGGGGGTGCCGGTGCCGGGCGCGTGGGCCGGGTCGAGGCAGTCGATGTCGATGGAGATGTACAGCGGGCGGTCGCCGATGCGCTGGCGCAGCTGGTCGGCCACCTCGTCGGCGCCGCGGCGGTAGATGTCCGCCGACGTGACGATGCCGAAGCCCATCTTCTCGTCGTCGGTGAGGTCCTGCTTGCCGTACAGCGGGCCGCGCGTACCGACGTGCGAGAGGGCGGAGGTGTCGAGGATGCCCTCCTCGACGGCCCGGCGGAACGGCGTGCCGTGGGTGTACTCGGCACCGAAGTACGTGTCCCAGGTGTCGAGGTGCGCGTCGAAGTGGAGCAGGGCGACCGGGCCGTGCTTCTTGGCGACGGAGCGCAGCAGCGGCAGGGCGACGGTGTGGTCGCCGCCGAGAGTCATCATGCGGGCGCCGGTGGCGAGGAGGTCGTCGGCGGCCGCCTCGATGGTCTCGACGGCCTCGTTGATGTTGAACGGGTTGGCGGCGATGTCACCGGCGTCGGCGACCTGCGCGAGGGCGAACGGCGAGGCGTCCTGCGCCGGGTTGTACGGGCGGAGCAGGCGGGACGCCTCGCGGATCGCGTTGCCGCCGAAGCGGGCGCCGGGCCGGTAGGACACGCCGCTGTCGAAGGGGATGCCGACCACGGCGATGTCGGCGGTGCCGACCTCGTCGAGCCGCGGCAGCCGGGCGAACGTCGCGGGACCGGCGTACCGCGGGATGCGGGACGAGTCGATCGGGCCTCGGAAAGCGCTCTGGTCGCTGCTGCTCATGGTCGGGTCCTCCTGGGGTGTGTCGGTGGGGTCCGGTCGGGGGCCTCGGGTCTCGGGGCCCCCGACCGGAAGTCTGCGGTGCGTCAGCCGGTCGGGGCGGCCGGCACGGTCTCCGGCGTCTCGTCGGCCTCGCCGCCTTCGGCGGCTCGGGCTCCCTCGGCGGCTTCGGGGTCCTGACCCGCCAGCCGGGCCCGCCAGTTCGCCAGCACGGCGGCGTCCGTCGGGCGGGTCACCAGGGAAACGATCACATAGGCGGCAAGTGATGCCAACAAACCATAGTAAACAGGCTCATTTGCCAAGATTCCGTAAGCCCCCATCAAGCCGATGACGGACAGGCCGCCGACCGTCACGGCCGCCAGCGCGCCCTGCACCGTGCCGCGGCGCCACAGCAGCCCGCCGAGGATCGGCACGAGCAGTCCGCCGACCAGCAGGTTGTAGGCGACGGTCAGGGCCTGGACGACGTCGTTGAGGGCGATGGCGATGCAGATGACGGCGATGCCCATGATCAGGATGAAGAGGCGGTTGCCCTTCACCTCGTCGTGCTCGTCCTCCTTCGAGGACACCACCACGCCGCGCAGACGCGACCAGATGTCGTTGTTGGCGACGGTGGCGCAGGCGATGAGCGCGCCGGAGGAGGTGGACATGACGGCGGCGAGCGCCGCCGCGAGCACGAGTCCGCGCACTCCCATGGGCAGTTCGTCCTTCACGATCGTCGCGAAGGCGTCGTCGGCGCTGGGCAGCTTCGGGTACAGCACCTTGGCGGCCGTGCCGATGACGGCGCCGGCGAGCGCGTACACCAGGCAGTACGTACCGGCGGCGGTGCCGCCCCACTTGGCGACCTTGTCGGTCCGGGCGGTGAAGACCCGCTGCCAGATGTCCTGACCGATGAGCATGCCGAAGGTGTAGATCAGCACGTAGGTGAAGATCGTCTCGCCGCCGATGCCGAGCGGTGCGAAGTACTCGGTGGGCAGCTGCGCCTTCATCTCGGCGAATCCGCCGGCCTTGATGACCGCGATGGGCAGCAGCAGGAGGAGCACGCCGATGGTCTTGACCACGAACTGCACCATGTCGGTGAGGGTGATGGACCACATGCCGCCGAGCGTGGAGTACGCGACGACGATGGCGCCGCCGAGGACGATCGCGACCGTGCGGGGCAGGTCGAAGAGGACGTCGAAGATGGTGGCGTACGCGATGGTCGAGGTGACCGCGAGCATCAGCGTGTACGCCCACATGACCACACCGGAGATGACGCCGGCCCGGCCGCCGTAGCGCAGGTCGAGCATCTCGGAGACGGTGTAGACCTTCAGGCGGGCGATCCGGGCGGAGAAGAAGACGGAGAGGGCCAGCAGGCCGAGGCCGATCGTGAAGACCATCCAGGCGCCGGAGAGGCCGTACTTGTAGCCGAGGCCGACGCCGCCGATGGTGGAGGCGCCGCCGAGGACGATGGCTGCCATGGTCCCGGAGTACATCCAGGGCCCGAGCCGGCGGCCCGCGACCAGGAACTCGCTCTTGGACTTGGCGCGGCGCATGCCCCACCAGCCCATCGCGAGCATGCCGGCCAGATACAGGGCGATCACTGCGTAGTCGACGGCCATGGGCCCTCCCTCGGTCACTTCGGTGGCGTGTCGTGCGGGTGGAGTGACTCCAGTGACTGATCGCGGGGACATCCGCCCGTACCCGCGGCCGCTGGATGCCACGACAGTAGGTGGCCGGAAAGCGACGCAGAAGTGTACGTTTCATCCATCGTTTCCGCTCCGGATGTACGAAGGATCCATGGCGATGCCCGCGCCCCAGGAGCCCGCCTCCACCCCCCCGGCCCCACCGGTCTCGCTGGCGGCACTGCTCGGCCGCCGGGATCTCGGCCTGCGCCTGCTCGCCGGGCCCGAGGACGCCTCCGTCCACTGGGTGCACACCTCGGAGATGGCCGACCCCTATCCGTATCTCCTCGGGGGCGAGCTGCTGATGACGGCGGGCGTGCAGCTCACCGACCCGGCGCGGTATGTCGAGCGGGTGGTGGAGGCGGGGGCGGCGGCGCTCGGTTTCGGCGTCACACCGGTGTACGACACGGTCCCAGCGGCGCTCGTCGAGGCGTGCGAGCGCCATGGGCTGCCGCTGCTCGAAGTGCCCCCGCACACGCCGTTCACGGCGGTGGCCCGGGCGGTCTGGCGGCTGATGGCGGAGGCCCGCCACCAGGAGCTGCGCCGGGTGACCGAGGCGCAGCAGTCGCTGGCGACGGCGGCGGCCCGGCCCGCGCCCGTCCCGGCGGTGCTCGGCGCGCTGGCGTCCCGGCTCGGCGGGCGGGCGGCGCTCTTCGCGGCGGACGGCACGGAGTACGCGGCGGCGGGCCGCGCGGTCCCGCCGGAGGCGAGCGACGCGCTGCGGGAGCTGGTGGCGGTGGTGGGCCCGCGCCCGGGCGGACCGGCCTCCGCGAGCGGCGAGGGGGGCGGGCTGCGGCTCGCGGTGTACGCGCTGGGTGGCGGCGAGGGGCTGGCCCTGGGCCTCGCGGCCGAGCGCCGGGAGGCGGCCGACCACACGATCGCCGGGGTGGCGGTGGTCCTGCTGTCACTGCTGACGGCTCCACACCGGGGCGCCGACGTCTCGGCCCGGGACGCGGCCCTGGTCCGGCTGCTGCTCGGCGCGTCCCCGGCGGAGACGGCGCAGGCCCTGGGCACCGGGCCCTGGACCGTGATCCACGCGCGCGGCGGCGACGGAACCGCCTTGTCGGCGGCGACCCTGGCGGCGGCCCTGGGTACGCCCCTGGTCGACGCGCCGGCCGAGGGAGCGGTACGGCTCCTGCTGCCCGCCGGGCGGGAGGTCGAGCCGCAGCCGGGCTGGGTCCTCGGGGCCAGCGCCCCGGTGGAGGCCCGCGACCTCGCCGCCGCCGACGCCCAGGCCGCCCGGGCGCTGCGGCGGGCCGAGGCGGCCCGGACCCCCCTGGCCCGCCACCGGCCCTCCGGCTTCGGCGGCCTGATGGACCCGGCGGAATCGGCCGCGTACGCCCGAACCCTCCTCGCGCCCCTCTCCGAGCCGCTGACCGAGACCCTGCGCGCCTGGCTCTCCCTCCACGGCAACTGGGACCGCACGGCCGTCGCCCTGGACATCCACCGCAACACCGTCCGCCAGCGCATCGCCCGCTGCGCCACCCTCCTGGACAGGGACCTGGACGACGCGGACGTACGGATGGAGCTGTGGTTCGCCCTTGGCGCTCTGTAGCGATTCCCTCACAGAGGGAGACCAGCGGGGCTAACCTGGCCAGCGGGTCTGGCATGACGGAGCTTTCGCCGCAAGGGAGTTGACCATGACCAACGTCTACGGCCAGTGGCTGAAGGCCCAACGCGAAGCCGCCGGCCTCACCCAACAGGAGGTGGCGGACAGCGCGATCATGACCCGCTCACACATCGCCCACATCGAGGCGGGCCGCCGGATCCCCTCACAGGAGGACGCGCGCCGACTGGACAGGGCGCTGGGTACGGGGGACGTGCTGCAGAGTTTCCTTCCGAAGCAGGAGATGGCAGTCCCGGACTACTTCGGGGCGGCGCTTGAACTCGAACGACAGGCGACGGTGGTCCAGGAGTGCGCGCTGTCCCTCGTGCCGGGCGTCCTCCAGACGGAGGGGTACGCCCGTGCGGTTCTGCGGCCGAGTGTCACTCCCAGGAGCGAAGAGGAATGCGACAGGCTCCTTGTCACACGACTGGAGCGGGGAAAGATCCTCTCAGACCCCGTCACTCCGCTGTTCTGCGCGCTCATGGACGAGGCGGTACTGCGCCGCCACGTCGGGAGCCCGGAGATCATGGCGGAGCAACTGACCCACATCGTCGGCATGGTGGAGTGTGAGCGGATTCGCGTGCACGTACTGCCCTTCGGGGCTGGCTATCACCCTCTGCTTCAGGGGATGTTGTCGCTGATGATGTTCGACGACCAGCCTCCGGTCGCCTACGGCGAGGGGGTGCTCATGGGCAAGTTGCACGACTCGCCCGCCCTGGTCGAGACATTGCAGCGGACTTACACTCTCGCCTTGGGCGACGCCCTCCCCCGCAAGGAATCGCTGGCCCTACTGAGGGCGACGGCAAAGGAATACGAGCGCCATGACTGACCGCACGATCCCGAACGCGGCCGCGCTGAGCGGCTGGCGCAAGTCGTCCTACAGCAGCGGGGATGGCGGCAGCTGTGTCGAGGTCCTGGACGGCTACCGCTCGGGCGTCCCGGTCCGCGACTCCAAGAACCCCCACGGCCCCGCCCTCGTCTTCACCGCCGCTGGTTGGGCCGCGTTCGTCGCTGATCTCAAGGCCGGGCAGTAGGACACCCACCCCCTTTGACCGGCGCGATGCCCACCCGTAGCGTTTGAGCCAAGCCTGAACCGCCGGTGGGGCCACTCATGAGCATCAACGGAGACACTCGCAAGTCGGCGCGGTCCGCCATGGGCATCGTCGCGGCCGCCGCTTGCCTCCTTTCCGTACCCCTGACAGCCTGCGGATCGGGCACCCCGGAGCCCGCGCGGCAGAACCACCAGAGCGCTCACGTCTCGCTCGTCGCCGAGACCCGTGCCGTGGGTGAGAGCCTGCAGCGCCAAGCCACCGCCCAGCACGCGGCCGCACAGAAGACGGCGAAGGCTGAGGAACCTGCGGAGAAGGGTCTCTGCACCACCGACCCCGCCGACCGGGCGAACTGTCGGAACCCGGGCGGCAGGATCGACCCCGACGGCGGGGATCTGGACGGAGACGGCGTGTTCGAGGACCACGAGCCCGTCGGGCCCGGCTACCGGGACCCCCGGGCGTACGACGGGGGCAGGACGTCGGGCGAGACGCAGTGCGACTGGCTTCGCTCTCAGGGGCTCACCTGCTGAGGCCTCACTGCCAGAGCTTGTTCACGGCGGTACGGGTGGTGTTCCTGAAGTCCCCCAGGGGCGCGTCCTTCAGGTCGCCCATCTGACCCCAGCGGACGAGGGTGACGGTGCGGCCGTCGCGGCCGACGGAGAAGAGGTGGATGTCGGAGATCCCGATCTGCGGGTCGGCGGTGTCCAGGCTGTAGACCCAGGCGCCCTCCTCGACGGTGAGCTTGCCGTGGGAGGCACTGACGGCCTGGAGGCCCGGGTTCTGCCGCTCCAGCAGGGGGCCGCAGCCGGCGAGGGCCTTGCGGAGGGTGTCGACCAACTTGGCGGCGTCGGCCTCGGTGCGGGCGACGGTGGTGATCTGGACGCCGTTGGTGTCCAGCTCGGTGGTGAACTCGCGGTAGCGGGTGTTCTGCGCCGGGATCTTGTACGGGGCGCAGAGGGCGCCGCCGTTCTCCGGGACGCCGGTGAAGACCTGGGTGGCGGTCCACGGCGTCGACGACGGCGGCATCTGGGAGGCGGCGAGGAAGGCGGGCTGGGCAGCGGCCTGCGCCGGGGCCGTGGCGAGGGCCGCGAGGCCCAGGGCGGCAGCGGCGGCGGTGGCGAGTGCGGTACGGAGCTTGTTCATGGTGGTGGATCCCCCGTCGGGTCGTTCATTCGGTCAGTGCTCAACCAGCGTGGGGCCGGCGCCCGCCGCCTGCAACGATCACGCGCCCACCATCCGTCCCGGAACCATTCCACCCCCGCTGACGTGCAAAGACGTGAAGAGTGGGACGCAGGGTCAAGGGGGATGGAATGCCGAAGGACGCCGCCGTCGAGGAGTTCGCGCGGCTCGTGCACGCGCTGAAGACGCGGGACGGGCGCAGTTACGAGGCGCTGGGCCGGCGCCTGAGCGTCAGCGCGTCCACCCTCCACCGCTACTGCTCCGGCGCGACCGTCCCGGAGGAGTTCGCCGTGGTCGACCACCTCGCCCTGCTGTGCGGGGCGGAAGAGGAGGAGCGGCGGGCCCTGGAGCTTGCCTGGAGCCGTGCGGACCGCACCCGTCGCCCTCCGGTGCCGGGGCCCGACACCGAGCCCGAGCCCGGCCCGGAACCGAAGCCGGCTCCGGAGCCCGAACCGACCCCGGAGCCTGCGTCCGAGCCCGATCCCGAGCTGGAACCCGTGCACGCCCGCGTGCCGGGCCTCCCGTCCGAGCGGCGGAGGCGCCGGTGGGGGTGGGTGGGCTTGGTCGTCGGGGCGCTGGCGGTCGTGGGGACGGTGACGCTCGGAGCCGTACTCCTGCCCGGGAAGACCCGGGAGCGGGCCGCCGAACCACCGGCGCCGCTGACGTGGACGGTCGCCTCGCACATCTATGAGGACGGGTGCGGGCACACCTACCTCGTGGAGCGGACGCCCCCTCCCCCGCCGGGGTCGGCCGACGTGCGGAGCTGGGCGGCGGCGCAGGGGGCCGTGGACGGCGGCGAGACGCTGGTGCGGGTGTCGGTGCAGGGGAAGGGCGCGGCGGCGGTGGTGCTCCAGGCGCTGCACGTGCGGGTGGTGGAGCGGGGCGCGCCGCTGCCGTGGGCGGCGTACCGGATGGGCGGCGGGTGCGGCGGGGCGGTGACGCCGCGCCGTTTCGAGGTGGACCTGGACCGGCAGCGGCCGGTGGCGCGGGCGCTGGACGGGTACGACGCCTCCGGGGAGGAGGGCCGGACGCTCCCGGCGGTCTCCTTCCCGTACGCGGTCAGCGCCGCCGAGCCGGCGGAGCTGCTGGTCTCGGCGGGGGCGGCGGGGTGCGACTGCCGCTGGTACCTGGAGCTGGAGTGGAGCTCGGAGGGGCGCCGGGGCACGGTCCGGATCGGGGACGAGGACGGCGCACCCTTTCGGACGAGCGGTCTGCGGGGCCGCCCGGCGTGGGAGTACGACTCCGTCGGCCTCAGCTGGGTCCCCGGCGAGGTGCCCAAGGCGTGAGCGGACGTGATCTGGGCAACCCTGGGCGCCCCGGATCTGGACAGCGGCGTGAACCGGTGGGTAACTTGACTGAGCAAGCGCTTAGGCATAGTGGGCCAGGCGCCCAGGACTCCGGAGGAGGCGGCTCGTGCGCCGTACCGTATTCAACGAGGACCACGAGGCGTTCCGGGAGACCATCCGCGCCTTCATCGAGGCCGAGGTCGTCCCCGTGTACGACGAGTGGTTCGCCGCGGGCCAGGCGCCGCGCGAGTTCTACTACAAGCTCGGCGAGCTGGGCATCTTCGGCATCAACGTCCCCGAGGAGTTCGGCGGCGCGGGCCTGGACACGCACAAGTTCGAGGCCGTCCTCTACGAGGAGACCGCCCGCGCGGGCGTCCAGTTCGGCGGCTCCGGTGTGCACGTGCTGCTCGCCCTGCCGTACCTCAAGATGCTCGCCACCGACGAGCAGAAGAAGCGTTACCTCCCGAAGTTCGTCTCCGGCGAGGAGATGTGGGCCCTCGCGATGACCGAGCCGGGCACCGGCTCCGACGTCGCGGGCATGAAGACCACCGCCAAGCTCTCCGAGGACGGCACCCACTACGTCCTCAACGGCGCCAAGACCTTCATCACCGGCGGTGTGCACGCCGACCGCGTGATCGTCTGCGCCCGCACGTCCGCCCCGACGGCCGAGGACCGCCGCCACGGCATCTCCCTCTTCGCCGTGGACACCACGTCCGAGGGCTACTCCATCGGCCGCAAGCTGGACAAGCTCGGCCTGCGCACCTCCGACACCGCCGAGCTGGCGTTCGTCGACGTGAAGGTGCCCGTCGAGGACCTGCTCGGCGAGGAGAACAAGGGCTTCTACTACCTCGGCCACAACCTCGCCTCCGAGCGCTGGGGCATCGCCTTCGGCGCGTACGCGCAGGCCAAGGCCGCCGTCCGGTTCGCGCAGCAGTACGTGCAGGAGCGCACCGTCTTCGGCAAGCCGGTCGCGCACTTCCAGAACACCAAGTTCGAGCTGGCCGCCTGCCAGGCCGAGGTGGACGCCGCCGAGGCCGTCGCCGACCGCGCCCTGGAGGCCCTGGACGCCGGTGAGCTCACGCCCGCCGAGGCCGCCTCCGCCAAGCTGTTCTGCACCGAGGTCGCGCACCGCGTGATCGACCGCTGCCTCCAGCTGCACGGCGGCTACGGCTACATGAACGAGTACCCGATCGCCCGCCTGTACGCCGACAACCGCGTCAACCGCATCTACGGCGGCACCAGCGAGATCATGAAGTCGATCATCGCCAAGTCGATGGGTCTGTAAGTGCCCGAAGCGCACAACGCTCTGGATGTCCTGCTCGATCTGCTCGACCTGGAGCAGATCGAGCAGAACTTCTTCCGGGGGCAGTCCCGTTCGGCCCTCGTCCCCCGCGTCTTCGGCGGCCAGGTGGCCGCCCAGGCGCTGGTGGCGGCGGGCCGGACGGTCCCCGGTGACCGGCTCGCGCACTCCCTGCACGCGTACTTCCTGCGTGCGGGGGACCCGGGCGCGCCGATCGTGTACCAGGTCGACCGGATTCGTGACGGCCGCTCCTTCACCACCCGCCGGGTCGTCGCCGTCCAGCACGGGCAGCCGATCTTCCACCTCTCCGCGTCCTTCCAGACGTACGAGGAGGGGCTGGAGCACCAGGACGACATGCCGGCCGCGCCGGATCCGGAGACCCTGCCGACGGCCGCCGAGATGCTGCCCCGGCACCTCCCGGAGGACGTGGCCCGGCGGCTGATCGAGGCGCGGGCCGCGGTGGACCTGCGGTACGCCGACACCCCGCCGTGGGGCTCGGTCGGGGAGCCGCGCGAGCCGCGCTCGCAGGTGTGGTTCCGTACGAACGGCAAGCTGGCCGACGATCCGCTGCTCCACGTCTGCCTGGCGACGTACGTCTCCGACATGACGCTGCTCGACTCGGTGCTCCTCGCCCACGGGCGGGGCGGCTGGGCGGTCGGCGACGTGGTCGGCGCGTCCCTGGACCACGCGATGTGGTTCCACCGGCCGTTCCGTGCCGACGAATGGCTGCTGTACGACCAGGAGTCGCCGTCCGCCTCGGGCGGCCGCGGCCTGGGCCAGGCGCGGATCTACACCCAGGACGGGAAGCTGGCGATCTCCGTCATCCAGGAGGGTGTCGTCCGCGTCCCGCGACGGGACTGAGGACGCACCGGAGACGCGGAAAGCCCCCGCCCGAGCGACGCCTCGACCGCATGGACGGATACCCGGTCCGCCCATGGCGCGACCCTGCCGCCCGGCCGGCCCGGAGCCGCCCGTCGCCCGGCCGCCAAGCCTCAGGCGGTCAGGCCCGCCGCGTCCAGGACGTACGCCGTCAGCGGCTCGTAGTAGCGCGGGTCGATGACGTGGTCGTCCAGCGGGACGGTGACCTGCATCGTGCCCTCCGCCTCGCCGATGAAGAGGGCCGGGTCGTTGCAGTCCGCGTAGCCGATGGAGTCGACGCCGCGCTGGGCCGCCCGGCCGGCCCAGCCGTGGTCGGCGACCACGAGGTCCGGTCGCGGCTCGCCCATGAGCTCCAGGCCGTCGAGGACCGCGTTCATGGGCTCCGGCGAGTGCGTGTGCCAGAGGGTCGCGCCCCGCTCGAAGACGGCGACGTCGGCGAACTGCACGACGTACCCCTCGTCGGCCGTGAGCCCGCCGGGGATCCGTACGATCTCGCAGCCAGCCGCCCGCAGCGCGGCCGCCACCCGGCTGTGGACGTCGATCAGCGCGCCCGGGTGGCCGGTCGCGAACAGCACCCGCTCCTTGCCCGCGGCCGCCTTGCGCAGGCGGGCGGCCATCCGGTCGAGGCCGTCGACCGTCAGCTCGGGGTCGATGGTGTCCTGCCCGGCCCGGTGGGCGGGATCGTCGTTCACGCCGCACCGCTCGGCCATCACGGCGAGCACGTCCTGCTCGTCGGTCCACCGGTCTCCGAGCTCCAGGCCCAGCCAGTAGTGCCGGTCGCCGTTGGCGAGCTTGCGGTAGTGGGAGAGGTTGTTGTCACGCGGGGTGGCGACGTCTCCCGCGATCCGGGTCCGGACGAGGTGCTCGACAAGGGCGGGGCGGCTGAGTATCGGCATGGCCCCCATTGTGCCGTCATGTGCCGCCGGGGTCCGTCCGTCTCGAACGCCGGACGGTCGGCGGCGCCGCCCACAGGCCCCTCACAAGCGCCACTTGTACTTGCCGCCGCCGACCCATCTCACTTGCGCGGGGTCATCGAGATCGACGTGCTTCCAGCCGACCCGACGCGCCAGCCTGATCACGTCCATCATGTCGTGGGCCACGCCCAGTGTCTCCCCGCCGGCCTGGACCGGACGGAACGGTGGGTCGCCAGGCACGACTCCCAGGACGACGACCGGCCTCCGTACGTCGTCACTCATGCCTCCAGGATGAGCCCCCGGCCGGACACACGCATGTGCTCCGGCACCGTCCCGTCAGACCCCCGTCACACCCCGTCGGCCGCCGCCGCGAAAGCGCCCCGCGCCAGGCGGTGGAGGAGCTCGGCCGTCGCGGTGCGGCCCGGGAGTGACCCCGCGGGGGCGAGGTGAGGGGTCGAGTTCAGCAGGCCGAATACCGCGTGCACGGCGGCTCGCGCGTCCGCCTCGACGAGGGCGGGGTACGTCTCGCGGACGGTCTCCACCCACAGCTCGACGTACTGCCGCTGCAGCTGACGCACCAGCTTCCGGTCGCTCTCCCGGAGGCGGTCCAGCTCACGGTCGTGGAGGGTGATGAGCGGACGGTCGTCGAGCGCGAAGTCGATATGGCCCTCGATGAGCGCGTCGAGCAGCGCCTCGGGCGGGGCCGAGTCCTTTTCCCGCTCCATGGCGCAGCGTTTGCCACCGGTCAGCAGCCGCTCGCTGATCCCGACGAGGAGCTCCGCCAGCATCGCGTCCTTGCCGGGGAAGTGTCGGTACAGACCCGGCCCGCTGATGCCGACCGCCGCTCCTATCTCGTCGACGCCCACGCCGTGGAAGCCGCGCTCGGCGAAGAGGCGGGCAGCCTCCTTGAGGATCTGCTCGCGTCGCGTCGGGGCGTCGGTCCTGGCGGTGGTGGTCATGCGATCGATTCTAGACAATGCGGTTAGCGGTCGTTAACCTGAGCGATATACGTTAACGCTCATTAACCGAGCAAGGGAGCTCAGTCGATGCAGCAGGCACCTGTGCTGACGAGCGCGGCGGACCCCGCCTCGCCGGCCTGGCAGGCCAACGAGGCAGCCCATCACGAGCTGGCCGCGACCCTGCGCGCCAAGCTCGCCGAGGCCGCGCTCGGCGGCGGGGAGAAGGCCCGCGCCCGGCACACCGCGCGCGACAAACTGCTGCCGCGGGACCGGGTGGACACGCTCCTGGACCCCGGCTCACCCTTCCTGGAGCTCGCCCCGCTCGCCGCGAACGGCATGTACGGCGACCAGGCACCGGCCGCCGGGGTCATCGCGGGCATCGGACGGGTCTCCGGCCGTGAGGTCGTGATCGTCGCCAACGACGCGACGGTCAAGGGCGGCACCTATTACCCCATGACCGTCAAGAAGCACCTGCGGGCCCAGGAGGTGGCGCTGGAGAATCGTCTCCCCTGCCTCTACCTCGTGGACTCGGGCGGCGCTTTCCTGCCGCTGCAGGACGAGGTCTTCCCCGACCGGGAGCACTTCGGCCGGATCTTCTACAACCAGGCCCGGATGTCCGGCGCCGGCATCCCGCAGATCGCGGCGGTCCTCGGCTCGTGCACGGCCGGCGGCGCCTACGTCCCGGCGATGAGCGACGAGGCCGTGATCGTACGGAACCAGGGCACGATCTTCCTGGGCGGGCCGCCGCTGGTGAAGGCCGCGACCGGTGAGGTGGTGACGGCCGAGGAGCTCGGCGGCGGCGAGGTCCACTCCCGTACGTCCGGGGTCACCGACCATCTCGCCGAGGACGACGCCCACGCGCTCCGCATCGTCCGCAACATCGTCGCCACGCTCCCCGAGCGCGGTCCGCTCCCCTGGTCGGTCGAGCCGGTCGAGGAGCCGAAGGTCGACCCGGCGGGGCTCTACGGCGCGGTGCCGGTGGACTCCCGTACCCCCTACGACGCCCGCGAGATCATCGCGCGGATCGTGGACGGCTCGCGCTTCCAGGAGTTCAAGGCGGAGTACGGGCAGACGCTGGTCACCGGTTTCGCCCGGATCCACGGCCATCCGGTCGGGGTCGTCGCCAACAACGGCATCCTGTTCTCCGAGTCCGCCCAGAAGGGCGCCCACTTCATCGAGCTGTGCGACCAGCGCGGGATCCCGCTGCTGTTCCTGCAGAACATCTCCGGCTTCATGGTGGGGCGGGACTACGAGGCGGGCGGCATCGCCAAGCACGGCGCCAAGATGGTGACGGCGGTGGCGTGCACACGGGTGCCGAAGCTGACGGTCGTCGTCGGCGGCTCGTACGGCGCGGGCAACTACTCGATGTGCGGCCGGGCCTACTCCCCCCGGTTCCTGTGGATGTGGCCCAACGCCAAGATCTCGGTCATGGGCGGCGAGCAGGCCGCGTCCGTGCTCGCGACGGTCAAGCGCGACCAGCTCGGCGACGACTGGAGCGCGGAGGACGAGGACGCCTTCAAGGCCCCGATCCGCGAGCAGTACGAGACCCAGGGCAACGCCTACTACGCGACGGCGCGGCTGTGGGACGACGGGGTCATCGACCCGATGGAGACCCGGCAGGTGGTCGGCCTCGCGCTCACCGCCTGCGCCAACGCCCCTCTGAACGAACCCGCCTTCGGCGTCTTCCGGATGTGAGTGACAGATGACCATGTTCGACACAGTTCTGGTCGCCAACCGCGGCGAGATCGCGGTCCGCGTCATCCGTACGCTGCGGGCGATGGGCGTGCGCTCGGTCGCCGTGTACAGCGACGCGGACGCGGAGGCCCGTCATGTACGGGAGGCCGACACGGCGGTACGGATCGGTCCGCCGGCCGCCTCGGAGTCCTACCTCTCGATCCCGGCGCTCCTGGAGGCCGCACGGCGCACCGGGGCCCAGGCGGTCCACCCGGGATACGGGTTCCTCGCCGAGAACGCCGCGTTCGCCGAGGCGTGCGCGGAGGCCGGTCTCGTCTTCATCGGGCCGCCGGCTACGGCGATCTCGCTGATGGGCGACAAGATCCGGGCGAAGGAGACCGTGAAGGCGGCGGGCGTCCCGGTCGTGCCGGGCGCCGCCGATCCCGAACTGGAGGCCGCCGCCCGGGAGCTGGGCGCGCCCGTGCTGCTGAAGCCCTCGGCGGGCGGCGGCGGCAAGGGCATGCGCCTGGTGCGCGACCTGTCGACGCTGACGGAGGAGATCGCGGCGGCGCGGCGCGAGGCGCGGTCGTCGTTCGGTGACGACACGCTGTTGGTGGAGCGGTGGATTGACCGGCCCCGCCACATCGAGATCCAGGTGCTCGCGGACGCCCACGGGAACGTCGTCCACCTCGGCGAGCGCGAGTGCTCGCTCCAGCGACGCCACCAGAAGATCATCGAGGAGGCGCCGAGCGTCCTGCTGACGCCCGAGATCCGCGCGGAGATGGGCGCGGCGGCGGTGGAGGCGGCCCGCTCCTGCGGCTATGTCGGCGCGGGCACGGTGGAGTTCATCGTCCCGGGCGTGGACCCCTCCTCGTACTACTTCATGGAGATGAACACCCGTCTCCAGGTGGAGCACCCGGTGACCGAGCTGATCACCGGGATCGACCTGGTCGAGTGGCAGCTGCGGGTGGCGGCGGGCGAGGAGCTGTCCTTCGCCCAGTCGGACATCACGCTGACCGGTCACGCGATCGAGGCCCGCATCTGCGCCGAGGACCCCTCCCGCGGCTTCCTGCCCTCCGGCGGCACGGTCCTGTCGCTGCGCGAGCCGCAGGGCGACGGCGTGCGGACGGACTCGGGCCTGAGCGAGGGCACGGAGGTCGGCAGTCTGTACGACCCGATGCTCTCGAAGGTCATCGTCCACGCCGCGGACCGCCCGACGGCGCTGCGCAAGCTCCGCGCGGCGCTCGCGGAGACGGTCACCCTGGGCGTCCCGACGAACGCGGGCTTCCTGCGCCGGCTGCTCGCACATCCGTCGGTGGTGAGCGGCGACCTGGACACGGGTCTGGTGGAGCGCGAGGCGGACAGCCTGGTCCCGAAGTCCGTACCGGACGAGGTCTACGCGGCGGCGGCCGCCGTACGGCTCGCCCGGCTGGCCCCGGCCCCCTCGGCCGGCTGGACCGACCCGTTCTCCGTACCGAACGGATGGCGCCTCGGCGGCCGCCCGGCCCCCCTGGAGTTCCCGCTGCGCGTGGCGGGGTTCGAACCCGTCACGGCCCAGGCGCCCGCCGGGGCGAGCGTCACGGCCGACGCGGTCACCGTCCACCTCGACGGGCTCACGCACCGCTTCCGGCTCGCCCCCTCCCCGGAGGGCATCTGGCTCGGCAGGGACGGCGACTCCTGGCACGTGCAGGACCACGACCCCGTCGCCGCCGCCCTGTCCGGCGCCCGGCACGGGGGCGCCGACACGCTCGCCGCGCCCATGCCGGGAACCGTCACCGTCGTGAAGGTGGCCGTCGGGGACGAGGTGGAGGCCGGTCAGAGCCTGCTCGTCGTCGAGGCGATGAAGATGGAGCACGTCATCTCCGCCCCGCACGCCGGCACCGTCACCGAGCTGGACGTCACGCCCGGCACCACCGTCGCCATGGACCAGGTCCTCGCCGTGGTGACCCCCAGGGAGGAATCATGACCACGGGCCTGCCCATGAAGGTGCCCGCCCCCGGGCTCCCCGCCCGCGTCCGGATCCACGAGGTCGGGCCCCGCGACGGGCTGCAGAACGAGCAGACGGTCGTCCCGACCGCCGTGAAGGCCGAGTTCGTCCGGCGGCTCGCCGACGCGGGTCTGACGACCGTCGAGGCGACGAGCTTCGTCCACCCCAAGTGGGTGCCCCAACTCGCCGACGCCGAGCAGCTGTTCCCGCTCCTCCAGGGCGTACGGGCCCGGCTGCCCGTCCTCGTGCCCAACGAGCGCGGCCTCGACCGCGCCCTCTCCCTCGGCGCCCGCGAGATCGCCGTCTTCGCCTCCGCCACCGAGTCCTTCGCCAAGGCCAATCTCAACCGGACGGTCGACGAGGCCCTCGCCATGTTCGCGCCGACCGTCACCCGCGCCATAGAGCAGGGCCTGAAGGTGCGCGGCTATCTCTCGATGTGCTTCGGCGACCCGTGGGAGGGCCCGGTCCCGGTCGACCAGGTCGTCCGGGTCACCAAGGCCCTGGCCGAGATGGGCTGCGACGAGCTGAGCCTCGGCGACACCATCGGCGTCGCCACCCCCGGTCACGTCGAGGCCCTGCTGACGGCGCTGAACGAGGCCGGGGTCCCCACCTCCCGCCTCGCCGTGCACTTCCACGACACCTACGGCCAGGCCCTGTCCAACACCCTCGCCGCGCTGCGGCACGGCGTCACCACCGTCGACGCCTCCGCCGGCGGCCTCGGCGGCTGCCCGTACGCCAAGAGCGCCACCGGCAACCTCGCCACCGAGGACCTCGTGTGGATGCTCGACGGCCTCGGCATCGAGACCGGGGTCGATCTGGCCGCCCTCACCGCCACCAGCGTGTGGATGGCCGACCAGCTGGGCCGACCGAGCCCTTCCCGTACCGTCCGCGCGCTCGCGGCGAACTCTCACAAGGAGTCCTAGCCATGTCCCTCGACCACCGGCTCTCCGAAGAGCACGAGGAACTCCGCCGCACCGTCGAGGAGTTCGCCCACGACGTCGTCGCCCCGAAGATCGGCGACTACTACGAGCGCCACGAGTTCCCGTACGAGATCGTCCGCGAGATGGGGCGCATGGGCCTGTTCGGCCTGCCCTTCCCGGAGGAGTACGGCGGTATGGGCGGCGACTACCTCGCACTCGGCATCGCCCTGGAGGAGCTGGCCCGGGTCGACTCCTCCGTGGCCATCACCCTGGAGGCGGGCGTCTCGCTCGGCGCGATGCCGGTCTACCGCTTCGGCACCGAGGAGCAGAAGCAGGAGTGGCTGCCCCGGATGTGCTCCGGCGAGATCCTGGGCGCGTTCGGCCTGACGGAGCCCGGCGCCGGCTCGGACGCCGGCGGCAGCCGCACCACCGCCGTGCGCGACGAGTCCACCGGCGAGTGGGTCATCAACGGCTCCAAGTGCTTCATCACCAACTCGGGTACGGACATCACGGGCCTGGTCACCGTCACCGCCGTCACCGGCCGCAAGCCGGACGGCCGTCCGCTGATCTCCTCGATCATCGTGCCTTCCGGCACCCCCGGCTTCACGGTCGCCGCGCCCTACTCCAAGGTGGGCTGGAACGCCTCGGACACCCGCGAGCTCTCCTTCGACGACGTACGGGTCCCGGCGGCGAACCTGCTGGGCGAGGAGGGCCGGGGGTACGCGCAGTTCCTCCGGATCCTGGACGAGGGGCGGATCGCGATCTCGGCGCTGGCGACCGGGCTGGCGCAGGGCTGTGTCGACGAGTCGGTGAAGTACGCGAAGGAACGTCACGCCTTCGGCCGGCCGATCGGCGACAACCAGGCCGTCCAGTTCAAGATCGCGGACATGGAGATGCGGGCTCACATGGCCCGGGTCGGCTGGCGGGACGCGGCGTCCCGGCTGGTGCTCGGCGAGCCGTTCAAGAAGGAGGCGGCGCTGGCGAAGCTGTACTCCTCGACGGTGGCGGTGGACAACGCCCGCGAGGCGACCCAGATCCACGGCGGCTACGGCTTCATGAACGAGTACCCGGTGGCCCGGATGTGGCGCGACTCCAAGATCCTGGAGATCGGCGAGGGCACGAGCGAGGTCCAGCGCATGCTGATCGCGCGGGAGCTGGGGCTGCCGGCCTGACGGTGCCACGGCCTTGCGCGGGTTGGGCAGGAGGGGGCGGCCGGGGTTGGGCCGCCCCCGTTGGCTTCTGGGTGGCCGCCCTCGCTGCAAGTGTGGCCGCCCGCCAGAAGCTCGCGAGGGCGGTCAACTCAGGTGCCCGGCCGTCGCGTTCACGAATGCGCCGAACACGACCGCCGCGGCCGGGGACGCGTAACCCCCGCCCAAGCCCCTGGCGTGTGACGTACCGCCTACGATCCCGGCCCTACTGATCCACGTGAGGTTAGGCTAACCTACCCTCGAATTGCCCAGCCCAGGCCGACCCCGGCACGTACCGAAAGCGACTTCGCCATGCCCAGCAACGCCCGAGCCACTCATCTCACCCGTCGCGGCCTCCTCGCCGCGGGCGGCGTCCTCGGGCTCGGTGCCGCGCTCACCGCCTGCGGCGGCGAGACCAAGTCCGGCACCGGCACCGCCGAGAAGTCCGGCTCCTGGGAGTTCAAGGACGACCGCGGCCAGGTCGCCAAGTCCGCCTCCACGCCGAAGAACATCGTCGCCTTCACCGGAACGGCCGCCGCCCTCCTCGACTTCGGCATCGAGGTCGCGGGCGTCTTCGGTCCCACCACGGTCAAGGACCCCAAGACGAACGAGGACAAGCCCGACGTCCAGGCCGGCGATCTCGACATCAAGAAGGTCAAGATCATCGGCAACGTCTGGGGCGAGTTCAAGATCGAGGAGTACCTCAAGCTCAACCCCGAGCTCCTGATCACGGACATGTGGGAGAAGAACGACCTCTGGTACGTCCCGGCCGAGCAGAAGGACAAGATCCTCAAGGTCGCCCCGAGCGTCGCGCTGTGGGCCGCCGACAAGTCGATGCCGGCCGTGCTCCAGCGCCACGCCGACCTCGCCGCCTCTCTCGGCGCCGACGTCAAGACCAAGAAGATCCTCGACGACAAGGCCCGCTTCGAGGCCGCCGCCGAGCGGGTGCGCAAGGCCGCCAAGGGCAAGAAGGACATCAAGGTCCTGATCGGCTCCGGCTCGCCCGACCTGTTCTACGTCTCCACCCCGGTCCGCCCGACCGACACGCTCTTCTTCCAGGAGCTCGGCGTCAACCTGGTCGTCCCGACCAAGCTGGACCAGGGCGGCTGGTTCGAGGGTCTGAGCTGGGAGAACGTCGACAAGTACCAGGCCGACCTCATCCTGCTCGACAACCGCACCGGCACCCTCCAGCCGGAGCAGCTCAAGGCCAAGCCGACGTGGGCCGCGCTGCCCGCCGTCAAGGCCGGCCAGGTCGCCCCCCGCGTGACCGAGCCCATCTACTCCTACGCCAAGTGCGCCCCGCTCCTGGAGGACCTGGCCAAGGCCCTGGAGAACGCGAAGAAGGTGTCCTGACCCGATGACGACCGCCGAGACCGCCCCGTTCCAGTTCTTCTCCCTCCAGGTCGACCGGACGAGGCGGCTCGGCCCGTCCCTGGTCCGGATCACGTTCACCGGGGAGGACCTGAAGTCCTTCGCCTCCGGGGGCCGCGACCAGTCGCTCTCCCTCTTCCTGCCCCATCCCGGGCAGCCTGAGCCCGCCCTGCCGCCGCTGGACGACCCGGACCTGTACGCCGTGCTGGGCGCCTGGCGGGCGATGCCCGACGACGAGCGCGCCGTGATGCGTTCGTACACCGTCCGCGAGCAGCGCACGGCGCCCGACGAGGTCGACATCGACTTCGCGCTGCACGAGGACGGCGGCCCGGCCTGCCGCTGGGCGCAGCAGGCCAGGCCGGGTGACAAGGTCGTGGTGCTCGGACCGGCGGTCGCCGACAACACGGGCGTCCGCTTCCGGTTGCCGGCCGACGCCGACTCCGTACTGATCTGGGCGGACGAGACGGCCCTGCCGGCCGCGTCCGCGATCCTGGAGTGGCTGCCGGCCGAGACGCGGGCGCGGGTGTATCTCGAAGTCCCCTACTCCGGCGACCGGCTGGAGCTCGCGACGGAGGCCGACGCCACCGTCACCTGGCTGGTCCGCGAGGAGGGCGCGCCGTCGGCCGTGGACGCGGTGCGCGGCGCCGAGCTGCCCGGTGAGGCTCCGTACGTCTGGATCGCGGGAGAGTCGGGTTCCGTGAAGGCGCTGCGCCGTCACTTCGTGAACGAGCGTCAACTGGACCGTCGGCGCGTCACGTTCGTCGGTTACTGGCGCAAGGGGCTGAGCGAGGACGCACTGCGCGAGGCCCCGGACGACGAGTCGTAGCCGTACGCGAGACCCGCTTCCCGAGGGGGCGAGGGACGTTGCGATACGAACTTAGGTTAGGCTAACCTCACTTCGTACGTCGCTCCCTCGCCCCCCTCTTCCCTGTCCGGAGGAAGCGACCGAGTCCCCGTCCCTCCGGGAGGACCCCGCATGCGCTCGCACCTGCTCAACGACGCCACGGCGGAGAGCTATCGGCGCTCCGTCATCGAAGGAGTCGAGCGGGTGGCGGAGAAACTCGCCACGACCCGACGCCCGTTCACCGGCGTCACGCCCGCCGAACTGGCCCCGTTCATCGACGCCGTCGACCTCGACCAGCCACTCGGCGACTCCTCCGCCGCCCTCGACGAGCTGGAGAGCGTCTACCTCCGCGACGCCGTCTACTTCCACCACCCGCGCTACCTGGGCCACCTCAACTGCCCGGTCGTCATCCCCGCCGTCCTCGGCGAGGCCGTCCTCTCGGCGGTCAACTCCTCGCTGGACACCTGGGACCAGAGCGCCGGCGGCACCCTGATCGAGCGCAAGCTCATCGACTGGACCACCCGCCGGATCGGCCTCGGACCGGCCGCCGACGGCGTCTTCACCAGTGGCGGTACGCAGTCCAACCTCCAGGCGCTGCTGCTGGCCCGCGAGGAGGCCAAGACGCGGGACCTGGCGAAGCTCCGCATCTTCTCCTCCGAGTGCAGCCACTTCAGCGTCCAGAAGTCGGCCACCCTCCTCGGCCTCGGCGCCGACGCCGTCATCTCCATCCCGGTCGACCGGACCAAGCGCATGCAGTCCGTCGTCCTCGCCGCCGAGCTGGAGGCCTGCCGCGCCGAGGGCCTGGTCCCGATGGCGATCGTCGCCACCGCCGGCACCACCGACTTCGGCTCCATCGACCCGCTGCCCGAGATCGCCGCCCTGGCCGCCGAGTACGGCGCCTGGATGCACGTGGACGCGGCCTACGGCTGCGGACTGCTCGCCTCCCGCACCCGCCGCCACCTCCTGGACGGCATCGAGCGGGCCGACTCGGTCACCGTCGACTACCACAAGTCCTTCTTCCAGCCGGTGAGCTCCTCCGCCGTCCTGGTCCGCGACGGCGCCACCCTGGGCCACGCGACCTACCACGCGGACTACCTCAATCCGCGCCAGCCGGTCGCCATGGGGGCACCTCCCACGTCCGAAGGACTGTGGGGGAAGATCCCCAACCAGGTCGACAAGTCGCTGCAGACCACCCGCCGCTTCGACGCGCTCAAGCTGTGGATGACGCTGCGCGTGATGGGCGCCGACGGGATCGGCGAGCTCTTCGACGAGGTCTGCGACCTGGCACGGGCCGGCTGGGACCTGCTCGCCGCGGACCCCCGCTACGACGTGGTCGTCGAACCGCAGCTGTCCACCCTCGTCTACCGCTACATCCCCGAGGCCGTCACCTCCCCCGCGGAGATCGACCGGGCCAACCTCTACGCCCGCAAGGCGCTCTTCGCCTCCGGCGAGGCCGTCGTCGCCGGGACGAAGGTCGACGGTCGCCAGTACCTGAAGTTCACCTTGCTCAACCCCGAGACGACCGTGGCCGACATCGCGGCCGTCCTCGATCTGATAGCCGGCCACGCCGAGCAGTACCTGGGAGAGAACCTTGTCCACGCAGCCTCTTGATTTCATCGGCATCGGGCTCGGTCCGTTCAACCTCGGCCTGGCCTGCCTGACCGAGCCGATCGACCATCTGAACGGCCTCTTCCTGGAGTCCAAGCCCGACTTCGAATGGCACTCGGGCATGTTCCTGGAAGGCGCCCACCTCCAGACGCCGTTCATGTCGGACCTGGTGACCATGGCCGACCCGACCTCGCCGTACTCCTTCCTCAACTACCTGAAGGAGAAGGGCCGGCTCTACTCCTTCTACATCCGCGAGAACTTCTATCCGCTGCGGACGGAGTACAACGACTACTGCCGCTGGGCGGCCGCCAAACTGAGCAGCATCCGCTTCTCGACGACCGTCACCTCCGTCTCGTACGACGAGAAGAGCGAGGAGTACGTCGTCGCGACCGAGGCCGAAGAAACGTTCCGCGCCCGCCGGATCGTGCTCGGCACCGGCACCCCGCCGCACCTGCCCGAGCCCTGCCAGGGCCTCGGCGGCGACCTGATCCACAACTCGCGCTACCTCCCCAACAAGGAGGCGCTCCAGAAGAAGAAGTCGATCACCCTGGTCGGCAGCGGCCAGAGCGCGGCGGAGATCTACTACGACCTCCTCACCGAGATCGACGTACACGGCTACCGGCTCAACTGGGTCACCCGCTCCCCGCGCTTCTTCCCGCTGGAGTACACCAAGCTCACCCTGGAGATGACCTCGCCGGAGTACGTGGACTACTTCCACGCGCTGCCCGAGCAGACCCGCTACCGCCTGGAGACCCAGCAGAAGGGCCTGTTCAAGGGCATCGACGGCGAGCTGATCGACGCCATCTTCGACCTGCTCTACCAGAAGAACCTGGCGGGCCCGGTCCCCACCCGGCTGCTCACCAACTCCGCGCTGCACTCCGCCGCGTACGACGACACGAGCGGCACGTACACGCTCGGCTTCCACCAGGAGGAGCAGGAGAAGGACTTCACGCTGGAGACCGAGGGCCTGATCCTCGCCACCGGCTACAAGTACACCGTCCCCGCCTTCCTGGAGCCGGTCCGCGACCGCCTCAAGTGGGACGGCCAGGGCCGCTTCGACGTGGCCCGCAACTACTCGATCGACACGACGGGCCGCGGCGTCTTCCTGCAGAACGCCGGTGTGCACACGCACTCCATCACCTCGCCCGACCTGGGCATGGGGGCGTACCGCAACGCCTACATCATCGGAGCGATGCTGGGCTCCGACTACTACCCCGTCGAGAAGACCATCGCTTTCCAGGAGTTCGCGGTATGAGCACCACCCTCACCACCGCCGGCATAGGCACGTTCGCCTTCCGGCCCCTCGACCCGCTGGCCGACGCCGAGCTGATCCACCCCTGGGTCACCCACCCCAAGGCCGCCTTCTGGCTGATGCAGGACGCGAAGCTGCAGGACGTCGAGCGCGAGTACATGGCGATCGCGGCGGCCGAGCACCATGACGCCTTCCTCGGTCTCCACGACGGCGAGCCCGCCTTCCTCATGGAGCGGTACGACCCTTCGAAGGTCGAGCTGGTCGGCCTGTACGACGCCCGGCCCGGCGACGTCGGCATGCACTTCCTGGTCGCCCCGAGCGACACCCCCGTGCACGGCTTCACCCGCGCCGTGATCACCGCCGTGATGCGCGAGCTGTTCGCCGACCCCGCGACCGCCCGGGTCGTCGTCGAGCCGGACGTCCGCAACACCGCCGTCCACGCGCTCAACGCGGCCGTCGGCTTCGTCCCCGACCGGGAGATCGCCAAGCCGGAGAAGAACGCGCTGCTCAGCTTCTGCACCCGCGCCCAGTTCGAGGCGGCGACGGCATGACTGGTCCGGTCTCCCATCTCACGCCCGCCCGCTGGGCCGACGCCAACCGCGCGCTGATCCGCAAGGCCCTCGCCGAGTTCATCCACGAGCGGCTGCTCGACCCTCGGGAGCTGGGCGAGAGCCGCTACACGGTCCTCAGCGACGACGGCACGACCGAGTACCGCTTCACCGCCGACCGGTTCGCGCTCGACCACTGGCAGGTCTACCCCGACTCGATCAGCTGCCACCGCGGCGACGAGCAGCTCCCCCTCGACGCGCTGCGGTTCATCACCGAGCTGCGCGGCTCGCTCGGCCTGAGCGACGAGATCCTGCCGGTCTATCTGGAGGAGATCTCCTCCACCCTGGCCGGTACGGCGTACAAGGCGACCAAGCCGCGCGTCCCCGCCGCCGAGCTGGCGCGCGCGGACTTCCAGGCCATCGAGACCGGGATGACCGAGGGCCACCCCTGCTTCGTCGCCAACAACGGCCGTCTCGGTTTCGGCGTGGACGAGTACCGCGCGTACGCCCCCGAGGCCGCGACACCCCTCCACCTGATCTGGCTGGCGGCGCGCCGCGACCGCACCACCTTCACGGCGGGTGCTGGCCTGGAGTACGAGACCTTCATCCGCGCCGAGCTGGGCGACAAGGCGGTCGACGGCTTCGCCGCGATCCTCGCCGAGCGGGGCCTGGACCTGGCCGACTACCTGCTGATGCCGGCCCACCCCTGGCAGTGGTGGAACAAGCTCTCCGTCACCTTCGCCGCCGAGGTCGCCCAGGAGCGGCTGGTGTACCTGGGCGAGGGCGACGACGCCTATCTGGCGCAGCAGTCGATCCGTACCTTCTTCAACACCTCCGACCCGGCCAAGCACTACGTGAAGACGGCACTGTCCGTCATCAACATGGGCTTCATGCGCGGGCTCTCGGCGGCGTACATGGAGGCCACCCCGGCGATCAACGACTGGCTGCACGGCCTCATCGAGTCCGACCCGGTGCTGAAGGCCGCCCGGTTCTCGATCATCCGGGAGCGGGCCGCGATCGGCTACCGGCACCTGGAGTACGAGGCCGCCACCGACCGCTACTCGCCCTATCGCAAGATGCTCGCCGCGCTGTGGCGCGAGTCGCCGGTGCCGTCCCTCGCCCCCGGTGAGCGGCTCGCGACCATGGCCTCGCTGCTCCATGTCGACCACGACGGCGCCTCGTTCGCGGGCGCGCTGGTCAAGGACTCCGGCCTGGCCCCGACGGAGTGGCTGCGCGGCTATCTGGACGCGTACCTGCTGCCGCTGCTGCACTGCTTCTACGCCTACGACCTGGTCTACATGCCGCACGGCGAGAACGTGATCCTCGTCCTCGACGAGCGGGGCGCGGTCGTCCGGGCGGTGTTCAAGGACATCGCCGAGGAGATCTGCGTCATGGACCCGGACGCGGTCCTGCCGCCCGCGGTGGAGCGGATCCGGGCCGAGGTCCCGGAGGACATGAAGCTGCTGTCGATCTTCACGGATGTCTTCGACTGCTTCTTCCGCTTCCTGGGGGCGACGCTGGCGGCGGAGGGCGTGCTCGACGAGGACGCGTTCTGGCGGACGGTCGCGGAGTGCGTGCGCCGCTACCAGGAGTCGAAGCCGGAGCTGGCGGACAAGTTCGCGCAGTACGACATGTTCGCGGAGACGTTCGCACTGTCGGCCCTCAACCGGCTCCAGCTGCGCAACAACAAGCAGATGGTGGACCTGGCGGACCCGTCGGCGGCGCTCCAGCTCGTCGGCGACCTGGTGAACCCGATCGCGCGGTTCGCCCACTGAGACCGGCGAGGGCCCGGGCGGAGTTTACGGTCCTCCGCCCGGGCCCTCGCCGTACGTCCCCCCTCCATTCAGGCGATCACGCTGTGTCACCGCACGAATCGGGTCCGCTGCGTCCGGTGGCTGTGCCAGGTTGGCCAGGGGCCGGACCCGCCGGCCGGTAGCGGAGGTGCTGACGCCGTGAAGCCTCGAATCGCCCGTGTCCTCGTCGGAGCGGCGATGGCCGTGGCCCTCGCCGGATCGGCCGCCTGCGGGGGTGGGGGCGGGGGCGGCGGCACGGAGCAGGGGGAGGGAACGGAGACGGCGGCCTCTCCGACGGAGACGGGACAGGGGGAGACCCTGGGGACCGTCTTCCCGGGGAAGGGCGGAGGCGGCCAGGCGGCTCCGGTCCGTGTGCCGACGGCCAAGGTGAACCAGCGCACGGGCGGGAAGATCAAGGTCAAGAACGAGAGCGGCAGGGGCTTCCCCCTGAAGGATCCGCAGTCGCAGCCCGACGACCCCGGCCAGGGGCAGACGCTGGTGGGGCGCGGCAACTGCCCCGATCTGCTGCCCGACGGGCAGGAGTGTGAGATGACCATCGATCACACGTCGTTCGTGGCGGGGTCCTACTCCGGAGTGGTGACCATCCCGACCGAGGAGGGCGAAACGCTCACCGTGCCCTACTCGGGGGAGGCGGTCGAGAACGGCTCCACCGTCACCGAGTCACCGACGACCGACACCACGCCGACCGATCCGACCACCGATCCGACCACCGATCCGACCGACATCACGCCGACCGACACCCCATCGGTGGACCCCGGGACCGAGGGCGACGTCATCCCGTGACGGGCGAGGTCAGCTCCACGCGCAGGGACTCGTCGTCGGGCAGCACGACCGTCAGATAGTCCATGGTCCGTGAGGCGTACGAGACCAGATAAAAACGGGTCGGAGACTTCACGAGCAGGCGGAATCCGACGTACCGGTGCCGGTACGGTCCCTTTCCGTCGCCCATGTCCCGGTAACCGATGGCCGTCGCGTTGTGGACGATCGGGATACTCGAATAGACCACCACCGGCAGGCTCTCCCGGAACCCCCCTTGGATCTCGTTCGAGGCAAGGGTCTCCCCCTGCATCACCACGTACCGGGTCGTGCCGAAGAACAGGCTCAGGGCCAGCAGTCCGATCAGCAGGGCGCCGCCCGCGGACCACATCCGGTCGGCGGTCCCTTCGTGCCGGTCCGGGTCGTCGGCGCTCGCCTGAAGACGCTGCTGCACGGAGAAGAACGCCAGGGTGGCGCCCAGCGCCGCCACGAGCGACGGGACGATCGGAGTCACCCACCAACTCGCGGGGAGAGGGACGGGAAGCCCTCCGAAGAAGAGCGGAAATCCCAGCAGCACCATGAGGATGCCGGCGACGAAGAAGCACCGGCTCACCGTGCGGCGCCGGCGCTCCTTCCCGGGGTGGGCCAGCACATGGCCGATCCGGCCGAGCACCAGCAGCACGGACAGTCCGCAGACCAGCAGGAACCACACCGGGCCGAAGATGGCGTCCGGGCTCTTGGCGAGGTAGGCCTGGACGGAGAGCTGCAGGTCGGCCGAGGGGACACCGAAGCTGGCGTAATAGGCGTCGGTGTACACGCTGCCGAAGTAGTACAGCAGCCCGATGGCGGCGGTGCCGGGCGCCACCACGTACGCCGCTTTGTCGAAGAAGGTCCCCGTCGGCGGCGGTGGAGCCGACGACGGGGACGGGGGCGCAGGCGCGGACTCAAGCGGTGGCTCCGGCGGGGACGCGGACTCAAGCGGTGGCTCGGGCGTCGGCCGGGACGGCTCCCCTTGCGGCACGGACATGCCGCCAGTCTCGGCGCCGCCGCCCCGCCGCGCACGCAGAGCGCGCCACCCGGCTGACCTCCGGCTATGGCCTACGGTCTGCGCCCTACGGCCACGGAACCTGCGGCGAACGGTAGTAGCCGATGCCGAGCGCCTCGAACCTCGGCCCCTGCTGCGCCAGCCGCTCCCGGTACGCCTCCCAGTCGTGGGAGGCCGCCGGGGACCAGCCCAGTTCGGCGATGCCCGGCAGGCGCGGGAACGCCATGTGGTCGATGTGGGCGCTCTCGGAGACCGTCTCCGTCCACAGCGGCGCCTCGACGCCCGCGATGCCCGACTCGGGCAGGCCGGGCAGGAGGGTGGCCGGGTTCCAGTCGTAGGACCGCTGGACCTCGACGTAGCCGGCCCAGGAGAGGCCGAGCTTGGTGTCCTTGGTGTACTTCATGTCGAGATAGGCCCGGTCGGCGGGCGAGAGGATCACCTTGGTCCCGGCCCGTGCGGCCGCCGCGACCTGCTCCTTCTCGGCCCCCGACGAGCGGTCGAGGCCCCAGTACTGGGCGAGCGCGCCCTCGGCCGGCCGGGCCCCGGTCAGCTGGTGCCAGCCGATGACGGTCTTGCCGTACTTCGCCACGATCGGCTGCACCCGGTCCATGAAGGCGACGTAGTCCTCGTGGGTGGTGGAGTGCGCCTCGTCGCCGCCGATGTGGAGGTACTTCCCGGGGGTCAGCGCGGCGAGTTCGCGGATCACGTCGTCCACGAAGTCGTACGTGACCGGCTTCGGCACGCACAGCGAGCTGAAGCCGACGGCGGTGCCGGTGTAGAGCGGCGGCGCGACGCCGTCGCAGTTCAGCTCGGCGTACGAGGCGAGGGCGGCGTTGGTGTGTCCGGGCATGTCGATCTCGGGGACGACCTCCTGGTAGCGGGAGGCGGCGTAGCGGACGATCTCCTTGTAGTCGTCCTTGGTGTAGTGGCCGCCGGGGCCGCCGCCGACCTCGGTGGAGCCGCCGTAGGTGGCGAGCCGGGGCCAGGAGTCGATGGCGATGCGCCAGCCCTGGTCGTCGGAGAGGTGCAGATGCAGCTTGTTGATCTTGTAGAGGGCGAGCTGGTCGATGTAGCGCTTGACCTCGTCGACGGTGAAGAAGTGCCGGGAGACGTCGAGCATGGCGCCCCGGTAGGCGAAGCGGGGGGTGTCGGTGATGGTGCCGCCCGCGACCGTCCAGGGTCCCGGCCGCACCGTGTCCTCCTCGACGGCGGCGGGCAGCTGCTGGCGCAGGGTCTGGACGCCGCGGAAGAGCCCGGCGGGCCGCTGGGCCGTGAGGGTGATGCCTCCCGGGCCGGACGTCAGCCGGTAGCCCTCCTCGCCGAGGGCCCGGTCGCGGGGCGACAGGCGCAGCAGGATGCCGCCGCGTCCCCTCTTCTCGTCGACGACGGGCAGCGGATGGCCGGTGGAGGGGCGCAGGACGCCGGCGAGGTAGTCGCCGATGGCGCGGGACTCGCGGGAGTCCTCGTCGACCCGGATGCGGGTGGCGGCGGTGATGGCGTACGGGGCTCCGCGGGGCGCCACGGAGGCGGGGGCGGGGACGATCTGGCCGAGCGGGCGCGGGGCGGGTGCGGGGGCCGGGGCGGCGGCGGGGGCGGTGGCTCCGACGGAGGAGATACCGGCCGCGGCGACGAGGAGCACGGCACCGAGCACACGGGGGAACGTTCTGCGCTGTTTCACAGGCATGGTCCCTTTCGACGGGCTTCGCGACTGTGGGGATGCGTATCCGGTCGGTCACCATCCGTACCGTGCACCCCCACCCCGGTCAAGGTGTAGACCAATTTCAAGGGGCAAAAGCGTCGATCATGAGGGGTGCTGCCCGATAGCGGGCAGATTTCTTGCAAAGAACCACCGGTACCCCTCAGTATTCACGGGTGCTCGAACGCCGCCCGTCACACGACGACCTCATCGACCATCTGGTGCGCAGCACCGCGCTCCAGCGCGGTGAGGCGGCCCGCGTGGTGCTCGACGTGCTGGCGTACTTCGACGAGTCGACCGAGGACTTCGTCCGTCGGCGTCATCGGGAACTGCAGTCCCGTGGGGCCGTGAACGCGGAGATCTTCGAACGCATCGCGGCCGAACTGCCGCACCGCGCGGTGGCACCACCGGAGCTCTCGCTCCGGCAGCTGCGCCGCATCGTCTACGGCTGAGCGGCCGAGCACGCCCACTGACTTGGAGGGGTTAAACCTTTATGTGCGGAATTGTCGGTTACATCGGAAAGCGTGACGTCGCCCCGCTGCTGCTCGAAGGACTGCAGCGGCTGGAGTACCGGGGGTACGACTCTGCCGGCATCGTCATCACCAGCCCGAAGGCCAGCGGTCTGAAGATGGTCAAGGCCAAGGGCCGGGTCCGCGACCTGGAAGCCCGCGTCCCCAAGCGCTTCACCGGCACCACCGGCATCGCCCACACCCGCTGGGCCACCCACGGCGCCCCCAGCGACATCAACTCGCACCCGCACCTGGACCCCGAGAACAAGGTCGCCGTCGTCCACAACGGCATCGTCGACAACGCCTCGGAGCTGCGCGCCAAGCTGGAGGCCGACGGCGTCGTCTTCGCCTCCGAGACCGACACCGAGGTCATCACCCACCTCATCGCCCGCTCCCAGGCCACCACCCTGGAGGAGAAGGTCCGCGAGGCGCTCAAGGTGATCGACGGCACGTACGGCATCGCCGTCATGCACGCCGACTTCAACGACCGCATCGTGGTGGCCCGCAACGGCTCCCCGGTCGTCCTCGGCATCGGCGAGAAGGAGATGTTCGTCGCCTCCGACGTCGCCGCGCTGATCGCCCACACCCGCCAGGTCGTCACCCTCGACGACGGCGAGATGGCCACCCTCAAGGCCGACGACTTCCGTACGTACACCACCTCGGGCGCGTCGACCACCGCCACCCCGGAGACCGTGGAGTGGGAGGCCGCCTCCTACGACATGGGCGGCCACGACACGTACATGCACAAGGAGATCTCCGAGCAGCCCGACGCGGTCGACCGCGTGCTGCGCGGCCGGATCGACGACCGCTTCTCCACCGTCCACCTGGGCGGCCTCAACCTCGACGCCCGCGAGGCCCGCACCATCCGCCGGATCAAGATCCTCGGCTGCGGCACCTCGTACCACGCCGGCCTCATCGGCGCGGGCCTGATCGAGTCCATGGCCCGTATCCCGGCCGACGCCGAGCCGGCCTCGGAGTTCCGCTACCGCAACCCGGTCGTGGACCCCGACACCCTCTACATCGCCGTCTCCCAGTCCGGTGAGACGTACGACGTGCTCGCCGCCGTCCAGGAGCTGAAGCGCAAGGGCGCGCGCGTCCTCGGCGTCGTCAACGTCGTCGGCTCGGCGATCGCCCGCGAGGCCGACGGCGGCGTGTACGTCCACGCCGGTCCCGAGGTCTGCGTCGTCTCCACCAAGTGCTTCACCAACACGGTCGTCGCCTTCGCCCTGCTCGCCCTGCACCTGGGCCGCATCCGCGACCTCTCGGTGACCGACGGCAAGCGGATCATCGAAGGCCTGCGCAAGCTGCCCGCGCAGATCAGCGAGATCCTGAAGTCCGAGGACGACATCAAGGAGCTCGCCGCGCAGTACGCGGGCGCCCAGTCGATGATGTTCATCGGGCGCGTACGCGGCTACCCGGTCGCGCTCGAGGCCTCCCTGAAGCTCAAGGAGATCTCGTACATCCACGCCGAGGCGTACCCGGCCTCCGAGCTGAAGCACGGTCCGCTCGCGCTGATCGAGCCGGCCCTGCCGACGGTCGCCATCGTCCCCGACGACGACCTGCTGGAGAAGAACCGCGCCGCCCTGGAGGAGATCAAGGCCCGCAGCGGCCGCATCCTCGCCGTCGCGCACCAGCCGCAGGAGAAGGCCGACCACACCATCGTCGTGCCGAAGAACGAGGACGAGCTCGACCCGATCCTGATGGGCATCCCGCTCCAGCTCCTCGCCTACCACACGGCGCTCGCCATGGGCCGCGACATCGACAAGCCGCGCAACCTGGCCAAGTCCGTCACGGTCGAGTAGCCCTCCGGGCCTGTCCCCCGGAGACTCGACCACGGTCGAGCGGCGCGTCCGGCCTGTCCCCGGACGCTCGACCGGACACACGAAGCGGTCCCTGCACGCAGGGACCGCTTCGCTTTTTCTGGGGGCTCGGTTCGCGTCAGGTGGTGGCCGTCGCGTTCTTCCGCGACATGCGGCCGAGCGACATCGGCCAGTGGGCCACCGCCGCCGTGGCGCCGTACCAGGCCGCGAGGCCCGCGACCGCCGCGATCCAGCCGCCCGCCTTGGCGAGGCCGCCGTTGCCGGCGAGGGCGCCGATGCCGTCCAGCAGCAGCGCCACGAACAGCAGCCCGTACACACCCTGCCCGAACAGACCGCTGCCCTTGGCCGCCATCGTCAGCGTGAGCGCCAGCAGCGCCCACAGCAGCAGGAAGAGCCCGGACGCCTCGGCCGACGCGCCGCCGCCCGCCCCGGTCCCCCAGGTGAACCAGAAGGCGCCGAGCGCCGCGTAGGCGGTGCCGGTCGGGCCGTCGCCCGCGTGCAGGGCGAGCAGACCGGCGAGGAAGAGTGCCACCCCGCCGACCCAGGTGGCGAGGGCCGCGGCGTCGGACGCCGCGACGTTGTCGATCACACCGGTGCCGCCGAGCCCGAAGGCCAGCAGAGTGAGTCCGAGTGCGAGTTGGCCGAGCATGGAGGTGCTGTTTCCCGCGGCGACGTCATTGTCCACGGCGGGCTCCCTTCAGACGGGCAGTTGTGCTGCTTGGGCCGCTTTGTTCCGGTGACCCTTATCTACCCTTCACAAGCGCACAATTCACCTGAGGATGGCCGAATTTATGGCCGAGCCAAGGCAGTTGGAGAGGAAGGCGAGGGAGGCGTGCTACGGGATGACGACGACGGGCCGCTGGGCGCGGCGCGCGAGCCGTCCGGCCACCGAGCCGAAGATCCGGCCGACGATGCCGTGCGTGGAGCCGACCACGATCGCGTCGGCCGAGTACTCCCGGCCGACCTCCTCCAGTTCATGACAGATGTCGCCGCCGCGCTCGACGAGGATCCAGGGAACCTCGGCGAGATAGTCCGCGCAGGCGAGCTCCAGGCCGAGGACCTCGGTGCGGTGGTCCGGTACGTCGACGAAGACCGGGGGCTCGCACCCCGCCCAGACCGTGGTGGGCAGCCGGTTGGCGACATGCACGATGATCAGACCGGAGCCGGAGCGGCGGGCCATGCCGATGGCGTACGCGAGGGCTCGCTCGCTGGAGGTCGAGCCGTCGAAACCGACGACCACTCCATGCCGGAAAGCGGGATCACAGGAGTGACGTGGCTGTTCCACCGCCAAGGGGTCCACCGTGGAGTCGGCGACGCGCTTGCGGTCCGCGGGTTCGGAGAATTCGTGACCGGCCATCGGTGTCTCGGCGAAGAAGATCCTTCTGGGAAGGGAACGGAACAACGGTTGGCGGCGGAGCTGTGTCCGGGAATCATCTTCCCAACCCCATACCCCCAAGGGTACGGCGACACTCCTCCCGCGCCCAGAGCCGGCCGTGCTGCGCGCGGCGGTCGCCCGGCGTCCCAGGGAGCATGCACGAGCCCGTCCCGTTATGGCAATGCCGGTTGTGTCCTACAGGTGTCCGTACGGGGGCCGAACGGACGCCCCCGGCAGTGACCGGAACGTTCCGCTCCTCGTTGCCACTGGTCCAGCCACCGTCGCAGGGAGACCGCCCGTGCCCGCACCATCGGCAGCCACCGCCGCCCAGCCCCCTGTCCCCGCTCCGCCGCGCGGCCGTCGCCGCGCGCCGGGCCGCCCGGCGTCGACGGCGCCCGCGGCGGGAGCGACGACGGAGCCCACGGGAAGAGCGAGCGGCGGCGCCGGGGCGGCGGGGGACACGGCGGGCGACGTCGTCCGCTGGGCGGTCTTCTGCTGCGGGCTCGTCCCGGTCGTCCTCGTCGTCTACGGCACCTCGCTGGCCGGGGCCGCGGGCGCGGCCCTGGGACTTCTCGCGGTGACGGCGGCCTGCCGGGTGCTGCTGCGCCGCTCCGAGCGCGGGCTGCGGGCCGAGGCCACCGGGCACCGCGCACCGCGCCCGGCGGGCGGTCGGCGGCACCGTCACGGGTGACGCGGGCCGGCGCGCCGCGCCCCGACCTGACGAACACCCCGTAGAGCTGACAGGTTCGCACACCCACACCCGTATGTTTTCAGCCAACTTCCACAGGTCGGCGAGTCCTTGACGGAACCGCTCCCCGACCCCGTCGCCACCAGGCGAGAAAGCCCCGCGGCGGGCCCGCGCACCCTACGGGGACGGGCCATGCACGGAACGCGCACTTCCCTGCGCGGGCCGTGAGTGGAACGCTTCCTGATCGAATGCTTCGCGCCAAGTTGCCTTGTCGACAATGTGCCGGATCGAGAACTTGTCACGCCGGCGCCACGGAACGCAGTAGATTCGATCATGGGTATCGAAGACTGGGGTCTCGTGCAAAACCGAGGGGAAACGTGCAGGAGCGACAGGACCAGGGAGACGCGAACACCGAGGGGGGCTTAGCGTCATGAGCCAGGACTCCGCCGCACCGGAGGCCGCCCGGAAACTTTCCGGGCGCCGCCGTCGCGAAGTCGTCGCAGTGCTGCTGTTCAGCGGCGGCCCCATCTTCGAGAGCTCCATCCCGCTCTCCGTGTTCGGAATCGACCGGCAGGACGCCGGGGTGCCCCGCTACCGGCTGCTCGTGTGCGCCGGCGAGGACGGCCCTCTGCGGACCACCGGGGGGCTCGAACTCACCGCGCCGTACGGCCTGGACGCGATCAGCCGGGCCGGCACCGTCGTCGTACCGGCCTGGCGGTCGATCACCTCGCCGCCACCGCCGGAGGCGCTCGAAGCGCTGCGCCGGGCGCACGAGGAAGGCGCCAGGATCGTCGGACTGTGCACCGGGGCGTTCGTCCTGGCCGCCGCCGGCCTCCTGGACGGCCGGCCCGCGACCACGCACTGGATGTACGCGCCGACGCTCGCCAAGCGCTACCCCTCGGTCCACGTGGACCCGCGGGAGCTCTTCGTCGACGACGGCGACGTCCTCACCTCCGCCGGAACGGCGGCCGGAATCGATCTCTGTCTGCACATCGTGCGGACCGACCACGGCGCGGAGGCCGCGGGCGCCCTGGCGCGCCGGCTGGTCGTCCCGCCGCGGCGCAGCGGCGGTCAGGAGCGCTATCTCGACAGGTCTTTACCCGAGGAGATCGGCTCCGACCCCCTCGCGGAGGTCGTGGCCTGGGCGCTGGAGCACCTGCACGAGCAGTTCGACGTCGAGACGCTCGCCGCACGCGCGTACATGTCGCGGCGGACCTTCGACCGCCGGTTCCGCTCGCTGACGGGCTCCGCGCCGTTGCAGTGGCTGATCACGCAGCGGGTGCTGCAGGCTCAGCGGCTGCTTGAGACCTCCGACTACTCCGTCGACGAGGTCGCGGGCCGCTGCGGCTTCCGCTCCCCGGTGGCGCTGCGCGGCCACTTCCGGCGGCAGCTCGGCTCGTCGCCGGCCGCCTACCGCGCCGCCTACCGGGCCCGTCGCCCGCAGAGCGAGACGGCCACGGCGGTCATGGACCCGGTCGTGCCCCCGCAGGTCTCCCCCGCGGTCCGGCGCCCGGGAGCCCCGCTGGAACACGGCAAGCCGCAGTCCGACATGTACGCGGCCGGCCGCCCGGCCCTGCCGGGCCAGCGGAGTCACTAGACCGCGCGCCACAAGCCGCGCACCGCAAGACGGCGGGCGCCCCGGGACACCCCCCTGGGCGCCCGTCGGCCTGTCCGGCCCCGATCCGCCGGACAGGCGCCAGGAGCCACGAGCCGGTCCGATCACGACCGACCCCATAAGGTAGGACGCATGAACGATCGCATGGTGTGGATCGACTGCGAGATGACCGGGCTCTCGCTGACGGACGACGCACTCATCGAGGTGGCCGCGCTGGTCACCGACTCGGAACTGAACGTGCTCGGCGAAGGGGTGGACATCGTGATCCGCCCGCCGGACGCGGCGCTGGAGACCATGCCGGAGATCGTGCGCCGGATGCACACGGCCTCCGGCCTCCTCGACGCCCTGCCCGGCGGCACCACCCTCGCCGACGCCGAGGCCCAGGTCCTGGCCTACGTACGCGAGCACGTCAAGGAGCCCCTCAAGGCACCGCTGTGCGGGAACTCGGTCTCCACCGACCGCGGCTTCCTCGCCCGGGACATGCCCGCTCTGGAGAGCCACCTCCACTACCGGATCGTCGATGTGTCCTCGATCAAGGAACTGGCCCGCCGCTGGTACCCGAGGGCTTACTTCAACAGTCCGGAGAAGAGCGGCAACCACCGTGCGCTCGCCGACATCCGCGAATCCATCGCCGAGCTGCGCTACTACCGCGAGGCGATCTTCGTCCCGCAGCCCGGCCCGGACTCGGACACCGCCCGGCAGATCGCCGCACGCCACGTCCTGCCCGCGGAATGAGCCCCCGCTCGCGCCCGACGTAATGCGGGCGCGAGCACCCGCCGGGACCCTGTAGACTTCTTCTCGGCCGGTCGGGGAAACCTTCGGGAAAACCGCCGGTCGTGGTGGGTATAGCTCAGCTGGTAGAGCACCTGGTTGTGGTCCAGGATGTCGCGGGTTCGAGTCCCGTTACTCACCCTGATGGCTCAAGGCCCCGGTTCTTCGGAACCGGGGCCTTGAGCGTTCTCCGGGCAACCGATCCCGGCGCGGCGGCGACTGCGAGGTACGCAACGGCTCTCTTCCCCCCGCAGGAGGACTCGTGCAGCACCCGCAACCACCCCGCCCCGCCCGTCGCCACGGCCTTCCGGTCCTGCTCATGGCCGGTGTCCTCGCCGCCGCCGGGCTCGCCGTCAGCAGCCCCGGGGCGGCGGCCGCCGCCACCGCGCGGCAGGCGGAACGGCTCGACCGGGGCGTGGTCAGCGTCCACACCGGCACCGGCAACCTCGTGAGCTGGCGCTGGCTGGGAACCGACCCGGACACCGTCGCCTTCAACGTCTACCGGGCCGGTACGAAGGTGAACGCCGCCCCCGTCACCGCCTCCACCAACTACTTCCACGCCGGCGCGCCCAGCCACGCCGACTACACCGTCCGCGCCGTCGTCGGCGGCGTGGAACAGGGCGACTCCGTCCACGCCGTCCAGTTCCGTACCGGCTACAAGGACGTGCCCCTCACTCCCCCGGCCGGCGGCACCACACCCGACGGGGTGGCGTACACCTACGAGGCCAACGACGCGTCCGTCGCCGACCTCGACGGGGACGGCGCGCTGGACTTCGTACTCAAGTGGCAGCCGACCAACGCCAAGGACAACGCGCAGTCCGGCTACACCGGCAACACCATCGTCGACGGCATCCGGCTCGACGGCACCCGGCTGTGGCGGATCGACCTCGGCCGCAACATCCGCTCCGGCGCGCACTACACCCAGTTCCAGGCGTACGACTACGACGGCGACGGCCGGGCCGAGGTCGCCATGAAGACCGCCGACGGAACGGTCGACGGGCGCGGCACGGTGATCGGCAGCGCGTCCGCCGACCACCGCAACAGCGGCGGATACGTCCTGGCCGGGCCCGAGTACCTGACCATGTTCAACGGGCTCACCGGCGCCGCGATGGGCACCACCGGCTACGTCCCCGCGCGCGGCACCGTCTCCTCCTGGGGCGACAACTACGGCAACCGGGTCGACCGGTTCCTCGCCGGAACCGCCTACCTGGACGGCGCCCGGCCCTCGCTCATCATGGCGCGCGGCTACTACACCCGGTCCGTGATCGCGGCCTGGGACTGGCGCGGCGGCCAGTTCACCCGCCGCTGGACCTTCGACTCGTCGAGTTCCGCGAACGCCGGAAAGGGATTCGACGGGCAGGGCTCGCACAGCCTGTCCGTCGGTGACGTCGACGGCGACGGCAAGGACGAGATCGTCTACGGGTCGATGGCCGTGGACGACAACGGCAACGGCCTGTGGACCACCAGGAAGGGCCACGGCGACGCCCAGCACCTCGGCGACCTCGACCCGTCGACGCCGGGCCTGGAGTACTTCAAGGTGTCGGAGTCGTCCTCCCAGCCCTCCGAGCTCTACATCAACCCGGCGAACGGCACGATCCGCTGGCAGCTGGCGGCCTGCTGCGACAACGGGCGCGGGCTCGCCGGGGACATCTGGGCGGGCAACGACGGCGCGGAGGTGTGGTCCTCGTCCGACACCTCGATACGGGACGGGGCCGGGGCGGCCAAGGGGCGCGAGCCCTCCTCGGCGAACTTCCTGAACTGGTGGGACGGCGACACCACCCGCGAGCTGCTCGACGGCACCCGGATCGACAAGTACGGCACGGGGGGTGAGACCCGGCTTCTCACCGGCGCCTCGGTCGCCTCCAACAACAGTACGAAGGCGACTCCGGCGCTCTCCGGTGACATCCTCGGCGACTGGCGCGAGGAGGTCGTGTGGCGTACGGCGGACAACCGTGCGCTGCGGATCTACTCCACCCCGCACGAGACCGGTACGAGGATCACGACCCTGCTGCACGACACGATGTACCGCACGGGGCTGGCCTGGCAGAACACCGCCTACAACCAGCCCCCGCACCCGAGCTTCCACCTGGGCGCCGGTATGCGGACCGCCCCGCGTCCGCTGATCACGACCCCGTAAGGACAGGAGAGGCCGGTCGGGGGCGGGTTCGCCCCCGGCCAGGCGCCGTCGAGTCCGAAGCTCACGAACCGCCCGGCGGGACGGACGTGTTGTGACATCCTGACGCCATTATTTTCGTAACGCTCGCTACAGATGCGTACCACAGATGCGGGGGGCCTCTCCATGACCACGTCCAGGACGACATCCGTGACGGCTGCCGGGGCGGGCGACGCGGCCGGCCGCGCGCTGCTGCTGGCCCACGGCTCCGGCGGGGGCATCGAGTCCAACTACGGCCCGATCCGGCAGGAGCTGGCCGCGGGCGGCCGCCGGGTCGTCGGATTCGACCTGCCCGGGACGGGCGCCGCGCCGCGCGCCACGGCCCCGCTGGAGCTGGACGCGCTCGCCGACGGACTGGTGGCCGCCGCCGACGCGGCGGGCGTCGAGCGTTTCGCCGTCTGCGGCTACTCCCTGGGGACGACGATCGCGATACGGGCGGCGGTCCGGCACCCGGAGCGGGTCGCGGCCCTCGTCCTGACCGCGCCGTTCGCCTACGCCGACCACGCCCTGCGGCAGACGTCGCTGCTCTGGCGGGACCTCGCGGACAGCGGCCGGCACACGTGGGTGGCCCGTCTCCTCGTCCCCCTGGTGTTCAGCCCGGCCATGCTCGATCCGATGACACCGGAGGTCGTGGAGGGCGTCGTCCGGCTGACGGGCGAGTCGATCCCGGCGGGGACGCCCGAGCACGCGGACCTGGTGGCCCGGGCGGACGTCCGGGACGACCTGGCCCGGGTGGCCGTGCCCACCCTGGTCATCTCGACGACCGAGGACCGGCTCGTCGCACCCGCCCTGCACCGGGCGGTCGCCGACGGTATCCCGGGCGCACGCCTGACCGAACTGGCAACCGGACACGCGCCGTTCGCCGAGAGCCCGGCGGTGTGGGGAAAGCTGATCGGCGAGTTCCTGACCGAGGTGGAGGCGGGCTGACGGGAGCGTCATGAGGGGATGCGCGCCCCGGCCGGTGGTGGGGTGGATCGGCCGGGGCGCGCGGTGTGGGGGGGCGTGGTGGTCGTGGTCGGCCCTCAGTTGTAGGCGGAGAACGCCCTGGTGAAGGCCAGCGGCTGCTGGAGGATCGAGGAGCAGGTGGCGTCGGCGTGGTTCACGGCGCCGGCCGCGCACTGCTTGTCGCGGGTCGAGGACCACATCGACAGCCAGCCGATGCCCTTGGACTTCGCGAAGTCGACCAGCTGGGTGGCGTCCTCGACCGTGAAGATCTCGGTCGTGACGTCGTTGACGCCGATCATCGGGGTGACGGCGACGGTCTTCCAGGCAGCCGTGTCGGAGAGGCCGAGGACGCCCTTGATCTGGGCCTGGGTGGCGGTCGCGGCCTGGATCGCGTACTGGCCCATGTCGCCGCTGTAGGCCGGTCCGTAGTCCATCGCCATGATGTTGACGGCGTCGACCCGGACACCGTTCCTCCGCGCGTCGGCGAGCAGGTCGACGCCCGGCTGGGTGAGGCCCTCGGGCATGACGGGCAGGGTGAAGGAGACGTTCAGGCCGGGGTGGGACTTCTGGAGCTGGGCGATGGCCTGGGAGCGGCGGGTGTTGGCGGCGGTGTCCGGCAGGGCCGCGCCCTCGATGTCGAAGTCCACCTTGGTCAACTTGTACCGGTCGACGACCTTGCCGTAGGCGGCGGCGAGATCGCTGGCGGTCGCACAGTTGAGGGCGAGCTCATGGCCTGCGGCGCCGCCGAAGGAGACCCGGACGTCGCCGCCCTTGGCCCGCAGGGCGCCGATCTGGGCCGCGACCTTGTCGTCGGCGAGGCCGGTGACCCCGCCCCACAGCGGGGCGCAGGTGCCGCCGGAGGTGACGAAGGCGAGGTTGAACTCCTTCACACCCGTGGCGGCGGCGGTGGCGAGCAGGTCGTACGCCGGGTGGAGGGAGGTGTCGACGTACGGCGCGAACGTCGCGGCGGTGCCGGGAGACCCGGTGGCGCTCGCGGTGGGCTTCGGGGACGCGGTCGGGGTGGCAGGCCGGCTCGGCGTGGCCGACGCGGTGGGGGTCGCGGAGGACGTCGGAGCGGCGGTGGCCGTGGGCTGCCCGGTGGGGCGGCCGCTCGGGGTCGGGGTGGCGCCGCCGACCGAGCAGGCGGCCTTGTTGATCAGGCAGTCGGCGGGGTCGCCGGCCTCTCCGGCGGCCGACGTCACGAAGCCGACGGTGACGGACTGGCCGGGGGCCAGCCGCTTGTTCCAGCTCGCGGGCTTCACGGTGACGTGACGGCCGGAGACGGTGTGCTCGCCGTTCCAGAGCGAGCCGACGGTCGTCCCGGCGGGCAGGTCGAACTCCAGCGTCCAGTCCGACTGGGCCGTGGAGGTCTCGTTGGTGATGACGTACTGGCCGGTGTAACCGCCGGTCCAGGAGCTGGTCCTGGTGTAGGCGGCGCCGACGGCCGCCGCCTGGGCGGTGCCGGTGAACGCGAGGACCGCGCCGCCGATCACCGCCGCCGCGACGACCGCGCCGACGGCCTTGGTCCTGCCGCTCGCCCTGCGCCGGTGCGAACTGGTGCCCATCGCGTGCCTGCCTCTGTCTGCCGGGGGTGGGGGTGGGTGCGGCAGCACGCTAGCGAGGGAGAAACCGACAAATACGTACGAGGAGTGCGGGGTTCAGGATTCTTAGGCTCGGCTTAAGGGAGCCATCGGGAGGGCGAAAGGTTCAGCCCTCCGAGGCCCTGCGGACGCCCGGCCCGCCCCGTTTGCGGCGGCCGTCCCGCTGTCCGCGCCGCCCTCCCGTACCGCCCGACCGCCTGCCGCCGAGCCCGATCCAGACGCGGACCTCGGTGCCGCCGAGGACCGAGTGGCCGATGCGGACGTCCCCACCGGTGGACTCGGCCATCCGGCGCACGATGTCCAGACCGAGGCCGGTGGAACCGTCACGATGGCCGCTGTTGCCCCGGGCCAGTGCGGCCGCCGGGTCGGCGATGCCGGGCCCGGCGTCGGAGACCAGGACGATGACGGCGTCGTCGCCGTTGTGCACGTCCACGGAGAAGGCGGTGCCCTCGGGGGTGTGGCGGAAGACGTTGCCGAGCAACGCGTCCAGGGCGGCGACGAGTTCGGGGCGGGCGACCGGGATCCGCACCGGCCGTTCGACGCCCGCCACCCGTACCTTGCGGTCCTCGTCCTCGGCGAGCGCGGACCAGAACTCCATCCGCTCCCGTACGACTTCGGAGGCGTCGCACCCGGTGCCGGGCCCGGCCGCCCGCGTCTGCGGCTTGGCGTCCCTGGCCGTGCGGATGATGGTGTCGACCTCACGCTCCAGCTGCTCGACGGCGGCCCTGGTCTGATCGGCGGCCGGACCAGAGCCGAGCGAGGCCGCGTTGAGCCGGAGCACGGTCAGCGGGGTGCGCAGCCGGTGGGAGAGGTCGGCGGCCAGCTCACGCTCGTTGGCGAGCAGCTGGACGACCTGGTCGGCCATGGAGTTGAAGGCGATCGCGGCCGACTTGAGCTCCGGCGGCCCCTCCTCCGGGACGCGGGCGCCGAGCCTCCCCTCGCCCAGGTCGTGGGCGGCCCCGGCGAGCCGCTGGGCGGGCCGGACCATCCGTACGCCGAGCCGGTCGGCGACGGCGACCGAGCCGACGATCAGCGCGATGCCGACCCCGGCCAGGACCAGCCAGGCGGTGGCGACACCGTTCGACACCTCGCCCTCGGGCACGAAGAGTTCCACGATCGCCACCTGGCCCGAGCTCAGGGCGGTGGGCTGGAGCAGCGCCGAGCCGCCCGGGACCTCGGCGATGGTGGCCCGCCCCAGCTTCCGGGTGGTCCGCAGGTCCTCCTCGCTCGCCCGGCGCGTCCCGATCTCCAGGGCCTCACCGCCGGGCTCGTCGGCGGCCGGGACGTGGACGGCCATGCGCCCGGCGGCCCCGTCCTCGGTGGTGGCGACGGCCCGGTCCAGCTCCTCGCGGTCGGTGGTGATCGCGAGGACCGGAGCGAGTCCGGCGGCGCGCCGCTCGGCGTTGGAGAAGGCGCGGTCGCTGGCCATCTCCCTGACGACGAGCCCGAGGGGTACGGCGAAGGCGACGACGACCATGGCGGTGACGGCCAGCGCCACCTTGACGAGCGCCCATCTCACGGCTGGGTCTCCCGGGGCGGCTCCAGCTTCACGCCCACTCCGCGCAGTGTGTGCAGATAGCGGGGCCGGGCGGCCGTCTCGCCCAACTTACGCCGGAGCCATGACAAATGTACGTCGATGGTCTGGTCGTCCCCGTAGGACTGCTGCCACACCTCGGCCAGCAGCTCCTTGCGGGGCACGACGACCCCCGGCCGGCCGGCGAGGAAGGCCAGCAGGTCGAACTCCCGCCTCGTCAGGTCGAGCGAGGCCCCGTCGAGCTCCGCCTGGCGCCGCAGCGGGTCGACCGAGAGACCGCCGACCCGGATCACCCGGGACGGCGGCGCGTCTCCGGCGGCGGCCCGCGACCGGCGCAGCACGGCGGCCATCCGCGCGGAGAGGTGCTCCACCGAGAAGGGCTTGGTGAGGTAGTCGTCCGCGCCGTCGTTGAGGAGCCGGACGATCTCCGTCTCGTCGTCCCGCGCCGTCGCGATGATCACCGGTACGTCGGTGATCCCGCGCAGCATCTTCAGCGCCTCGGACCCGTCGAGATCGGGCAGTCCGAGGTCCAGGACGACCACGTCGAACCGGAAATGGGCGACCTCGCGCAGCGCCTCCAGGGCCGTGCCGACGCTCCGTACGGTGTGGGATTCCGCAGGCAGCGCAGTCAGGTGCCGGATGAGGGCGGAGCGCACGAACTGGTCGTCCTCGACCACGAGCACACTTGCCATGGCCCGCACCGTACGCCATACGGGGGAACGGCCGGGAGGCTCCACCCTCCGGTGGACCGGTGCGCGCGGTGGTGCAGTATGGCCCGGATGCGTAGAGGACTTGTTCACGCCCTGGCGTGGTCGCTCGCCACGGGCGCGGCGGTCACGCTCTCGTGGTGGGGCGTGCACTCGGTACTGTCCGGCACGGCCTACGACCCGCCGCGCGCCCTGCCCATCCCGGCCGGCAGCACCGGGACACCGCCCGCCGGGGCGGGTGACCCGCTCGCCTCCTCCACCCGGCGCCCCAGCACGCCCCCGGCCTCCCCGAGCGCCGAGCCGCGCACGAGCGACAGGCCGACGAAGACCCCGGTGCCGACACCGTCACGCGAGCCGGACGCGTCGAAGCCCGGCACGGAGCGGAGCCCGGACGGCGGCAGCGTGAAGAGCTACGCCGTGGACGGCGGCCGGGTCGTCTTCGACCTCGGCCCCACCTCGGCCGAGCTGGTCTCGGCGACCCCCGCGTCGGGCTGGCAGATGCAGGTCTGGAAGCAGCCGACCTGGATCCGGGTGACGTTCACCAGGGACGGCCGCGAGCTGTCGGTCTTCTGCGTCTGGCACGACACGGCGCCACGGGTGGAGATCGAGGACCGGTAGGGATCGCGGTCGGCCCGGTGGGCGGGGTCTAGCGGAACGCGGACGCCGGCGGTACGGGAGAGGGCCTGGCGCTGGCGTCGGTGACCGGGGACGCGCCGCCGGTGAAGTCGGCGAGCGCCCTGCCGTGTTCGACCCGCCCGGGGTGCGGGTCGGTCGCCACGCGCCGGGTCAGCTCGGCGACGGGGAGCTCGCGGTCGGAGGCGAGCAGCACGGCGTTCCCGAAGCGGCGGCCGCGCAGCACGGTCGGGTCGGCGGTCAGCGCCAGTTCCGGGAAGACGGTGGCGGCGGTCGCGATCTGGCCGCGCAGGTGGGTCAGCGGCGGCCCGTCGGCGAGGTTGGCGGCGTACAGACCGCCGGGCTTCAGGACCCGGCGGACCTCGGCGAGGAACTCCGTACTGGTCAGATGCGCGGGGGTGCGGGCGCCGCTGAACACGTCCGCGATGATCAGGTCGGCCCATCCGTCCTGCACCTTGGAGAGCCCGGCCCGGGCGTCGGTGGAGCGGACCCGGACGCGGGCGGCCGCGTCGAGGGGCAGTTCGCGGCGGACCAGCTGGACCAGTGGACCGTCGAGCTCGACGATCTGCTGGGTGGAGCGGGGCCGGGTGGCGGCGATGTAGCGGGCGAGCGTGAAGGCTCCGCCGCCGAGGTGCACGGCCTGGACGGGCCGGTTCGGCGGGGCCGCGAGGTCGGCGATGTGGCCGAGGCGCCGCTGGTATTCGAAGGAGAGATGGGCCGGGTCGTCGAGATCGACGTGCGACTGCGGTGCGCCGTCGATCAGCAGCGTCCAGCCGCGCGGCCGCTCCCGGTCGGGTATGAGTTCGGCGAGCCCGCCGTCGACGGTCTCGACGACGGCGACGGCGCCCGCCACCCGTCCTCGCTGCTTGTTCCTGGCCACACCCCCCATTATCGGCACTCGCGGAGAACGGCTGCTCGCGGGAGGCTGGGGGCGAGAGGCTCGGGGCGCGGGGCCGCGGGACGGGGATCGTCGAGCTGGGCCGGAGGGCAGAGCCCGGCCTCGGTGCGGGATCGCGTGGCGCAGGAGCGTCGGCCACGTTTCACCCGTCGCCCTCAGCGGCAGCCGTCGGCCGCCTCGATCAGGCGGGCCGCCTGGCCCAGGGCCTCGCGGAGCACCGCCGGATCCGTGACCTGGCCCCCGTCGCCGGGGGGCAGCAGCCAGCCCGCGGGGCGCGGGGCGCCGCCGGCGGCCGGCTCGGGGAGCTCCGGCAGCTCGGGGACGCGAAAGCCGCGGCCCGAGGTCTGCGTACAGGCGCTGCCCGGCATGTCCCAGGCCTCGGCCGTACCGGGCGGGACCAGGAAGCCGAGGGTGTGGCAGGCCCCGTCGTGCACCACCGGGCCGACCACCGGAGCACCGCACCGGCGCAGGATGTCGACGGCCTCCAGCCCCTGCCGCACGGGCACGGTCACCAGGTCGCAGGCCTCGCCGTGCGGGGTGCCGGCTTCCGGGGTGGGTGCGTGCCGCTCGGTCGACCGCGATCCGATCTCCATCATGGGGACCCCTCCTCGCTCCTGAGAGGACACGTTCCGTCTCTCCGCATGGTTCAACGCCCGTGCGCGTCAACGGCTACGGCGGCACGCCGCCGCAAAGGATGGCAGTTCATGGCAGATCGCGAGCGAGATATCCGATTTGTAGCCAAACTCAGCGTGTCCGCCCCGTCACAGCGGGTACGTTCTTGCCCCGCCGGAACACCGGCAGCACCAGGAGAGGGCTCGGCCATGGCGATGTCACGGGCAGTTCCCAATCTCGCCTTCCGCAGGCTCCGCGGGCAGCAGTCGCCGGCGGAGTTCGCCGCCGCCGTCCGCCGGGCCGCGCGGGAGATCGGCGAGCAGGTCGCCTGCGACGCCCGGTACATCGGACGCGTGGAGGCGGGCGAGATCCGCTGCCCCAACTACGCGTACGAACGGGTGTTCCTGCACATGTTCCCCGGTCTGGGCCTGGCGGACCTGGGCTTCTCGGCGCGGGAGACGGTACGCGGCCGACGACGGTCCGCCGTCGCGGCCCAAGCACCGCTCGTACCCGCCATCACGACCCGGAACGATGAGGAGAGCGACGTGCTGCGTCGCGCATTCATGACGAGCGGCACCGCCACCGTGGCGGCCGCCTCGCTGGGGCTGGGCGGCACGGCCGCCGCGATCCCCGCCCCTCGCGCAACCCACAGGATCGGCGAGACAGAGGTGCGGGCCGTCGAGGAAGCAGTCCGGCGGATCCGGCTGCTCGACGACCGGCACGGCGCCGAGGGGCTCTACAAGGCGGCCGCCCAGCCGCTGCGAGCGGCGTACGCCCTGCTCGACGCGGGCACCGCCACCCGCCGCTCCACCGAGGACCGGCTGCACGCCGGCGCCGGCGAACTGGCCATCTCCGTCGGCTGGCTGGCCCACGACTCCGGCCGCCTCGACGACGCCCGCTCCCACTACGCCGAGGCCCTCGCCACCGCGCGCGTGGCCGGTGATCCGGCCCTGGAGGCGCACGCGTTCTGCAACACGTCGTTCCTGGCCAGGGACGCGGGCCGGTACCGCGAGGCGGTCCGGACGGCACAGGCCGGGCTGCGCGCGGCGCAGCCGCTCAACTCCGCCCGGCTGCTCTCGCTGCTCACCCTGCGGGAGGCGGGAGCGTGGGCCGGGCTCGGTGACCGGGCCGCCTGTGAACAGGCCCTCGGCCGCGCCCACGGCCTCTTCGCCCGGGGCCCCGTCGACAGCGACCCGGAGTGGATGTCCTTCTTCGGGGAGCCGGAGCTGGAGGCGCTGGAGGCCCAGTGCTGGTCGGCGCTGGGGGACTGGGGCCGCGCGGCCCGCCACGCCCACCGCGCGACGGTCCTGCAGAATCCCCACTTCGCCCGCAACCTCGCCCTCTACCGCGCCCAACTGGCGAGCGACCTCGCCCACGCGGGCCGCCGGGAGGAGGCGGCGGCGGAGGCGAAACGCGTGGTGGACGCGTTGGGCGAGGTCCAGTCGTCCCGCATCCGCCGCATGCTGGCGGCGACACAGCGGGTCCTGGCGACGACCTCCTGACTCCGGCCGGCTCCCGTCCCGGCGGCGGCCGGGCACAGGCCCTACTCCAGGTGGCCCGTGTCGTTCCAGCGCTCCACCGCGGGCGCGCCGTAGGCCCAGCCCAGGACCGACAGACTGGTCGGGTCCAGACGGATGCGGGAGCCGAAGGAGATGTCCTCGCCCAGCCAGCGCGCGCCGATCGTCCGCAGGATGTGGCCGTGCGCGAAGACGAGCACGTCCCGGTCCGCCGACCGCGCCCACTCCACGACCTCGTCGGCGCGGGCCGCGACCTGCTCCCGGGTCTCCCCCTCGGGAACGCCGTCGCGCCAGAGCAGCCAGCCCGGGGCGAGGTCCTGGATCTGGGCCGGGGTCAGGCCCTCGTACGCGCCGTAGTCCCACTCCATCAGCGCGTCCCACTCCCGCGCACGCTCACCGAAGCCGGCGATGTCGCAGGTCTCACGCGCGCGTGCCAGCGGGCTGGTGCGTATCTCCAGCTCCGGCAGGCCGCGCCACGGCGCCCTGTGCAGCCGTTCACCGAGCAGCTTCGCGCCGCGCCGGCCCTCGTCGAGCAGGGGGATGTCCGTCCTGCCGGTGTGGCGTCCGAGCAGCGACCATTCGGTCTGGCCGTGCCGGGCGAGCAGGATGCGCGGTGCCATGAAGGCTCTCCCTGGGGTACTCCGGGTTCACAACGGGTGCTCCCCCATCATCGCCCACGTGAACACCGGGCAACGCCCGTCGCTCCCGCGCCCGCGACGTGACTCACGGGCCGGGCGCTCCGCCCCGGGCGGGCCGGGTGCTTCCTCCCCACCACAGACCGGGGTACTTCCTCGCCAGGCAGACCGGGGGTGCTTCAAATCCCCCCGGCGGACCGGGTGCTTTCTCCCGGGCCGGCCCCACTTGTCAGTGGCGGATGCGAGACTTCCGCGGGTGAGCGAATCCCTGGGCAGCGGAGCCCCTCGGCCTCCGCAGACGACACTCCGGCATGGGGCCTCCCCCGCTCCGGCGAAGCCGAGAGCGTGGGAAAGGCTCGCCGAGCTTCGCGGACCGGCCGCCGTGCCGCATCCGCTGGATGCGCGGGCGCTGGCGGCGCTGGCCGCCAACCCCGGCTGCCGGCGGCGCGCCCTGCTCGACGGCGCCGGGGTCGACAAGGGCGCGCTGGCGTCGAAGCTCGGTGCGCCGGCGGCGTTCGGCCAGTCGCAGTTCGCGTTCATGCGGGGCAACGCCTTCGAGGCGAAGGTCAAGGCGGACGGCGGCCGCGAGCTGCTGCGGCTGCTCGGGATCGACGAGCCCGGGACGGTGCGGGTGCCGGATCTGGCGGCGGCCGGGCCCGAGGGGCGGGCGGCCCGCACGGCGCTCGCGCTGCGCGAGGCGACCGGGGCCGGCGGGTGGGCGCTGCTCGACCATCCGATGCTGGCTCTGGAGGTGGCGGGCTCCCCCGCCTATCTCGAGCCGGACGCGGTCGTGGTCCACCCCGACGGGCGGTGGACGGTCGTCGAGATCAAGTCCTTCCCGATGATCGACGGTTCGGCGGACGCCTCGAAGGTCGGCGCGGCCGCCCGGCAGGCGGCGGTGTACGTCCTGGCCCTGGAGCGGGTGGCGGCGCTGACGCGGGGCGCGGCGGTGGCGCAGTCGGTGCTGCTGGTCTGCCCGAAGGACTTCTCCAATCTGCCGACCGCCTCGGTGGTGGACGTACGCAAGCAGCTGTCGGTGACCCGCCGCCAGCTGGCCCGGCTGACCCGGGTGGAGGAGATCGCGGACACCCTCCCGGAGGGGGTCACCTTCGATGTGGACGGGTGCTCGGCGGAGCAGCTGGCGCAGGCCGTGGAGGCCGTGCCGCACGCCTACGCGCCGGAGTGTCTGTCCGCCTGCGAGCTGGCCTTCCACTGCCGGGAGCAGGCGCGCCTGGCGGGCGCGGTGGAGGCCCTCGGCCGGTCGGTACGCGGTGAGCTGGGCGGGCTGACCACGATCGGGGAGGTCCTCGCGGCGGCCCGGGGTGAGGCGGGCGACCCGGACGATCCGACCGTGGAGGCGGTCCGCCGGGCGGCGGCGCTTCGGGCGGAGGCGCTGGCGTGCGCCCCCGCCCGGGCCCCGAGGGAGGCCGTCGAATGCCCCTGCTGACCACGCACCCGCGCGCCACCGGAGAGGCCCCCGCATGTCGCTGATCTCCACCCTCGCCCGTCTGGAGGCCGTCGAGTCGGGGCGGGCCCAGCCGCTGGCCACCGTCCGGCACCGGCATCTGTCCGACCGGCCCCTCGTCCTCGTTCCGCTGACCACGGCGGGCGAGGCGGGCGCCCCGCTCGGGGCCCTGGTCGGGACCGACCGCGAGGAGCCGCGTCTGCTCGTGGTGGCGCAGCCGCGCGACCGTGACCTGCGGTTCGCGTTCCTCGCGGAGCTGGCCGGGGAGGTCCTGCCGTACATCGACTCGTTCACCGGCGCGGTCGAGGCGGCGGAGCGGAACGAGACGGACCCGGAGACCGGCAAGAAGGTGAAGGTCGAGGTCGAGCTGTGCGCGGACGCGCCGCAGCTGATCGTGCCGAGCCGGGCGGGCGTCGAGTACGTACGGCTGCTCGGGCGGTCGATGCGGTTCCGGCGGACGGCCGAGCAGGATCCGGAGACGCCGTTCCCGGCGCCGCCGCGCGTACCGCTGCTCGGCCGCTGGCTGACGCACTTCGGGGAGCGGGCCCGTGTGCCGGGCTCCTCGCTGCTGCTGTCGGCGACGGATCTGCTGAACCGGCACTGGGCGACGGGCCAGTCCTCCCTCGAGGACCAGCATCTCGGGGCGCTGCTGGCCTGGATCGATCCGGCGGAGGGTGAGTCGGGGGCCGAGGCGGCGCTCCGTGCCGAGCTCGGCCGGGACCGCGACGGGCAGCTGCTCTGCCCACCGGCCGGCCCGGCGACGGACCCGGCCTTCGACAACCGGCTGCTCGCACCGGCGATCGAGCGTTTCGACCGGGCCCGGCAGGCGCTGGCGTCGGCCGAGGACGGGGAGAGCGCCGACGAGCGGCTCGGTGAACTGCACCGTGCGGAGCGGGAGATCCGCCGGCTGATCGAGTCCCAGCTGAAGCCGACCTGGGAGGCGGTGTGGCGGTCGCTCGACCTGCTGCGGGAGCTGCCGCAGGGGGCGCGGGTGGCGGACCGCTGGACGCGCGACCGCTGGTCCTTCACCGGCCATCGCGACCGGGTCGTGGCCGGCGAACCGCCGCAGCCGCGCGGCGACGACGCGGTGACGGCGGCCCAGAAGCTGGCGGCGCGCGAGTCCGCGCAGGCGCAGCTGGAGGCGCAGGAGGCCCTGGACGATCCGCTGGTGCTGGCCGGGCGGCGGCTCGCGGGCGAGGCGTTCGTCGCCGAGGTGGTGGAGGTGACGATGGCCTGGTCGGAGTCGAAGCGGCCTTCGCCGCGCCCGCTGCTGACGGTCCGCACGGACGACCGGCCGCATCTCGGGGACCGGATGAAGGTGTACCGCTCGTTGGAGGGCAAGCCGCAGACGGCCGAGTTCGTACGGTACGAGGAGGACGGCTCACTGGTGCTGCGCGTCACCGACCGGATGGGGCGGTCCAAGGAACCGGCGGAGGGGTCGGTGCCGGAGAAGGGCGAGCGGATCGCCTGGACGCTGTTCGAGCACGATCAACGGGTGGGCGCGAAGCTGCCGGACCCGGAGGAGACGCCCTGGACGCACGGCGGACCGCCGCGCTCCGACGCCGCCGAACTGCCCGACGCCGTGACCGTGGAGGACGTGCTGTGACCTTCGACCCTTCCGCCGAGGCCGCCCGGGCGACGGACGGCATCCTGGCCGACACCCTGCGCGGCAGCGCCCGCGGCGTCGTCGTGGACTCCCCACCGGGCGCGGGCAAGTCGACGCTCGTGGTGCGCGCCGCGCTGGAACTGGCCGCGGCGGGGCGGCCGTTGATGGTCGTCGCGCAGACGAACGCGCAGGTGGACGATCTGGTGCTGCGGCTCGCGGAGAAGCAGCCGGATCTTCCGGTGGGCCGGCTGCACTCCAACGACAGCGACCCCTACGACAAGGCGCTCGACGATCTGGAGAACGTACGGAAGTCGTCCAAGGCGGGCGATCTGGCCGGTCTGGACGTGGTCGTCTCGACGGCCGCGAAGTGGGCGCATGTGAAGAACGTCGAGCCGTGGGCGCACGCGATCGTGGACGAGGCGTACCAGATGCGTTCGGACGCGCTGCTCGCGGTGGCGGGGCTCTTCGAGCGGGCGCTGTTCGTCGGCGACCCGGGGCAGTTGGATCCCTTCTCGGTGGTCGGCGCGGAGCAGTGGGCGGGGCTTTCGTACGACCCCTCCGCCAGCGCGGTGTCCACGCTCCTGGCGCACAATCCGGAGCTGCCGCAGCACCGGCTGCCGGTGTCGTGGCGGCTTCCGGCGTCGGCGGCGCCGCTGGTGTCCGACGCGTTCTATCCGTACACGCCGTTCCGCAGCGGTACGGGCCACGGGGAGCGGCGGCTGACGTTCGGGGTGGCCTCGGACGGCTCGGGCCCGGACCGGGTCCTGGACGAGGCGGCCGCGTCGGGGTGGGGTCTGCTCGAACTGCCGGCCCGGCACACCCCGCGCACGGACCCGGAGGCGGTACGCGCGGTGGCGCTGGTGGTGCGCCGGCTCCTGGACCGGGGTGGCGCCGCCGTCTCGGAGCGGGACCCCGACCCGGTGCCGCTGACCGCCGACCGGATCGCGGTCGGCACGGCCCACCGCGACCAGGCGGCGGCGGTACGGGCGGCGCTGGCGGAGCTGGGTGTCGTGGGCGTGACCGTGGACACCGCGAACCGCCTCCAGGGCCGGGAGTACGACGTGACGGTCGTCCTCCACCCCCTGTCGGGCCGCCCGGACGCCACGGCCTTCCACCTGGAGACGGGCCGCCTGTGCGTCCTGGCCTCCCGCCACCGCCACGCCTGCGTCGTGGTCTGCCGCGCGGGCGTCGCGGACCTCCTCGACGAACACCCGTCGACGGAGCCGGTCCAGCTGGGCGTGACGGTGAAGTTCCCGGACGGCTGGGAGGCGAACCACGCGGTCCTCTCACACCTCGCGGAGCACCGGATCGCCTGGAGCCCCTGACCGCCGCTCCGGGCACCGGATCGCCTGGAGCCCCTAGTGCCCGGCCGGTCCGGAGGCCGGCACGGGCGAGGCGGCGGTCGCGGCGGTCGCGGCGGTCGCGGCGAGGGTGAGGAGTTCGTCCACGGACCATTGGTCGTCGACGTGTTCGCCGTACTTCGCGGCGAGGATCCGGCCGTCGCCGCCGATCAGGAAGTCGGCGGGGAGGCCGAGCCGTCCGCCGTTCGGGCGGAGTACGGGCGGCTTCTCGCGGCCGCGCAGCATTCCCCAGGTGCCGAGGAGAACGGCCCGGGCCATCGGCCACCACGCCCGTGGCGAGAGCAGGGCCCGGGGCGCGGACTCCACCCCGAACGCGGTGTAGAGCAGCTTGTCCGGGTCGGCGACGACCGGGAACGGCAGGCCGTCCAGGTGCGGCCGCAGTTCCCCGGACGGTGAGTGGAAGACGACGACCTCGCGGATGCCGGCCGTCTCGATCTCCTCGTGCCGCCGCACCACCGACCGCAGGTGCAGATGACAGACGGGGCAGCCGGCGAAGCGCCGGAACTGAAGGTGGATGAGCCGGTCGGGGTCCGGGACGGCCACCGGCGGGCCGAGGAGCGGGTCGAGCCTGCGGACGGGGGCGACGGAACCGGGCCGCAGCAGTCCTCCGGGCATGCGCATCGGGCACCTCTCTCGTAGGCGTACGGCGTACTCCTAACAGCGTAGGCGTAAGACGTACGCTGTCAACCGTCATGCCACGCCCGCGTTCACTCACCCAGGACCAGGTCGCCGCCGCCGCACTCGCCGTCATCGACCGCGACGGGCTCGCCGGCCTCTCGATGCGCACCGTCGCCAAGGAGCTCGGCCTCAGCACGATGGGGCTCTACCGGTACGTCGCCGACCGCGACGAGCTGGAGGGGCTCGTCGTCGAGCGGGTGCTGAGCTCCGTCGACCCCACCCCGCCCGCCGCGGACGGCCCATGGCGCGAGCGGGTCGAGACCATGGTCCGGCGGCTGCGCGACAGCGTGCGCGCCCATCCCGCCGCCGTCCCGCTGACCGTCACCCACCGGCACCGGCTTCCGGGACTGCTGCGCTGGTCCGAGACGGTCCTCGGCCTCCTCGCCGAGGCGGGCGTCGAGGGCGAGCGGCGGGTCGTCGCCCTGCGAGGGCTGCTGTCGTACGTCGTCGGGGCGATCCAGCTCGAACACCTGGGATCGCTGTCCGGCGCGGGCACGGTGGTCATCTCCGAGCTGCCCCAGGACCGCTTCCCGTACATGGCGGAGGCCGGTCGCCGTGCGCGTTGGATCGACGCCGACCGCGAGTTCTTCGGCGGGCTCGCGGTGTATCTGCGGGGCCTGGACGGCTGACGGGCCCGCGCCCCCTTGCGCGAGGCGGGACAATGGAAGGTGACGGCCCGGGTGTCCGGGCCGTGTGTGTGCGAGGAGGAGAAGGACGATGGCGGAATCCGCGGAGCGGAACGGGCAGCGGCGGCTCCGGCCCGCACCGCTGATCTTCGAGCCTGCCGAGGCGACCGCCGACCCCGAGCACTTCTTCGACCTGGAGTCGATGGACGACCCCCGCGAGCTGCTGAGCCGGGCGACCGAGCTGACGCTGGCCTTCCGCGCGGCGACGGACCGGGCGATCGAGTTCCAGGCGATCGCGGCGGCCCAGCTGACGGACCCGCGGCGGTTCGACCGGCTGACGCCGGCGGACGTCGCCGAGCGGGCGGAGTGGACCGAGGACTACGCCCGCAAGATGATCGACTTCGGCCGGGATCTGATCCGTCAGGGCGACCACGCACCGGAGGGCTGAGCCGGAGTCTTCGGCGGGGCCGCGCGCCGTGGCCCGAGGCCAGAGGGCGGCCTTCCCTCCCCGGCATGCCTCGCGGACGCGCCTCCGCCACCACCCGGGGGCATATGCCGGGGCGAAAGATACTCCTCCGCTCCCCTCCCTGTCCGGGTTTTCGGCAACTCTGGGAAACGGCGTGGTCACTCCCGGTAGATCTGGCTCCATGAGCGCATGGCTGCGAGACGACTCCCCGACCGACCGGTCCGACATCTTCCGGTTCCTCCGCGAGCAGGACGAGGGGCGGCACCACACCGCCCACGTCACGCCCGACGGAGCCGGCTGGCTCGCCTCCGCCGCCTCCTACCCGCGCTCCACGCTCGCGCTCTGGGAGGCCCGGCCCACCGCCCCCGCCGTCCTGCCCTGCGGGACCGTCTTCGACGTCGTGAACGTGGACACGATCTTCGGGCGGCGGATGCTCGACCGGCTCTGGTCGGAGGGCCCCGGCACCGGCCCTGTCGCCCTCCACCGGGGCCGGATGCTGCTCTTCGCCGCCCCGGGGACCGCCCAGCGGTTACCGGCCCTGCTCGACTGGGAGGAGTGGGACGACGCCGTGCCCCCGCCGCTCTGCCACGGCACCGGTGACGCCGTGACCATCCCCCCGCTCACCCCGCTCCAGGCCGCCGGCCCCCGCTGGGTCGTCGCCCCGGACACCCGCCACCCGTGGCTCCCGGGGCCCGAGGTCATGCTGTGGGCCTGCGTCCGGGCGGTCCGCGCCGCCTCCGCCGCCGACGTGCGGATATCGATTTTTCCTCCCGCCGATCAGGGTGCTAAGGTCTACGACGTCAGCAGGCGCCGCTAGCTCAGTTGGTTAGAGCAGCTGACTCTTAATCAGCGGGTCCGGGGTTCGAGTCCCTGGCGGCGCACAGACGGGAAAAGCCCCTCGCGGAAGCGAGGGGCTTTTTCGTGCGCCGCGCGGCCCCGCGTCCCGTGTCCGCACGCGCGCGGCCGCCCGCAACCCGCGCCCCGTCCCGCGTCCGCACGCGCGCCCCCGTGTGCCCCCCTTCGGCGAGAGCCCCCGCGCCTCAGGTGCGGCCCTCCTCCACCGTCACCTTCACCGTCCACACGCCCGCCCGGGTCCGGTCCGCCACCTCCACCCGCGTCCCGTCCTCCGGCACCGTGAACGTCTCCCCGACCGCCAGCGGCGCGTCCGCCAGCGGCGGGTACACCGAGCGGTCCCAGCACGCCTCGGACTGCGGGTGGGTGTCCACGACCTCGATCGGCCCGTTCCCGGACGCCGCCTCGTTCCGTACGCGGTAGATCAGCACACCCTCCTTACAGGTCTCCTCGTCGTTGCCGGTCGCCGCGCGGGCCTCGATCGCCAGGGCGGTGCCGGGGCCGGTCCGTACGACCGCAAGCCGGGTGCCGAGCGTGGCGCCCGCCACCGGCGCGGCCGCCAGCGGCTCCAGGCTGAGCAGCCGGGAGCCCGGCCCCTGGACGCAGGCCACCTGGCGCCGCTCCAGCCAGCCCAGCTTCCACTTGTGCCAGCCGAAGAGGTCCGGCGCGAGGCCGAACTGGCTGCCCATGACATCCCAGTCCCCCACATGGGTGTCCCAGTCGCCTTTGCCGTCCGTCGGCCGGTGGTAGAGGTCGGGCAGGTCGAAGACGTGCCCGGTCTCGTGGGCCAGCACGTTGCGGTCCGGCGGATGCCGCTCGAAGACCGTGACGACCCGCTTGATGTCCGTACCGTCGACGGTCAGCGGACGGTCGAGGTTGACGACCTTCGTGGCATCGGAGTCCACACCCGGCGCGTCGGGGTCCGCGACGAGATAGACGATGTCGTACCGCGAGAAGTCGACCTTCTCGTTCGCCGCCGCGATCGCGTCGCGCAGATACTGCGTGCGCCGGCCCGTGTCCCAGTCACGCTGTATCTCGTAGGCGGTGGAGGCCCGTGGCATGGCGATCCACTCGCGCTGCGGGTGGGCGCGCAGCGTGAACCGGCCGTACGAGGCGCGCCGGAAGAAGTCGGTGGTGCCCGGGAAGTAGTCGGCGACCAGTGCGTCGGTGCCGGTCAGCGGGGTGGAGTCCGGGAACGACAGGAAGATCATGACCGCGTCGAGGGTGCGGGTGGGCTGGGGGTAGGAGCCGTTCCAGGTGTCCAGGCCCAGGGAGTGGTGGGCCGCGGTACGGGGCAGGGCGCACGGGCCCGCGGAGGGGGCGCCCACGGCGGGGCCCGCCACCAGACCGGTCGCGGCGAGCGCCACGAGTGAGGTGAAGGCCGCCGCCGAGGCACGCAGCGACGGCCGCTCCACTCCCTCGGGTGTCTGCTGACCCCTCACATGGACCTCCGGCTGCGGAATGCGGGACACCTCACCCACCTTGTGATGATTTGCGGCATTTCGCACTATTCCGCTGCCCCAGTCGAGTGAGCGGGCGCCGCCGGGTCGACGCGACACGCCTTCGCAAGGCTCACGGAAAGTCACATTCGGTCACGTCGTCGACGCCCCGCGTCAGACCCGCGCAGAAACGATCGGGCAGGGGTCAACGGAGCGCGGCTTAGCCCCGCCCAGGGGGCGGGACGGCCGCCCCGGAGCTGGATCGGTCCCCCGGACAGCCTCTATGATCGGCACACTTTGCCTTGGCCGACCATTCCGACCACATCTGTACGGCCCAACTGCGCTAGGGGAGCGAGCGGTGAGCGGAACCCCCGAACGACCGGTGCACACCCAGCTCTCGCCCGCACGGGAGCCCACGCCTCCGATCACGGAGCGTCATCCCGACCCCATGACCGAAGGCGGCCCTCGGGCGGGCGCGGGCTCCCCCAAGGCCACAGGCACGGGCTCGCCCAAAGCCACGGGGCCCGGCTCCCTGACGGGTACGGCCCCCCGGGCCGGTGCGACGCCCGGCCCGGGGTCGCACCCGCGGACGGCCGCCGAGCTGCGCGACTACCGCGCCGCCTTCCGCGCCGCCCAGCTGGCCATGGCCGTCGTCGACCAGGACGGCGTCGTCGTCACCGCCAACGACGCGCTCGGCGCGCTCTTCGGCACCGACGCCGGCTCGCTGCGCGAGCAGGCCGCCGCCGATCTCGTCGACCTGGCCTCCGACGGGCGCACCTGGCACGCGTACCGCGAGGTGCTGCGGGGCCGTCGCTCCCGCTTCCGCTGCACCCGCCGGCTCAAGCACCCCGACGGGCGTTCCCTGTGGGCCGAGATCACCGTCTCCCCCGTCCCCGACAGCCGCCGCGTCCTGCTCTCGATCGCGGACATCAGCGACCGGCGCGAGCTGCAGGCGCGGCTGCGCCACCTCCAGATGCACGATCCGGTGACCCGGCTGCCCAACCGCACCCTGTTCTTCGAGCGCCTCTCGGCCGCCCTGGAAGCCGCCGCGCAGGAGGACGAGGGCCCGGAGATCAGATCGTCGTACGAGTCGTACGGGCATGGCGGAACAGGGCGGATCGGTCTCTGCTACCTCGATCTCGACGGCTTCAAGGCGGTCAACGACACCCTGGGCCACCGTGTGGGGGACCGGCTGCTCGCCGCCGTGGCCGCCCGTCTGACGGAGTGCGCGGACAGCGACGGGTACACCAGGAGCGGCGGACATCTGGTCGCGCGGCTCGGCGGTGACGAGTTCGCCATCCTGGTCGAGGACTCGACCGGGACGGAGCAGGTCGCGGACCTGGCGCAGTCCGTCCTGTGCGCGCTCCAGCAGCCCTTCGACCTGGCCGGGCAGCGGCTGTCCGTGTCCGCGTCGATCGGTGTGGTGGAGCGGGGCGCCCGAGGGACGACCGCGACGGGGCTGATGCAGGCCGCCGACACGACGCTGTACTGGGCGAAGGCGGACGGCAAGGCCCGCTGGACGCTCTTCGATCCCGAGCGCAACGCCCACCGGATGACCCGGCAGGCGCTCTCCTCGACCCTGCGGCCGGCGGTGGAACGCGGCGAGTTCGCGCTGGAGTACCAGCCGCTGGTGGGGATGGCCGACGGCGTGGTGCGCGGGGTGGAGGCGCTGGTGCGCTGGAATCATCCGCAGTTCGGCTCGCTCGCGCCGAATCGGTTCATCGGGATCGCCGAGGAGGACGGTTCGATCGTCGACCTCGGGCGCTGGGTGCTGCGGACGGCGTGCACCCAGGCCCGGCAGTGGCAGAAGGACCATCCGCGCGAACGCCCGCTCTTCGTGAGCGTCAACGTGGCCGTACGGCAGGTGTGGGACTCGGACCTGGTGGCGGATGTGGCCGGCATCCTGGCGGAGACGGGCCTCGCGCCGCATCTGCTGCAGCTGGAGCTGACCGAGTCGGCGGTGATGGGCTCGGCGGGCCGTCCCCTCCAGGCCCTCCAGGCGCTGAGCGACATGGGGGTGCGGATCGCCATCGACGACTTCGGTACGGGCTATTCGAATCTGGCGTACCTGAGCCGGCTCCCGGTCTCGGTCCTGAAGCTGGACGGGTCGTTCGTCCGCGGCTTCCAGGACGAGGCGCACGCCAACCCGGCGGACGAGCTGATCGTCGAGGCGCTGGTCCAGCTGGCCCACCGGCTCGGCCTGACCGTCACGGCCGAGTGTGTGGAGACCTCCGGCCAGGCGACGCGGCTGCGCCGGATCGGCTGCGACACGGGGCAGGGCTGGCTCTACTCACGGGCGGTGTCCCCCGACCGGATCGCGGAACTCATCGGGGTGGCGCCGCTGCGGGTGTGACCCGCGACAAACACTGGACTGCCCCCGGCCGGTGGGACAACCGGGCGGGGGCAGTGGTCATGTCGGCGAGGAACTAGCAGGCGCCCTGGTCCCTCCAGACGCCCCACTCGCCGGTCGTGCCCGGCTCCTCGTTCTGGGTCCACCACTGGGCCTTCCAGGTGCGGCCCTTGTGGGAGACGAGCGAGCCGCCGTTGTAGACCGTGCCGGGCGCGTACGCGGGGGCGGTGCAGCCCGTGGTCGGCGGCGTGGTCGTCTGGCTCGGAGTCGGGGTGGGCTGGGTCGTCGGGGGCGTCGTGGGCGGCGTCGTCGGGGAGGTCGGGGAGGAACCGACCGCGGCCACGATGTCGTTGAAGAGCGTGGCGTCGGCGTCGAGGCCGAGGAGCGAGTACATCATCGCGCCCGCCAGGCCCCGCTGGTGGCCGTAGTCGGCGCGGGCCTGGATGGTCCGCTTGTCGAGGCCGGTGAAGAACTCGCCGTCCTTGTAGAAGTAGGCCGACTTGGCCTGGTCGTCCCAGAAGGTCGTCGCCGCGTTGTCGACGATGCCGCCGAGCTCCTTGTAGTGCGCGATGCCCGGCTGCTGGCTGACCGGGCGGGCCGCCGAGGCGCCGGTGGCCGGCTGGGCGAGGCCGTTGGCCGCACCGGCCGGGACGCCCTTCCAGCCGCGGTAGTAGAACTCGTAGCCGAGCGTCAGCTTGTTCGCCGGGAAGCCGCCCGCGATGCCGTAGGCCGGCTTGCCGTCGATCCAGGCGTCGATGGCGTTGTCGATCGAGTACTTCTCCGTGCCCGGCTTGATCGGGTCGGTCGGGTCGTTGGCGCCGGAGTACAGCGGCGACTGGTGGTACGTCGGCCCGTCGCCGTCCCAGGCGCCGTGCATGTCGTACGTCATGATGTTCGCGTAGTCGAGGTACGCGCCGATCTTGTCCGTCTCGATGTGCTTGATCTTGTCCTGGCCGGCCGGGAGGGCCGCGGTCAGCAGGTACTTCTTGCCGCCGTTGGCCGCGCCGTACGCGTCGAGCTGCTTGCGGAACTCGGCGAGCAGCAGGGTGAAGTTGGCCTTGTCCTCGGGGCCGTAGTGGTTGCCGAGGTGGCCGTCGGGCGAGCCGGGGTACTCCCAGTCGATGTCGATGCCGTCGAAGATCCCGGCGGCGGTGCCCGGACCGCCGTAGCCGCCCTCGACCGGCAGGTCGCCCGCGATGTACTGCTTGACGCAGGAGGCCACGAACTTCTTGCGGCTCGCGTCCGTCTTCGCCGCGTCGTGGAAGTACTTGGAGTAGGTCCAGCCGCCGAGCGAGATGTTGATCTTCAGATGGGGGTGCTTCGCCTTCAGCTCCTTGAACTGGTTGAAGACGCCCACGATCGGCTGGTCCCACTTGTCGGCCACACCGTCGACGCTGTCCGCGGCGGAGAAGGAGCGCTGGTAGTCGGCGTACGAGTCTCCCGCGCCGTCGCCGGCGTTGGGGTTGGCGTCGTCTCCGGCCGCCTTGTTGGCCTCGAAGCAGGTGAGCTCGGTCGGGTGGATGTTGCCGAACGAGTAGTTGATGATGTCGAGTTTGCCCGCGATGCCCCGGGTGTCGAGGTGCTTGGGATAGAAGGCGTTCCCGTACACGCTCCACTGGTCGTAGTACGCGATCTTCACACCCCCGGTCGAGGGGGCTGCGGTGTCGGCCGCCTGGGCGGAGCCGAGTCCGACGGTCGCGGCGAGCGCGCCGGCGGCGAGGGCCGTGCTGAGCAGCGCGGCGATCACTGGCTTACGGGGGTGCACGTGCGGCCTCCGGGGAGTGCTGGGGGGGTGTGCCGTACAGGAGTTGAGGAAGTGATAGCCCCCGGACGAACAGCGCGTCAATGGTCTGAACCAAATCGAGGACTAGACCAATTTGCTGAAGAAAGCCCTTGTCAGCGGCGGGTGGCACAGCGCGAAACCGCCCGCCACCACAGGTGACGAGCGGTTTGGGGTTCGCTTGGGGGTGTCGCGGACAAGTTGTTCGAGACTGAACCAACCCGCCGGAAGAACTCAGGGTCTCACCGCTCCGGAACGACTCCGTCCGGCAGGCCGTACGCGTCCGCGATCAACTCGTAGCTGCGCAGCCGGGCTTCCCCGCCGTGCGTGTTGGCGGTGATCATCAGCTCGTCGGCGCCGGTCCGCTCGCGCAGCTCGTCGAGGCCCTTGCGGACCTCGTCCGGCGTGCCGTGGACGACGTTCGCCAGCCAGCCGCTCACGAAGTCCCGCTCCGCCGGGCCGAAGGTGTACGCCTCCGCCTCCTCCGGTGTCGGGATGAGCCCCGGCCGGCCGGTGCGCAGTCGCAGCATGGACAGCGCGCCCGTGAGGACCTGGCGACGGGCCTCCCGGGGGTCGTCGGCGGCGAGCGCGGAGACGCCGATGAGGGCGTACGGCGCGTCCAGGACCTCCGAGGGCCGGAAGGAGTCCCGGTAGAGGTCGAGCGCCGGGATCGTGTTGTGGGCGGAGAAGTGGTGGGCGAACGCGAAGGGCAGACCGAGCGTGCCGGCCAGCCGGGCGCTGAAGCCGGACGAGCCGAGCAGCCAGACCGGCGGACGCCCCTTGGGGCCCTGCACGGGCCCGGGCACCGCGTGGATCCGCGCGTACGGGTGCCCGTCGGGGAAGTCGTCGTCCAGGAACCGGGTCAGCTCGGTCAGCTGCCGCGGGAAGTCGTCGGCGCCCTCGCCCGGGATCTGGGTGCGGCGCAGGGCGGCGGCCGTGGCGCCGTCCGTACCGGGCGCGCGCCCCAGCCCGAGATCGATCCGGCCCGGGGCGAACGCCTCCAGGGTCCCGAACTGCTCGGCGATCACCAGCGGGGCGTGGTTGGGCAGCATGACACCGCCCGAGCCGAGCCGGATGCGGCGGGTGTGGGCGGCGAGATGGGCCAGGATGACGGCCGGCGAGGAGGAGGCGACGCCCGGCATGGAGTGGTGTTCGGCCACCCAGTGGCGGTGGTAGCCGCGCCGCTCGGCGAGCTTGCTGATCTCGACACTCGTGGCCAGCGCCTGCGTCGCGGTCCGTCCGCTGCCGACGGTCACCAGGTCCAGTACGGACAGCGGTACGGGCGAGTCCCCGTATGCCGTGCCCCGAATCGCGTCGCTCACCGTTGACGGCCCTTCCGCGCGCAAAAGACATAGGTACGACGGAAGAGAACAGGAGGCTGTCTCCGCTTATTCCGCAGGATTGACCTGCCCGGGTCGGGGTAGCGGCGCGCCCATGGCTCGAACAGGTCCCTCCCGAGGGACATATCACATAAATCGCCGTACTCTGCTCCTCGGCACCGCCGGGGCGGCCGGAGCGGCGCTCGGTGCGGCCGGCTGCGCGCGCGTCGCCTCCGGCGACACGCTCGGCCGGCTCAGATCCCAGCGCACGGTCCGCCTCGGGATCGCCGGCGAGGTGCCCTACGGCTACGTCGACGCGCAGGGAGCCTTCACGGGCGAGGCCCCCGAGCTGGCCCGGGTGATCTTCCGGCGGCTCGGCATCGAGCGCGTCCAGCCCGTGGCCACCGACTTCGCCTCGCTCATCCCCGGACTCAACTCCCAGCAGTTCGACGTCGTCTCGGCCGGGATGTACATCAACAAGGAGCGCTGCGCGCAGGTGCTCTTCGCCGACCCCGAGTACCAGATGCTCGACTCCTTCATCGTCCGCAAGGGCAACCCGGAGAAGCTCCGCTCGTACGAGGACGTGGTGCGGGCGAAGGCCCGCTTCGCGACCGGCAGCGGATGGGCCCAGCTGGGTCACGCCGTGGCCGCCGGCTACCCGGAGAAGGACATCGTGGTCCTCCAGGACCAGGTCGCCGGGTTGAACGCGGTCGAGTCCGGCCGGGTCGACGTCTTCGCCGGCACCGCCCTCACCGCCCGCTCGGTCGTCCGCAAGTCCAGCAGGGCCGAGGCCACCGAGCCGTTCGCCACCGTCGTCGACGGCGAGAAGAAGATCGACGCCGGCGGCTTCGCCTTCCGCCCCACCGACGCCTCGCTGCGGGACGCCTTCAACACCGAGCTGCACAAGATGAAGAAGAGCGGCGAACTCTTCCGCATCATGCGGCGCTTCGGCTTCACCGAGGCCGAGATGACCACCCTGACCGCCGAGGAGCTGTGCCGATGACCGCCGGACTCTGGCAGAACTGGGTCCTGCCCGGCATCTGGATCACCCTCCAGCTCCTGATCGCCTCCGCCGCGCTCGGCGCGCTGGTCGCCTTCACCGTCGGCACCGCCCGCACCCACCGCTCCCGGTCCGTCCGCTTCCTCGCCGGGCTCTACACCGAGGTCTTCCGCGGCACCTCCGCGCTGATCCTGATGTTCTGGCTCTTCTTCGTCCTGCCGCCGCTGGTCGGCTGGCAGCTGGTCCCGATGTGGGCGGCGATCCTCGCGCTCGGACTCTCCTACGGGGCCTACGGCGCCGAGATCGTGCGCGGCGGGCTGAACGCCGTACCGAAGGCCCAGCGGGAGGCGGGCATCGCGCTCAGCCTCACCCCCTGGCAGCGGCTGCGGCTCGTGCTGCTCCCCCAGGCCGTGCCGGAGATGATCCCCTCCCTCTGCAACCTCCTCGTCGAGCTGCTCAAGGGCACCGCCCTGGTCTCGCTGCTCGGCGTCGGCGACGTGTCGTTCGCCGCCTACCTGGTGCGGCTCGCGACCCAGGAGAGCGGCGCCATCTACACCGTCACGCTCCTCGTGTACTTCGTGATCGCGCTCGTGATCACCCGCTCGATGAAGGCCCTGGAGCGACGCACCAAGGCGAACCTGGGGGTGGTGGCCAAGTGAACTGGGACTGGTCCGCGGTGGCGGACTTCATGCCACGCTTCTGGGACGGCCTCCTCGTCACCCTTCAGGTGCTGGTCCTCGGCTCGCTGATCTCGTTCACGCTGGGACTGGTCTGGGCGCTCGGCTTCCGGGCGCGCAGCCGGGTCGTCCGGTGGCCGGTGCACGCCGTCACCGAGTTCGTCCGCACCACCCCGCTGCTCGTGCAGCTCTTCTTCCTCTTCTTCGTCCTGCCCGAGTGGGGCGTGCAGTTCTCCGCCCTGACCACGGGCACGCTCGCGATCGGCCTGCACTACTCGACGTACACCGCACAGGTCTACCGAGCCGGTATCGACGCCGTCCCGGCCGGCCAGTGGGAGGCGGCGACCGCGCTCAGCCTGCCGCGCCACCGCACCTGGGTGACGGTGATCCTGCCGCAGGCCCTGCGCCGGATCGCGCCCGCGCTGGGCAACTACGTCATCGCGATGCTGAAGGACACCCCGCTCCTGGCCGGAATCAGCGTGCTGGAACTCCTCCAGCAGTCCCGGCTCGAGAGCGCCGCCACCTTCCAGTACACCGAACCGCTCACGGTGGTCGGCGTGGCCTTCGTCCTGATCGCGTATCCCGCTTCCCTGCTCGTCCGCACCCTGGAGCGCCGCCTTGCCCACTGAAGCCACCGAAACCGGCCACGACCTGATCCGCTTCGAGAACGTGACGAAACGATTCGGCACCGGCGACGAAGAGATCACCGTCCTCGACGACCTCTGCTTCTCGGTCCGGGCCGGCGAGCACGTCACCCTGATCGGACCCTCCGGTTCCGGCAAGACGACGATCCTGCGGCTCCTGATGACCTTGGAGAAACCCGACGCCGGGACCGTCCGGGTCAACGGCGGAAAGCTGTACCCCGCCGACGAGAGGCAGCGCCGCGAGGTCCGCAAGAAGATCGGCATGGTCTTCCAGCACTTCAACCTCTTCCCCCATATGTCCGTCCTGCGCAACATCACCGAGGCGCCGGTCCGGGTCCTCGGCAAGAGCCGGGAGGAGGCCGAGGCGCGCGGCCGCGAGCTGCTCGATCTGGTCGGTCTCGGCGACAAGTACGAGGCCAGACCCGCACAGCTGTCCGGCGGCCAGCAGCAGCGGGTGGCGATCGCGCGGGCGCTCGCGATGGAGCCGAAGGTCCTGCTGCTCGACGAGGTGACCTCGGCGCTCGACCCGGAGCTGGTGGCCGGCGTGCTCGACCTGCTCCGGGACATCGCGCGGAGCACCGACATCACGCTGATCTGCGTGACGCACGAGATGAACTTCGCCCGGGACATCTCCGACCAGGTGCTGATGTTCGACGGGGGACGGGTGATCGAGTCCGGTTCTCCGGAAAAAATCTTCTCCGCTCCGGAGCACGAACGCACCCGTGAGTTCCTCGGCGCGGTGCTCTGACCTGAGGCTCTGTCGGGCAAGTGTGCCTATGGCATATGCCAGAGTGGTGCGCCCCAGCGTACGGCGCTGGGGCGCCGCATCATTCTCGCCAACAGCCGCCCCGCAAACGGCCCTTGACGGCTATCGTGGTACAGAAGCTTGCGGTCACAACCTGGTAGGGGGAAACCGTGGCGCTGAAGCCCGAGCCCACCGCGCCGTTCCATTCGGTGCAGTACGCCCTGCGCGTCCTTGAGACGGTCTCACGGCACGGTGGCGGGGTGACGGACGTCCAGATCGCTCGGGAGACCGGTCTGCCCGTCGCCCACCTGTCGTCCCTGCTGCTGATGCTCCGCCGCGAGGGGTACGTCGAGCAGGTCGCCGACGGTGCCTATGTCGTCGGGGACTCGCTGGTCCTCCTGGGCTCCGGCATGACCCGTCGCGAGGCCCTGGAAGGCAAGCTCCAGGAGACGCTGACCGAGCTGCGCGACTCCGTCGGCGCGGCCGTCTACATCAGCCGGTACATCGACGGCGAGGTGAAGATCACCCAGTTCGCCGACGGCCCGCGCACGCCCAAGGTCAACGAGTGGGTGGACTTCCGCTCCGCCGCGCACGCGAGCGCCGTCGGCAAGTGCCTGCTCACCCAGCTCGACCAGAACGGCCGCCGGGACCACCTCTCGCGCCACAAGATCGCCCGGCTGACCTCCCGCACGATCACCAACGAGAAGGTGCTCTTCTCCAAGCTGGACAGCCAGCCGCCGACCGTCCCGGTGCTCGACCTGCAGGAGTACGCCGTGGGCACGGTCTGCGCGGCGGTCCCGCTGACGGCGGGCGCGGCCGTGGGCTGCCTGGCGCTGTCCCTGCCGATCGAGCACGCGCACCGGCTTCGCTCGGCGGCGGACACGCTGAACCGCAGAGCGGCCCCCGTGGTCCTGTCACTGGCCATCTGAAACCCCCGGCGAGGACGGGCCATGGACCGGCCTGAGGCTGGTCAGGAGCACCCCGCGGGAGCAGGTAGTATTTTCTCTGTCAGCAGGCGCCGCTAGCTCAGTTGGTTAGAGCAGCTGACTCTTAATCAGCGGGTCCGGGGTTCGAGTCCCTGGCGGCGCACAGACGGAAGAAGCCCCTCGCGCGAGCGGGGGGCTTCTTCGTGCTCCCGGTTCCAGGTCCGGGTCTCACGCCCTCAGATAGGTCAGGACGGCCAGGACCCGGCGGTGGGTGTCCTCGGCGGGCGGCAGGTTCAGCTTCCCCAGGATGTTGCCGATGTGCTTGCCCACGGCCGCTTCGGTGACGACGAGCCGGCGGGCGATCTCGCCGTTCGAGTGCCCCTCGGCGACGAGCCCGAGCACCTCGCGTTCGCGCGGGGTCAGCGCCTCCAGCGGATCGCGGTGGCGGCGCAGCAGCTGCCGTACGACCTCGGGGTCGACGACCGTACCTCCGGCCGCGACGCGGGTGAGGGCGTCCAGGAACTCCTCCACCTGGCCGACCCGGTCCTTGAGGAGATAGCCGACGCCGGTACCGTCGCCCGCGTCCAGGAGATCGGCGGCGTAGGACCGCTGCACGTACTGGCTCAGGACGAGGACGGGCAGCGCCGGGCGCTCGGCGCGCAGGGCGACGGCGGCCCGCAGCCCCTCGTCCTGGAAACCGGGCGGCATGCGCACGTCGGTGACGACGATGTCCGGATCGTGCGCGGCGACGGCCGTGCGCAGGGCGTCGGCGTCGCCGACGGCGGCCACGACCTCGTGGCCGAAGCGGGCGAGGAGCCCGATCAGCCCTTCGCGGAGGAGGACGCCGTCCTCGGCGAGGACGACGCGGAGCGAGGCGGACACGGGATCTCCACTCGTAGGGCGGTCGGACCGCCCGGGGGGCTGATGATCGTCAGTGTGCCATCGAGGACCGCGATCCGGTCGGCGAGTCCGGTCAGACCGGTGCCGTGGGCCGGGTCGGCGCCGCCGCGCCCGTCGTCGTGGATGTCGACGCGCAGGGTCCCGTCCTCGTACCCGGCGGTGATCCGGCCCTTGGTGGCGCCGCTGTGCTTGCCGATGTTGGCGAGGGCCTCGCGGACGACGAAGTACCCGGCGGACTCGACCGCCGCGGGCAGCCGGGGCAGCGCGATGCCGCTGTCGACCTCGACGGGGACGGCGGAGCGGTCGGCCGCGTCGGCGAGGGCGGCGGCGAGGCCGTAGTCGGCGAGGACCTGGGGGTGGATGCCGTGAATGAGCTCACGCAGCTCGGTGAGGACCTGGCCGGCTTCGGAGTGCGCCTTGGTGAGCTGGTCGGCGAGCGGTCCGGGCGGGGCGTCCAGGCGGGCGAGCCCCAGGGTCATGGTGAGGGCGACGAGGCGTTGCTGGGCGCCGTCGTGGAGATCCCGCTCGATCCGGCGCCGCTCGGCCTCGAAGGCGTCGACGAGGCGGGCCCGGGAGGCGGTGACCTCGCCGATACGGTCCCGCAGCTCGGTCTCCCGGGGCGCGAGCAGGGCCCGGGTGAGAGCGGCGCGGGCGCCGGCGAGGGCGGCGAGGGGGTAGAGGAGGGCGACGAGGAGCACCGCGCCGAGGAGTGCGGCGGCGAAGGCCTCCGGTTGGGACGTGACCAGGTACACCTTGACGACCTTGGTCTCGTCGCCGTCGAGGGCGAGCAGGAGGGGCGTGCCGATCAGGGTGGCGGGAAGCCCGAGGGCCACCGCCGACACGATCAGGTCGAGCGGCCACAGGACGGTGGCGTGCAGCACGGCGTACGCCAGCTCGCGCCAGGTGACCTGCTCCCGGACCCGCAGCCGGAGCCACGCGGCGAGGCCGGGGGTGTCGGGGACGCGGTGCGGGTCGGCGGCGGGGTCGCGGTCGACGATCCGGAGCCGTCGGCGCTCGAGGCCGCCGAGGGCGAGGCCCGCGAGGAGGAGCAGCGGCAGCCCGACGAGGACGGCGGAGAAGACGACGAGCACGAGGAGCACGAGAAGCGCGGGCAGGCCGGTGACGACCCCGGAGGCCAGGTATCCGGCGCACCTCCAGGGCCAGCTGCCGCGGGGATACCCGCTCCGGGTGAGGGCCTGCCAGGGGTTTCGTGGCTCCATGCGCCACACGGTAGGGGGCGGCAGCGGGGCGGGGCCATGGCGGTGGGGGGTGTACGGAGGTAGGGCTGGGCCCACCCCGAGGAGCGGGCGGCCCCCGCGAGGGCCGCCCGCTCAGCCGACCGACGGCAGGTCAGAACTGGACGTCCGAGCAGGCGTAGAAGGCGTTCGGGGTGTCCGCGATCGTCCAGACCGCCAGGATCAGGTGCTTGCCGGTCTTGCCCGCGGGGATGGTCCCGGAGTGCGAGAGCGTGGCCGGCGGCTGCTGACTGTTGTACGGGACCGTCAGGAAGGGCTGGGAGTCGAGCGCGGCCCGGGTGAGGGGCTTGGTCCGGTCCCAGCCGTTCTTGGTGATGTAGTACCGGAAGTCGGTGGTGCGGTGGCGGGCGGTGAACTGCCAGCGGAAGCTGTAGCTCTGGCCCGCGGTGACCTGGGTGGCGGGCCAGTTGCCGCCGCGCGGGTCGTCGAGCTGGGCGAAGTGCGAGAGTCCGGCGGAGCAGAGCTTTCCGTCGGCGGGCCCTCCGGACGGGAAGCCCTTGGGCCCCTCGACCGACTGCGGCTCCCATTGGATGGAGCCGCAGTTGGTCACGGTGCCGTTGGCGCAGAGCTTCTGCCGGCTGATCGGGGAGTCGGTGTAGCCGTGGCTGTTGGCGCTGCTGGTGGCGAAGAGGGAGGCGCCGGCGACGCCGAGCGCCACCGCCGCCACGCCTATCTTTTTGCGCATGCTGTCGCTCCTGGTGAACGTGGGGGAGTTCGATGAGCCGTGCTGCACGCGGGGCGACGGTCGTGCGGCGGTGCACGTGGTGCGGACGTACCGTCGTTCCGCGGTGGTGCCTATTCCGGTCTAGACCAAGTACCAAGGTATGGACGGAAGTTGAACATGTCCATACCAGTCACGCCCCTTCTCCGGCGTGGGAGCGACCGGTGTAGAACGCCACCGTCAGGTCCTTGACCAGCGACTTGCGCTCGTAGTCGTCCAGTTCGACCAGACCACGCGTGGTCAGCCGGTGGACCACGTCGTCCACCGCGTCCACGACGGCCGTCAGCACACTGTCCCGGTGCGCGGCGTCCAGCGCGGCGACCCGGCGGCGCTGCATCGCGGCGGCGATCTCGGGGGCGTACTCGATCCGGGTCGGCTGCGCCGAGAACACGTCGATCCCGACCGGCGCGCACTCCGCGGAGAGCATCCGGGTCAGGGCCTCGCCGACCGCCTCCGCGTCGCGCAGGGTCGGGGCGTCCTCGTGGAAGGCGTCGGCCGGCAGCTGGGACAGGACGCGGGCCATGGCCGCCTCGACCTGCTCGCGCAGGTACTCCTCGTGGCCCTCCACGCCGAGCGCGGCACGGACGGTGTCCCGGATGCGCCAGACGACGAGGACGACGACGTCGAGGGCGGTCCCCTTGGCGTCGACCGCGGAGAGCGGCTCGCTGCGCCAGTGGCGGAGGCGGACGTCGACCCGGCGGCGGAGCAGGAGCGGGTTGGTCCAGACGAGACCGGTACGGCGGACGGTGCCGCGGTAGTCGCCGAAGAGGGTCAGGACCCAGGCGTAGCCGACGCGGCCGCGGCCGACACCGCCGAGCGAGAAGAGGACGGCCAGGACACCGAGGGCGAGAAGCGCCCACTGGCCGAGGTGGATGCCGTAGTACGGCCGCGTGGGCAGCCGGAGCATCCGGGCGAGCTCCTCGGGCACGGCCCCGGCCCACCAGAGGACGGCCGCGCAGCCGGCGAGCGCGAGGACCCCGCCGACGACCCCGATCCAGCCGGGCAGGACGGGGCCCGGACGCTCGACGAGCTTGGGGTCGGCGGTGGGGGCGGGGCGGGAGGGCTCGGGCCGGGTGGGGCTGGGGATGAGCGCCTTGGGAGTGTGGGGGGTGGGGGGCGTGGAGGCCTTGTCGGCCACGGGGCGCGTCATGGCGACGGTGGCGGGGCCGCCGTCGTCGTCGACGCGGAGCACGTTGACCGCGGAAGGTTCCGGCTCGTCACGGAAGAGGAGGTGGACGGGGATCGACCCGGTCGTCTCGTTCCCGATGACCGTCTTACGCCGCGCCCCGACGCGCGGCGGGACGTGCGCCATCCGCGCCGGGTTGGCTTCGGCGGCCACGGGCACGGCGATCACACCGACCTGCGCCCCGGCGATCCGCCGCACATCGTCGGCGGAGGTCGACGCGGTCCCGGGCGGGGCCGAGCCGGGCGATGCGGTCCCGGGCGGGGCCGAGCCGGGCGATGCGGTCCCGGGCGGGGCCGAGCCGGGCGATGCGGTCCCGGGCGGGGCCGAGCCGGTCGGCGCGGTGGCCACGGTGGCCCCCGCGTCGGAGCCGGGCCGGTTCGGGTCCGTCACGGTGACGGCCCCGACCAGCACCTTCCCGCCGACGCCCGCCGATGCTCCGGGAGCCGAGCCGGGCGCGCCTCCGAACGGGCCGGCCGCCGCGCCCGAACCGGAGTCGGCCGGGGCCATGACCGGCCGGGCCTCCGGTCCCGGTGCCGCGGCCGGTGGGTCCTGCGCCTCTCCCGGGCCGACCGCCGGACCGGCCGAGGCCGACGCCGGTGCGGGCACCGCCCCTTCGGGGCCGCCAGCCGGGCCCGGCGCAGACGCCGCCGCGTCCGGCGCGGGCACCGCCTCCGCGTCAGGGCCGGTCGGGACGGTCCCGTGAGAGGGGCTGGTCGGGGTCGCCGGGCTGACCGTGGCGGCCGTCCCTGCCGTCCCTGCCAGCGCAGTCGGCGCAGTCGGCGCAGCCGGGCTGACCGTGCCAGTGGGGCAAGCCGGGCCGGTCGGCGCAGCCGAGCCGGCCGGGGCAGTCGGGCCAGGGCTCGATCCGGTGCTCGTGGCGTCGGCGGCGGCGGGCGGGCGGGAGGCGTCGGGGTCCTGACCGGGGGCGGACGAGGCCGTGCCGGGCGCCTGCCCAGAGGCGGACGGAGCCGTGCCAGGGACCTCGGGGGCGGTCTCCTGGCTGACGGGGGGACCGGGCTCCGGGCGTGGCTTCGGCCTCGACGCGCGGAGTTCGTCCGTCAGGCGTCTCGCCGTACGGGCCGCGTCGCGGGAGGCCGCCGCGCCGGTGTCCCCGGGCGGCGGGCCCAGCGGATTCGGGGTCGATGGGGTCATTCGGTCCACCTCATGCTCTCGGGGTCATCGGAACAGGCGCCGCCAGGTCTCCGGGCCCGGGTAGCCGTCGGCCGCACCGCCGCGCCACCCCTGTGCCCGCTGGAACGCCTCGACATTGCGACGGTCCGCCTCCGACCAGCGCGGACCGGGACCCGACAGGTAGTGCTTGCCGTAGCCCCGCTTCACCAGCTGTTTGCCCAGCTTCTCCACATATGCGTTGGATTGGCCCGGACGGAAGTAGCCACGCCCGGGAAACCCCGGAGCATGCGCGCTCGACCCGCCCGAACCACTCGAACCGCCGATGTCCTTGCCCTGGCCGGACACGAGCAGCCGCCAGGTGTGCGGCCCGGGCAGCCCGTCCGCCTCCTTGCCCTTCCAGCCCTGCGCCCGCTGGAACGCCTGGGTCGCCCTGCGGTCCGCGTCGCCCCAACGCGGCCCGGGCCCCTTGCTGTAGTACCTCTTGCCGCCTCGGTCCACGAGCAGCCGCCCGAGCTGGGTGACGTACGCGTTGTCGGCCCCCGGCCCGAACTTCGCCGCGCCCGGGTACGGCGCCGCCGCCGCGCCCGACGCCCCGCCGGTGCCGCTTGCGCCGCTGACCACTCCTCTGTAGCGGTAGGCCACATAGCGGTCGGAGTTGTTCCAGTACGCCATGGGCGTGGCCTGCTTGCGCGTGCGGGGCTTGGTCTGCTCGTACGCGACGTACGACGAGTGCGTGTAGTCCGTCCAGCCGCCGAAGATCGTGACGTGCGAGCCCTTGGTCGGATTGGCCGGGTTGTGGAAGAGCAGGATGTCGCCCGGCTGGAGCTCGGTGCGGTCGATCCGCTCGCCGAAGCGGTCGAGGCTGCCGGTCCACTCGTTGGCGCGCAGGCTCCACGCCATCGAGATGTAGCCGGAGCAGTCCTGGCGGTAGCCGTCCGACCAGTACCGCTCCATGGAGTAGGGGACTTGGGCGTTCACCCACCGCTTGGCGCGGTTGATGATCTCGGAGCGGGTGGTCTTCCGCAGGGAGGCGGTGGAGATGTGACTGCCCGTCGGAGTCGAGACGGGTGACGGCTGCGAGCCGGGCCCGGGTGCTCCGTGCAGCGGACCGGTGCCGCCCTGCGGAGTGTCGGCCCCCGGGCCCGGGGTGTCCGCGGTCACCGCGGTTCTCGAAACCTCCGCCTTCGCCGCCCTGCTCCCGGCCGTCCCCGTCGTGAGGTCCGCCGGCTCGGGTGGTCGGGCCAGTGCGCTCGCTCCTCCGCCCCCCATGACCACTCCCGCCGCCGTCACCAGGACCAGTGCGCGGCGCGCTCCGTGCGCCGCCGGGTGACCGCCCGCCCGTACGGGCAGGCCAAGGACAAGATCGCGCCGCTGCTGGGCGCAGCCCGCGCAGCCGCAGTCTGCCGCGGGCTCGTACTCCTCGAATACCGGCACGCTCATGCGATTCCCCTCCACACTCGTCAAGATCTTTTGGCGCTGTTGCACGGGCGTCAGTGTCTCAACTGTCTGGACATATCGCATTTTGACGGATCGAAGATAAAAAAGGACCATCCGACAGGCCGGGAGCGGCGAGGAATGGTCGGGAGCACTCCCGGCGATCGGGTAAAGTTATGCGGGTCAGCAGGCGCCGCTAGCTCAGTTGGTTAGAGCAGCTGACTCTTAATCAGCGGGTCCGGGGTTCGAGTCCCTGGCGGCGCACGCACAGTCGAGGCCCCCTCACCGATGGTGAGGGGGCCTCGACGTCTGTCCGGTACTCGTCGTCCGCCAGGCGTTCAGGGCTTCGCCACGCCGGTGAGATACGCGGAGACGACCACGTTCGCCGTGTAGGTGCCGGTCCCGCGGTCGAAGGTGCCGCCGCAGGTGATCAGCCGGAGCTCGGCCCGGCCGGCCTGGCGTTGTCCGTAGACCTCGTGCGGGTCGAAGCGGTCACGGGGGACGACCTGGACGTCGTCAATGGTGAACTCGGCGACTGAGCCGTCCGAACGGGTGATGCGGACCTCGCCCCCCGGGCGGGCCGCACTCAGCCCGTAGAAGACGGCCGGCCGCGTCTCGGTGTCGACGTGGCCGACGAAGAGGGCCACACCCTCCACGCCCGGCCGGGCGCCGCGCTCGTACCAGCCGACGGACCGCGCCATCTCGTACGGCGGCGCGTCCACCGCCCCCGTACGGTCCAGGCCACGTGGCACGGCCGGCGCCGCGATGCCCAGCGAGGTGATCTCCACCCGACGCGGCTCGGCTGAGTTCAGCGGGCTGTGCGCCGGCGGCAGAGGGACGCCGAGCGGGCGCCCGACGGCGGCGATGTCACCGTGCGTCGGCGCGGAGCTGCCTCCCGGTCCGTCGGTGATCTCGCGGCCCCAGAGCCAGAGGCCCAGGAGCAGCAGCGCCCAGGCGACGCCGGTCAGCGCCCGTCCGTTGCCGGCCCGTCCGTTGCCGGGCTGTCCGTTGCCGGCCCGTCCGTTGCCGGCCCGTCCGTTGCCGGGCTGTCCGTTGCCGGCCCGTCCGTTGCCGGGCTGTCCGTTGCCGGCCCGTCCGTTGGCGGGCCGCCCCTCGCCGGGCCGTCCGTCACCCGCCGCGCGGCTTCCCGGTCCGGAGGACATGGGGTCGGCACCTCAGTCCGCGTCCGGAGCCGGACCGGTGCGGTGGCGGCGAGCGCTGCGGAAGGCGACGGCCACCGCCGCGGCCGCGGCCAGACCCAGGCCGACCAGGGTGTACGGGGTGCCGAGGCCGTCGTCGGTGACGGTCTGCGCGACACCCGGCGCCACCGGGGCGGCGAAGACCGCGGCACCGCCGCCACCCGCGCGGACCGGGGCGACCGGGCTGGCGTGATGCGTCGGCCGGTGCGTGGGCTCGGCGTGCGTCGGGCGGTGAGTGGGCTGATGGGTCGGCTTGTGCGTGGGCTTGTGCGTCGGCTGTGGCGTGGGCTTGTGCGTCGGCTGAGGGGTGGGCTCGTGGCGCTGGACGCGGATCGTCCCGACATCCCGGTGCTCGTGTCCGTCGCAGGTCACGGCCACCTTGTACGTACCGTCGCCGAGCTTCGACTTCACGGTCGTGTCGCCGACCAGGCGGGAATCACCACCGCCGCGGCCGGTGAGCTCGGCGTCGGCGACGAAGGCCTTCGACGTGGCGGCCCCGGTCGTGCTCGCGCACCCCTGGACGCGGATGTCGACATCGGTGCCCGGCCGGACGGTGGACGGGATGACGGTGACCTTCACTCCGTCGTGGGCGTGCGCGGTACCGGTCGAGGGTGCCAGTACGAGCGCGGCGGCCGCCCCTGCGGCGCGGAGAGCAATGGGACCTGAACGCATCGTGACCTCCTGGTACTGGCAGGGTCACCCGATTCCGTTCGTCTCGCATCCGCAGGGGTGCGGCCAGGGGGTCTCTACACGCGGTCCACGATGTCGGCGATCGATTTCACGATCTTGGACGGGCGGAAGGGGTAGCGGTCCACCTCCGCCTGGGTCGTCAGTCCGGTGAGCACCAGGAACGTCTGCATCCCCGCCTCCAGGCCGGCCAGGATGTCGGTGTCCATCCGGTCGCCGATCATGGCGCTGGACTCGGAGTGGGCGCCGATGGCGTTGAGCCCGGTGCGCATCATCAGCGGGTTCGGCTTGCCCGCGAAGTACGGGTCCTTGCCGGTGGCCTTGGTGATGAGGGCGGCGACCGAGCCGGTGGCGGGGAGGGGGCCTTCGAGGGAGGGGCCGGTCTCGTCCGGGTTCGTGCAGATGAACCGGGCACCGGCGTTGATCAGGCGGACGGCCTTGGTCATGGCCTCGAAGGAGTACGTCCGGGTCTCGCCGAGGACGACGTAGTCCGGGTCGTGGTCGGTCAGGACGTAGCCGATGTCGTGCAGCGCGGTGGTCAGCCCGGCCTCGCCGATGACGTAGGCGGTGCCGCCCGGGCGCTGGTCGTCGAGGAACCGGGCGGTGGCGAGCGCCGAGGTCCAGATGTTCTCCACGGGCACGTCCAGGCCCATGCGGGAGAGCCGGGCGTGCAGGTCGCGGGCGGTGTACATCGAGTTGTTGGTGAGGACCAGGAAGGGCTTCCCGGTCTCCCGCAGCTTCTTGATGAAGGCGTCGGCGCCGGGGATCGGGACGCCCTCGTGGATGAGGACGCCGTCCATGTCGGTGAGCCAGGATTCGATCGGCTTGCGCTCTGCCATGTGCGGGGGCTCCTGCCGTACAGAAATCGTGCGGTGTGCTGGGGGCGCCGCGACAGCGCTGTGGCGACGCCCCCCAGCCTAATCACGATGTCTGGATCTTGACCCCGTCGATCCCCCGGTACCAGCTGCCGGCCCGTGTAGCGGAAGCGGAAGCTGACGCTGGAGGCGCCGGCGGGGACGCCCGCAGTGAGAGGCCCATGTGCCGTCGTCGGCCTTGTCGGCTCCACGGTGGCGGGTCGTGGCGACCGGGCTGGGCAGCCCCGGGCGGTCTCCGGGGGCGGTCAGGCGCTCGGCTGTCGGCTCGGCGCCGTGGGCGTGGCCCGGTCGCGGCGGCGGGCTCCGGCGGCGGTCAGGGCGGCGCCGGTGAGGAGCAACCCGCCGGCGGCGGGGGCGAGGGCGACAGCCGACTCGCCTCCGGTCCGGGCGAGTTCGGGCAGCGGGCGGGCCGGCGGCAGTCCGGTGTCCCCCTTGGGAGGGGGACTCGCCTCCAGCGGCGGCGCGGATTCCCGTACGTCCTCGTTCTCGGCCTCGGCCTCGGTCTTGGTCTCGGTCTCGGTCTCGGTCTCGGCGGCGATCGTGAGGCGGTAGTCGGCCGACTCCCCGACCCAGTCGCCGTCGTCTCCCTTGCGCTGGACGATCGCCGCGTTGGCGACGACCTCGTTGGGCGCGGTGTCGGCGCGGAAGGCCAGCCGGACGGGCACGGTGACGGTGCGCCCCGCCGGGACGGCGAGGCCCGGGAAGTCGGAGAAGACGCCGACGCACTCGTCCTCGTCGGTCCCCTCGAACCGGACCGGTCGCCAGCGGCGGGCCTCGGAGTCGTAGAAGTCGAGCTTGATCTGCGCGGGTTCGAGGACCCGGTCGCGGTCGGCGAGGGCCAGGACCGGATGGATGCTGTGGCAGGGGTCGGTGGTGGTGTTCGTGAGCTCCACGCTCCAGTTACGGAAGCCACCGCCGGGGACGTAGTCGGTGGGCCCGCCCTTGATGCGGGTGTCGATGGGGAAGTCGGGGTCCGACTCCTTGCCGCAACTGGGAGGCGTGTCCCGGCGCTCGGCGCCCGGACCGGCGCCCGGACCTGGGCTGGAGCCGGCGCCCGGCCCCGGGCCGGGTCCGGCGGAGACCGTGGCCGGGGCGGAGGCCGCGGCGGCGGGGCCGGTGGCGAGGGCGAGCACGGCGGTTCCGGTCGTCGCCGCGGTCACACCGAGGGCGAGGGCGTTGCGCAGTCGCATGGGACACGTGCCTTTGCTGCTCGCGGGCGTACGGGACGGCCGCGACGCTGCCATGCGCGCGGACCGGCGCCCGGGAGCGACGCGGCGGGTGGCCCCGGACGGCCCGCACAATCCGCCCGATCAGCCTATTTTCCGAAGAGTGCGGAGAGGATGAGCTGGGCGGCGCCCTCCGCGACGGTGTGCGGGGTGCCCGCGACGGTGACCGGAACGGGGAGCCCGAGGCCGGCGAGCACCTCGTGCGCGCCGTCGGCGAACGCCCCGGGCGCCGCGAGCACGGCCCGGCCGCCGAGGAGGACGCGGTCGATGTCGAGCAGCCGTACGAGGTTCGCCGCGCCGATGCCGAGGATCCGCGCCGCCCCGGCGAGATCGCCCCGGGCGACGGCCGCCAGACACAGGACCTCCAGGCAGCCGCGCCCGCCGCAGCCGCACGGAGCTCCGTCGAGCTGCACGGTCTGGTGCCCGAACTCCCCGGCCCCGGTCCTGGCCCCGCGGAGCAGCCGCCCGTCGAGTACGAGGCCGGCGCCCAGTCCCGTACCGAGGTGGACGTACGCGAACGAGTCGGCGGCCGGAGACCGGAGGGCGAGCCCGAGGGCGGCGGCATTGGTGTCCTTGTCGAGTTCGACGGGCAACCGGAGCCGCCGCGCGAGCTCGTCCCGCAGCGGGTACCCGTCCCACTCCGGAAACCCGGTGACCCGCCCCGGCTCCCCGGCCAGATGATCGAGCGGCCCGGGCATGGCGACGCCGACGCCGATGACGGCGGGGGCGGGGGCGGGCGACACGGGCTCGACGGCGGGGGCGGCGGGTGCCCCGCGCTGGACGGCGGGGCGGTCGGGCGCGCCCGGGAAGGCGGCGCCGTCGTCGTACGCATCCGGAACGCCAGGGGCTCCCGCTTGAGCCCCCCTACCAACCTCCGTCGCCGCTTCCACCGCAGCGGGTGCGCGCAGGGCCGAGACCTCGCTTTGGACCGCGTCGAGGACCGCCTCCGCCCCCGCGCCCAGGTCCAGCGGGCGGCGGCGGGCGGTGACGCGGGTACCCGCGAGGTCGAGGAGGACCGTGGTGACCTCGTCGCGGTCGAGGTGGACGCCGATCGCGTACGCCGCCGAGGGGACGAGGCACAGCACCGTACGAGGCTTTCCGCCGGTCGACGCGCGGTGGCCGGCCTCGCGCGCCAGGCCTTCCGCCCGCAGCCGGGCCGTGATCTTGCTGACCGCCTGCGGGGTGAGGCCGGTCCGCTCGGCCAGTTCCAGGCGGCTGATGCCCTCCTCTCCCGCGCCGCGCAGCAGATCGAGCACCAGCGCGGCGTTGTGGCTGCGCAGCGCCGACAGGTTCACCCCGGCCGTCGTCGACGCCCGTGCCCTGCGCTGCCCGTCGTGCCCGCGCTGCCCGCGCCGACCACCCGGCGCGTCCAGCTTGTCCGGCGCACCCTGCCCGTTCTCGCTCTTCACCCGCTCATTCTCCTCCCCGCTTGCCCTTTGGCAACAGCGTTGCTTAAGTGGAAGGCATGACTGGCACTGGCACTGGCACCGCCCCTCGCACCCCACTCCGCGTCGGACTCGTCGGCTACGGCCTCGCGGGCTCCGTCTTCCACGCCCCGCTGATCGCCGCCACCGAGGGCCTCGTGCTCGACACGGTCACGACGGGGAACCCCGAGCGCCAGGAGCAGGCCCGCGCCGCGCACCCCGGCGTGCGGGTCGCCGGCTCCCCCGAGGAGCTGTGGGCACGGGCGGACGAGCTGGATCTCGTCGTCGTCGCCTCCCCCAACAAGACGCACGTCCCCGTCGCCACCGCCGCCCTGAAGGCGGGCCTCCCCGTCGTCGTGGACAAGCCGGTCGCCGGCACGGCCGCCGAGGCGCGGGGACTCGCCGCCCTCGCCGACGAGCGGGGCCTGCTGCTCTCGGTCTTCCAGAACCGCCGCTGGGACAACGATTTCCGCACCCTCCGCAAGCTCGTCGCGGACGGCGCCCTCGGTGCGGTCCAGCGCTTCGAGTCCCGTTTCGAGCGCTGGCGCCCGCAGTTGAAGGGCGGCTGGCGCGAGTCCGGCGCCCCGGAGGAGATCGGCGGCCTGCTCTACGACCTCGGCAGCCACGTCGTCGACCAGGCCCTGGTCCTCTTCGGCCCGGCCGTCCGCGTGTACGCCGAGTCGGACGTCCGCCGCCCCGGCGCCGAGGCCGACGACGACACCTTCATCGCGATCACGCACGCCAACGGCGTCCGGTCCCATCTGTACGTCAGCGCCACCACCGCCCAGCTCGGCCCCCGCTTCCGCGTCCTGGGTTCGTCGGCCGGCTTCGTGAAGTACGGGCTCGACCCGCAGGAGGCCGCCCTGCGCGAGGGGCTGCGGCCGGCGCCCGGAGCACCCTGGGGCGTGGAGCCGGAGTCGATGTGGGGCACGATCGGCTCCGGCGAGTCGCCGCTGACCGGAGGCGGCACCCCGGTCGAGACCCTGCCGGGCGACTACCCGGCGTACTACGCGGCCGTCGCCGCGGCCCTGCACGGCACCGGCGAGAACCCGGTCACCGCCCACGAGGCCGCGGCCGCCCTCGACGTCCTGGAGGCGGCGAAGCGGTCCGCCCGCGAGGGCGTCACGGTGGAACTCGGGGAGACGCGCGCATGAGCGAGACCGCCAAGACCGCCGAGACCGCCGAGACCACCGAGACCACCGACATCACCGAGACCGCCAAGGCCTCCGAGATCACTGAGATCACCGAGATCACTGAGATCGCCGAGATCGAGGCACAGGAAGCCCGCCTGGTCCTCCCCCACTTCACGTACGAGGACGCCTGGGCGCTCGGCACGCTCCTCGTCGAACTGGCCGGCGAGCGCCGCGCCCCCGTGGCCGTCGACATCCGGCGCGGCGCGCAGCAGCTCTTCCACTGCGCGCTGCCGGGTTCGAGCGCGGACAACGACGCCTGGATCGACCGCAAGCGGCGGGTCGTCGAGCGGTACGGCGAGAGTTCGTTCCTCGTCGGCGCCCGCTTCCGCGCCAAGGGGACGACGTTCGAGCAGTCCTCCCGCCTGGACCCCGACCGGTACGCCGCCCACGGCGGTTCGTTCCCAATCGCGGTTGAGGGCGCGGGGGTGATCGGCTCGGTCACCGTGTCGGGACTGCCCCAGGCCGAGGACCACGCCCTGGTGGTCCGGGCCCTGGAACAACTGAAGGCCACTCAGGACGCCTCCGACCGCCTTTGAGGCGTGGTTACGCGTCCTTCAGTTCCTGGCGCTGGCGGCCGAGGCCGTCGATCTCCAGCTCCACCACGTCACCGGCCCGCAGATAAGGCTTCGGCTCCGGCTGCCCCATCGCCACGCCCGCCGGCGTACCGGTGTTGATGATGTCGCCCGGGTAGAGCGTCATGAACCGGCTGACGTAGCGGACGACCTCGGCGACCGGGAAGATCTGGTCGGACGTGTTGCCGTCCTGCTTCAGCTCGCCGTTGACCCAGAGTTTCAGCCCGAGCGCCTGCGGGTCCGGCACCTCGTCGGCGGTGACCAGCCACGGGCCGAGCGGGTTGAAGGTCTCGCAGTTCTTGCCCTTGTCCCAGGTGCCGCCGCGCTCGATCTGGAACTCGCGCTCCGAGACGTCGTGGGCGACCGCGTAGCCGGCGACGTGCGCCAGCGCCTGCTCGTCGGTCTCCAGATAGCGGGCGGTGCGGCCGATGACGATCGCGAGTTCGACCTCCCAGTCCGTCTTCACGCTGCCCCGGGGCACGAGCACGGTGTCGTCAGGGCCCACGACCGTGTCGGCGGCCTTGAGGAAGACGACCGGCTCGGCCGGGGTGGCGGCGCCGGTCTCGGCGGCGTGGCCGTGGTAGTTCAGCCCGATGCACACGACCTTGCCGATCCGGCCGACCGGCGGACCGATCCGCAGCCCGGTCGCGTCGAGCACCGGCAGCACCCCCGCGCCGGCGGCGGCCCGGATCCGGTCGAGCGCGGACGCGTCGGCGAGCAGTCCCCCGTCGATGTCGTCCACCAGGGCGGACAGGTCGCGCAGCGTTCCGTCCTGGTCCAGCAGAGCGGGACGCTCGGCGCCCGCCGGCCCGACACGCAGCAGCTTCATGGTCTTCTCCCTGTGGTCGAGGTGGGCCCGGGGCGGGCCCCGGTGAGCCCCGGCCGATGGAGTGCGGCCATCGGAGGATTGGCCGATCCTCCAAGAGATCCGACCGCTCTGCAATACCCCGTTCACAACCTGGACCCTTACTCTCCGGTAGCCCCGGGGAGTCGTGAGCCCCGTCGGGAGCCATCCAGGGCGCCTGGCAGTCGAGGGAGTCGTTCCGAGGCAGCCGTCCGGAGCCAGTCCTCCAGAGCCAGCCGTCCGGAGGCAGCCGCCCGGAGTCAGCCGCCCGGAGTCAGCCGCCCAGAGCCAGCCGTCCGGGGTCAGCGCAGCAGTGCCCGCTCCACGACGGTCCAGGTGGTGCTGGTGACGATGTAGAGCGCGGCGGCGAGCGGAACGACCGCGACGGTGACGAGGGTGCCGTACGAGAACAGCGGCATCACCTTCGCGAGCGCTCCCGCCCCCGGCCCCTCGGGCAGCAGGGCGGCGGTGTCGGCCATCTGCCGCTTCGTACTCCGGTAGCCGTACGTGGCCACGACGGCGACGAGGCCGAACAGCGCGAGGTACACCAGTCCGGCGGGGCCGAAGGGGCCGCCGTCGGCCAGCGCGTCGGTCCAGCGGTCGCCGAGCGGCGCGGCGAAGAGGCTGTGGCCGGCCATGCGGTCGCCGGCGAAGAGGTGGTACATCAGCAGGAACGCCGGGAGCTGGAGCAGGGTGGGCAGCATCCCGGAGAACGGCGAGACGTTCTCCCTGGCGTGCAGCGCACCGACCTCCTTCCGCAGCCGCTCGGGGTTCCTGGCGTGCTTCCGGCGCAGCTCGGCCAGGTGCGGGGCGAGGCGGGTACGGGCCTTCTGCCCCCGGGCCGCGGCGCGGGCCAGGGGGTGGATGGCCAGCCGTACGAGCGCGGTGAACAGGACGATCGCGGCGGCGGTCGCGGTGGTCGCGAAGAGCGGCTGGAGCAGGTCGGCGAGGTGCTCGACCAGGGAGGCGAAAACGGACATGGGAGCCCTCCGAAGGGTCTCGTCGTGCCGGAAAAGAAGAGGAGTCGGCAGGACGGAACCGCGGAGAGCCGTGTCGTACGGGTACCTCTACGCGGCCGTCGGAAGGAGACGGCCGGGCGCTCGCGGCCTGCGGCGGCCCGACGCGTCGGGATCGCGCTGCGGCAGGAAGGCGGTGCGTCGCTCCCGGTCGCGCAGCGCGGTGCGCACCCGCGTCGGGGGTACGGCGGGAGCCGTGCGCGCGCCGAGGAGGGCGCCGACGACGGTGGCGGCGGCGAGGGCGACGGCGGCCGGGACGGCGCCGCCGTCGGAGAGGAACAGATCGGCGAGGGCGAGCAGGAAGAAGAGGGGCGCGACGACCCGAAGGACCGAGCCCAAGACCATCCCCCCTTTCGCATCGCTCCTGCCGCTACAGACGATCGCCGCGTCGGATCCGTTCCCGGCTCACCTACGGGAGGTGGACACCAGCTTCGCCCGGACGATGAGCCGGTAGGCGGAAGTGGAGCCGGGCGAGGAGTAGCCGTAGGAGGGGCGTGACCATGGAGCGGGGCACGGGCGCGATGACGCCGGCGTCCCGGGAAGAGGTCCGGGGCAGCACCTGGTCGACGCGGTAGCCCGTCCCCGGTCCGGACCGTGATCTCGTCGCCGGCGCGGAGGCGGTTGACGTACCGGAACGGCTCGCCCTACCCCGCAGGTGACGACGGTCTCGGCACACACCCACAGCACACGGACGGGAGCGCTGCGCACCCCGCGGGTCTGGACGACCACCGGCACCCTGGCACCCACCCTGTCCCGCACGCGGGCACGATAAGCGCTGCCGCGCCAACTCTCCAGGGGGGTACAGCAGTACGGTATTCCTCATGCGCCCAGACACGCCTGCCGATCACACCACTGAAGCCGAGCGCCTGCTGCGCACCGCCGAGCGGTACCCGGAGGACCAGGAACCCCTGCTGCTCCAAGCGGCGGCCCACCTGGAACTGGCGGGAGAGCGCGCGCGGGCGACGCGGCTGTACGACACGCTGCTGACGTCGGAGCCCGCGGATCCGCACCTGATCCGGGCCCTGAAGGCGGCGAACCTGTGGGAGTACGGCCACGAGGCGGAGGCACGCGCGATCATCGAGGGCGTACGCACGTCGGCTCCCGAGGAGGCGGGGCCGTGGGAGATCGTGGCGGCGACGCTGGAGGCGCATGACGAGCTGGAGGAGTCGGAGGCGGTCTTCACGGAGGCGGCGACGCTCCTGCTGGGCTCCACTCACGACTACCAGGACCTCCCGCACGCCACCCAGTCGCTCCTGAAGTCCCGGCACCGGGTCCGCAGGATGCTGGCGCTCCCCCATGACGACTGGGACATGCTGGCGGACGCCGTCCACACGGCGGACGTCCCGCTGGACGAACTCCACGACCCGAAGCGCCTGTGGTCCCTCGGCTCGTCGGACCCGGCCGAGCTCCAGGCGGAGATCGCCCGCCTCCGCAGCGAGCTGGGCACCTACCGCACGGCCCTCTCCCGCCCCTTCCCGGTGGCGGTCCTCCACTGGCCGGAGGCGGAACTGGACGAGCTCCTGGCGGCCTACCCGGAGCTCGAATCGGAGTACCCCACCTACCGGGCCCACCTCACGGACATCGAAGCCTCCCTCCGCGAACTCGCCCAGGCCGGCACCCCCAACCTCGGCATCGTCCCGGCGACGGTCCCCTCCTACGAAGCCTTCGCCGCCTCGGAAGCCTCCTCCCCGGCCAACGCGGACCTCCTCCCCCAGTACGCCACCACCTTGGCCGCCCGCGGCCGCGCGACCCCGTGGCCCCCGGCCCGCACGGCCGCCTGCTGGTGCGGCTCGGGGCGGACGTACGGGGAGTGCCACGGCGGCGAGGACGACTGACGGGCCTACTCTGAGGCAAGCCCCCACTCGTGTGCCATGGAGGAGCCGCCCCATCGGGCGCCCTCACGCCAGATCGAGGTGATGCCGCGTTCCTCCAGATACGGGGCGTAGACACCGATCTCTTCGGAGAACAGCCCTATGAGGAAGGGCTCTCGCTGCCGCTCGTAGAGGAAGTGGCGGTACTCGTAGAGCTGCCCCACAGCCTCCCGGACCGCCTTCGTGGGGTTGCCGCTGCGCACGACCTTCGCTTCGATAAGCCACTCGGCGTCCGACTCCGCCTCCGCACCGGAACGCCGCAACACAAGATCTTTAGGGTGCTGGCCTCGCGTGATGGGGGAGTATCCCCGCTGCGCGACGAAGTGGCCGAAGTCTTCGATGAGCTTCTCGTGGCTTCGCTGTTTAACCTGCTGCCGGGCCGTAATCTGGGCCACGTACTCGCTGCTGTTCTTGGGCTGGAAGCCGGCGAGTGGATCGGTGACCGGCTGAGCGTGGCCGCCCGGCGCGTAGGCCATCTCGAGGGCGTCGGCGTCGTCGCTCATCCACCAGACGCGGTCGGCCTCTTCAGCGCGTCGCAGTGATTCGATCGCGACCAGCAAGTCCTCCATCAAAGCGACATCACTGGGCAGAGCGGCGGTGTCGTACGACTTGGCGATGATACTGGCAGCCTCGTAAGCGCGAGGGCGCGCCGCCCTGTCTCGCAGTTCGGGCTCGTCCGCCCACCCCTGCCGCTCCTGGCGCCTCACGGCCCGGCGCAGCCGCGCCGCGTGATGCCGCAGGTGAGCCTCCCGCGCGACACCCCTGCCCAGCCGCTCCTCCAGCCATGTGATTCCTTGCTGGAGGGTCAAGGTCACGTTCTTCAGGTCGGCGCTAAAGATGTAGGCGAGGTAGAGCCCTTTCTTGGGGTCCCTCTCCCCGCTCTCATCGAAGATGCCTATCCAGGGGGTCGCCGCCGGAGTCGTCTGCCCTCCATGCCCCTTGGCCTTGAAGCCCGGCGGAAGGGCCAGATCCGTCCGACTCGCCACCCCCCGCAGCACCTGCTGGCCCTTCACATCACGCGCCGAACCTGCCGTGCGGTCGTATGTACTCGCGATCTCGCTGAGCATGTCTCGGATCCCCATGCGGAGAATCTAGATCACGTGCCCGCCGCCGCACACGAAAACCAAGGCACCACATCGAGTCCCCTGTTCTCTCATCACAAGCCGGACTCCAATCGCGCCTCCGCCATGTCCAGCACCTCATCGGAGCCGAAGCCGTGGGCACCCATCCAGTGCCTGAGCCTGTGGGAGCACACCCTCACCTTCTTCCCCCAGTTCCTCGCCACGTTGAGGGAGCGGGTTGCCCCTGACGGCACCGTCGCGGTCGTCGGCGCGAGCGACGGATGGTTCGTCCTGCCGCTCGCCGCCGCCGGATACCGCGTCATCGCGATCGAACGCGACGCGCTCGCCCTGCACGGTGGAGAGGTCCACCTCCCGGGTGACAATCAAGCCCACGCGCTGGGCCTGATCGACCAAGCTCAAACTCGAAGAACTCCACGAGCGCGTACGGGTCGTAGAGGAGGGCTTCCTTCAGGGCGAATCTCTGAACATCCCGTGCGACGCAGTCTGGACGAGCTGTTCATGGCACTACAGTGCCAACCACCACCGCTCACTCGCCGAGTTCGTCGATCGCATGCAGCGTCTGGTCCGTCCCGGCGGTGTGTTCGGCGCGGAGTTCATGATGCCCGTCGAGAAACGCCACCACCTGGTCGAGCACTACACCTCCCCCGAACGCCTGCGGCACCACTTCATCGGCGACTGGGAGGTGCTGCTGACGCTGCGCACGAACGAGTTCACCGAGCGGGCACACATCGGCCAGCTCCAGGACCACACCCACCGCATGGGCCTGTTCCTCACAGCCCGTACGTCCGCCCTCCCCCGCTCACACGGAAAGGAGGACTCATGAAGCACGAGTACGAGGGGAAGTTTCTGGCCGTCGACGTCACCGGCCCTCAGGCCAAGTTCACCACCCTCGGTGCCGAACAGGCGTTCCCGCGCGGACTCTTCGAGAACGACGTCCTCGACGGCGGTGCGTGGCTCCGCCTGCGGGACGAGGGCACCCGCTCGACGCTCACGCTCAAGCAGGTCACCGACGCCACGACGATCGACGGCACGACCGAGATCGAGACCGAGGTGACCGACCTGCATGCCATGGCCGACATCCTCCGCCGCCTCGGCCTGACCGAGGTCCGCTACCAGGAGAACTACCGCGAGGAGTGGCGCCTGGGTGAGGTCGCCTTACGACTTCGACACCTGGCCCGACCTCCCCACCTTCGTAGAGATCGAGGGCCCCGACGAGGCATCCGTCCGGCAGGCGGCGACCCTGCTCAACTCGCCTACTCCGAGGACCAGTTCGGCTGCGTCGACGAGATCTACAAGAGCGAGGCGGGTCGTGACAACGCTCAACGGACCGGCAGCACAGGCGGGCTCCCGCGCCTGGCCCCCACCCTCCGGCCGCCTTCCGAGTGTGAAAAGGCGCCCGATGCCGGCCGGTCAAGGGTGGAGCGCAGCGGAGTCGGCGAAGCCGACGCGACGAAGGAGCGCCCTTGCGGGGACGCAGCAGGGCGCCACACTCGGAGAGAGGGCGGACAGACGCCAGAAGCACACACGCAACCTCCGCCCTCACCGCCTGCCCCGAACGGGGGGGCGGCGTCATTAGGCTCGTACCGTAGACGTCCAGTCCGTCGGAAGGTGCCCCGTCATGCCCCGCGTCCCCTCCCCCGTCGTAGCCGCCGCCGGCCTCGTCGGTGGTTATGCCGTCGCCCGGTGGAGCAAGAAGCGGCCTCTCGGGGGTGTCGTGCTCGCCGCCGCGGGTGGGGTCGCCGTGCGGGAGTGGCAGCGGGTGGCCGGGGGGAAGGTGGCCGCCGGGCTTGGGGCCGGGTATGTCGCCGCGTTCGCCGGGTCGCATCCGCTGGCGAAGAAGGTCGGGGCCTGGCCGGCGGTGTTCACCGTCGCCGGGGCCATGGCCGCGACCTCATGGGCCGTCACCCGGAACAAGGGCTGAACGAAACCCCGACGCCGTACGTACTCCACAACACCTCCCCCGCCACGCGCTGGGCGGCCGGGCCGGAACCCGGTCGCCCAGCGCGTGACCACCCCGCCCCGGAAGCCCCCCAGCCCCGGGCCGGGGAACCCCCCGCCCCCCCCCGAAGCGCCCCCCTCACCCCCCCACCGCGTGGCTCACCGTATAAATCAGCAAGCCCGCCAGCGCGCCCACCACCGTGCCGTTGATGCGGATGAACTGGAGGTCGCGGCCGATGTTCGCCTCGATCTTCTTCGAGGTCTGGTCCGCGTCCCAGCTCGCGATCGTGTCCGTGATCAGGGAGGTGATCTCCGCGCGGTACGTCGTGACCACATAGCCGGCCGCGTCCTCGACCCAGCCCTCGACCTTCGACTGGAGGCGCCCGTCCGTCACCAGCCGGCCGCCCAGGGAGATCAGGGACGCACGGGCGCGCAGGCGGAGCTGGCTCTGGTCGTCCTCCGCCGCCGCGATGATCAGGCCGCGGACCGATGCCCACGCCGAGGCGATGATGTCCTGGATCTCCGGCCGGGCCAGCAGCTCCGACTTGAGGCGCTCCACCCGCGCCCGCGTGTCCGTGTCCGCCTGGAGGTCGGCGGCGAAGTCGGTCAGGAAGCGGTCGATCGCGCCCCGCGCCGGGTGGGCCGGCATGTCGCGCATCTCCGTGACGAAGCGGAGCAGTTCCTTGTAGACCCGCTCGCCCACGCGACGGTCCACGAACCGGGGCGTCCAGCCGGGCGCGCCGCCCTGGACCGCGTCCATCACCGAGTCCGCGTGGTAGACCAGCCAGTCGTGCGCCCGGGCGCAGACGAGGTCCACCGCCCGGTGGTGCGCGCCGTCGGAGACGATCCTCTCCAGGGTCTTGCCGATCCCCGGCGCGATCTCCGCCGCCTCCGCCCGCCGGGTGATCGCCTCGCCCACCACCGCCTGGACGTCCGAGTCCCGCAGGACGGTCAAAGCTCCCCGGAGCGCCGTGGACAGTTCTCTCGTGACCCGGTCGGCGTGCGCCGGGTCGGCGAGCCAGGCGCCGAGGCGGCCGGCGATGCCCAGCGCGTGCAGCCGTCCCCGTACCACTTCGGCCGACAGGAAGTTCTCGCCGACGAAGGAGCCCAGCGTGACGCCCAGCTGGTCCTTCTTGGTCGGGATGATCGCCGTGTGCGGGATCGGCAGCCCCAGCGGCCGCCGGAAGAGGGCCGTCACCGCGAACCAGTCCGCCAGCGCGCCCACCATGCCCGCCTCCGCCGCGGCGGCCACATAGGCGGCCCAGGCCCCGAGGCCCGCGCTCTCCGCCCAGGTGGCCAGGGCGTAGATGACGGCGACGACGAGCAGCAGGCCCGTCGCGATCCGCTTCATACGGCGGACGGCGCGGCTTCTCTCCTCGTCCGCCGCCGTGTACGCGAACGCCGCCAGCGGTGGCCGGGCGGCCACCCCGCCTCCGGCGCCCTCAGGCCCTGTGTCGCTCTTCACCTGCACCTCCCTCTCTCAGGGACTCCCCGCGCGCACGCCGAGTTCCCCCTCCCCGTACATCTTCGCGATCACGGCCTCGATGTCCGGCTCCCGCACCGACAGGTCGACCAGCGGATACGCCCCCGCCACCGCCGCCACGATCGGCGCCGCCGAGGCGGAGGACGGGAAGGCGAGCACCTGCCGCGGCCCCTCCGACCGTACAAAACGCGCTCCCGCCACCTCGATCGGCGGCAGCTCCCGCTCCAGGTCCACCACGAGCAGCCGCTCGCTCTCCCCCACCGCGTGCAGCCCCGCCAGGTCCCCGTCGTACATCAGCCGGCCGTGGTCGATCACCATCACCCGCTTGCAGAGCTGCTCGATGTCGGTCAGATCGTGGGTGGTGAGCAGCACCGTCGTGCCCCGCGAGGCGTTGAGCTCGCGCAGGAAGGCCCGTACGCGTGTCTTCGACACCACGTCGAGCCCGATCGTCGGCTCGTCGAGGTAGAGCACCTCCGGGTCGTGCAGCAGCGCCGCCGCGATGTCCCCGCGCATCCGCTGGCCGAGGGAGAGCTGGCGCACCGGGACGTCCAGGAGGTCGCCCAGCTCCAGGAGTTCCACGCACCGGGCGAGGTTGGCGGCGAAGCGGTCGTCCGGGATGCGGTACATCCGGTGCGTCAGACGGTACGAGTCCTTCAGCGGCAGGTCCCACCAGAGCGTCGTGCGCTGGCCGAACACCACCCCGATGCGCTGCGCGAGCCGCGTCCGCTCCCGTGCCGGGTCGATGCCCGCGACCCGCAGCCGGCCGCCACTCGGGGTCAGGATGCCGGTGAGCATCTTGATCGTCGTCGACTTGCCCGCGCCGTTCGGGCCGATGTAGCCGACCATCTCGCCGCGCGCCACACCGAAGCTGATCCCGTCGACCGCCCGGACCTCCCGCTTCTCGCGGCGGAGGAAACCTGCCTTCCGGCGCACCGAGAAGACCTTCTCGACGTTCTCCAGCTCGATGAAATCCATGGAGTCGGTGGAGGACACGCTCAGCTCCCTGTCGATCGGTACGAACGAAGTCCGGCCCGCCATGCCAGCCCGGCGAGCCCGCAGCACACCGCCGCGACCAGCGGCGAGGCGAACGCCGCCCAGCCGGGCACCCCGGCCGGCGCCTCGCGCCCGAGGATGTACAGCGCCGGGAGCCAGTTCACGAACGCCAGCGGGACGACGTAGATCACGCCCCGCACCAGCTCCTGCGCGAAGATCGACGGCGGATACTGCAGCAGTGTGTTGCCGCCGTACGTGAAGGCGTTGGTGACCTCGGCGGCGTCCTGGGCCCAGAACACCATGGAGGCGCCGATGACCATCAGCGCCGAGAAGATCAGCGCGCCGCAGACGATCGTCACCGGCAGCAGCAGCGCCTTCACCGCCGTCCACTCCACGTCGAGGATCAGCAGCCCCCACACCAGCACCAGGAGCCCCTGCGCCACCCGGCCGAGCCGGCGCAGCGCGAACTGGTCCGCCGCCACCTGCGCGATCACCGGTGCGGGGCGCATCAGGAAGATGTCGAGCGAGCCGTCGCGGACCCGCCTGCCCATGCGCTGGAGCGAGCCCATCGTCAGGTCGGCGATGCCGAAGGAGGTGCCGGTCATCCCGTAGAGGAAGGCGACCTCGGCGAACGTGAAGCCGCCGAGGCCGCGCACCTGGCCGAACATCAGCAGGATGACGACGAAGTCGAAGAAGGTGACGGTGAAGCTGGAGAAGACGGTCAGCGCGAAGGAGGCGCGGTAGGTCATGGTCGACCTGATCCACATGGCTGCCACCATCCGGTACGTACGCCAGGCCTCGGCCACCCCCGTCCGGTACGTACGCGCCGTCCGGCCCGCCCGCGCGCCTCCGCGCGCGGAGAGCTCAGCCACCCTGCACCACCACCTTCCGCGTCGCCGCCCACTGCGCCACCCGACCCGCCGCGAGCAGCGCCACCGCCCAGCCGCCCTGGAAGCCGTACGCGCCGAGCAGCCCCCAGCCCTCGTACCGCTCCAGATAGACGTCCGCCGGGACCTGGAGCATCGACGCCCAGGGCAGCGCCCGCGCCACCTCGCCGAGCCCGCCGGGGAAGACGTTGAGCGGCAGCAGCATCCCGGAGAAGAACAGCCCGCCCAGCCAGGCCACCTGCGCCACGCCCTGCCCGTCGAGCAGCCAGAAGGCGCTCATCGCGACGAGGTACCAGATGGCGAAACTGACGATCGAGCCCAGTGCCACCGCGATGAGGAAGGCCACCCAGGTCAGCGGGCGGGACGGCAGCGTGAAGTCGAAGGCGAGCGCGCCGACCGCCATCGGGACGACGCCACGCCCGAGCAACTGGTACGCGCCTCGGCCCGCGTTGGAGGAGAACCACCAGGTCTGCAGATCGGCCGGCCGGTAGAGGTCGACGGCGATGTCACCCGTCCGGATGCGCTCCATCAGCTCTTCCTGGAACCCGCCGCCCATCAGTCCGCAGACGGCGATCAGCGCCTGTCCTATCCACACATAGGCGAGCGCGTCGGCCATCTCGTACCCGCCGAGCCGGGGCCGTTCGTCCCACAGGGCGATATAGGTGTACGACAGGATGAAGCCGAAGACGGTGTTGGTGAACACCCCCGCCGCCGTGGCCACGCGGTAGGTGGCATGGCGCCGGAACCCACCCGCGGCGACCGTCGCGTACAGCCGCACCACGCACGCTCCCTCCTGACGCCCCGTCGGCGACACCGAAGCGCACGACGTTAGCGGGGTGACCGCCTCCCCCGCGAGCCGTTTTCGAGTCGTATTCCTGGCTTTTGTCCGAATGCGTGCAGTATGGGGTGGCCATGTCCCCTTCATTCGGTACGGGAGCTCCCACATGAGCGTCGATCAGCCCCCGCAGCCCGGCTGGCCCCCCAGGGACCCCACCGTCCCCGTCCGGCCCCCCAAGGTCAGGAAGAGCCGCCCCCGGCGCCTCCTGCGGATGCTGTTCGGCACACTGCTGCTCGCCGCTGTGCTGCTGACCGGTGGATTCGTCGCCGGGTACCTGCTCGTGGACATCCCGGCCGCGAACGCCGCCGCCACCGCCCAGTCCAACGTCTACCTCTACGCGGACGGCACCCAGATCGCCCGGGACGGCGAGGTCGACCGCGAGAACGTACGCCTCGCACGTGTCCCGCGGGCCGTCCGGCACGCCGTACTCGCGGCGGAGGACCGGGACTTCTACTCCCAGCCGGCCGTCGACCCCAAGGCCATGGTCCGCGGTGCCTGGAACACCCTCGCCGGCAAGGGCCGGCAGTCCGGCTCCACCATCACCCAGCAGTACGTCAAGAACTACTACCTGGGCCAGGAGCAGACCGTCACCCGCAAGGTGAAGGAGTTCTTCATCGCCATCAAGCTCCACCGCGAGAAGAGCAAGGACGAGATCTTCGAGGGCTATCTGAACACCAGCTACTTCGGCCGCAGCGCCTACGGCATCCAGGCCGCCGCCCGCGCCTACTACGACAAGGACGCCGAGGACCTCGACACCGCCCAGGGCGCCTATCTCGCCTCGCTGCTCAAGGCACCCACCGCCTACGACGTGGCCACGCACCCGGAGAACAGGCCCAAGGCGCTCGCCCGGTGGAAGTACGTCCTGGACGGCATGGTCAAGGAGCGGTGGCTGACGCCCGCCGCCCGCACCGCCACCGCCTTCCCCGCACCGCGGACCGCCCGCCCCGCGATCGGGCTCTCCGGCCAGCGCGGCTACATCGTCAAGGCCGTCGAGGACCATCTGACGAGCAGCGGCGTCATCGACGAAAAGACCCTGGCCCGCGGCGGCCACCGCATCACCACCACCCTGGACAGGGGCAAGCAGGACGCCTTCGTCTCCGCCGTCGACGAGCAGGTGATGTCCCGGCTCGACCCGGCACGGAACCCGGCCGACCGCTTCGTCCGGGTGGGTGGCGCGGCGATCGACCCGGCGACCGGCCGGGTGGTCGCCCTGTACGGAGGCGTCGACTACACCCGGCAGTACGTCAACAACGCCACCCGCCGCGACTACCAGGTCGGCTCCGCCTTCAAGCCCTTCGTCCTCACCGCGGCCCTCGAGAACGCCGCCCAGACGCAGGACGGCCGCCCCATCACCCCGAACACGTACTACGACGGCACCAACAAGCGCCCGGTGGAGGGCTGGGACGGCGGCGTGTACGACCCGGCCAACGAGGACGACGTGTCGTACGGCGAGATCACCGTCCGCTCCGCCACCGACAGCTCGGTCAACGCGGTGTACGCCCAGATGGCGGTCGACGTCGGCCCGGCCGAGGTCAAGGAGACCGCGATCGCCCTCGGCCTGCCCCCGGACACCCCCGACCTCAACGCCTCCCCGTCGATCGCCCTCGGCGCCGCCACCGCGAGCGCCCTCGACATGGCGGAGGCGTACGCGACCCTCGCCAACCACGGCAGGCACAGCGCGTACACCCTGGTCGACAAGGTCACCAGGAACGGCCAGGAGCTGGAGCTGCCGGCCTCGGAGAGCCGGCAGGCCGTCACCCGGGAGGCCGCCGACACGACGACGGCGGTCCTGCGCGGTGTGGTGGAGACCGGTACGGGTACGGCGGCGCTGTCGGCCGGCCGGCCGGCGGCCGGCAAGACGGGCACGGCGGAGGACGACCGGGCCGCCTGGTTCGCGGGGTACACGCCCGATCTGGCGACGGTCGTCACGATGATGGGCCAGGACCCGCGGACGGGTGAGCAGAAGCCGCTGTACGGAGCGCTCGGCGAGCCCCGGATCAACGGGGGCGGGCCGCCGGCGGAGATCTGGGGCCAGTTCACCCGGGAGGCCCTGGCGGGAATGGAGCCGCGGGACTTCGAGCTCCAGCTCGGGGAGGGCGCGGAGGAGCTCGGGGAGGAGGCGGAGGAGCTGCCGAAGCCGTCGGACGGGCCCCGTCCGTGAGAGGCGCCGATGGCTCCTTCGGTTGCTCGTCGTGGCAGCTACGCCGCGAAAGGATCGCCTTCGGGCCCAGGACGGTGATCGTGCGGCGACCGAGAAAGCGGCAGGGCCCTCGCCACGGTCGGCCGGTCACGACCTAGGGTCTTTCGTTTGGATCAGGCCGGATCAGGGAGCGGGGTCTGGTGCATGGGGTCTCCCCAGGCCCGCCAGGGCCGAGGGGACGGATC
>NZ_JBSFTU010000027.1:0-90316 GCF_053591435.1 Streptomyces sp. NPDC003027
CTCTGCGTCGCGAAAGACGTCGAGCTTCTCTTTCTCTGATGTCCGCGAAGCCGGGGCAGGCCCTCATGCTCCCGCAGTTACGGGACAGCCCTTAGCCAGCACGCGAAGAAGGCCCTGACCAGCCGAAACTGGTCAGGGCCTCTTCGTATTGCCCGGTGAGAGCAATGGCGGAGGATACGAGATTCGAACTCGTGAGGGGTTGCCCCCAACACGCTTTCCAAATGTTCGTACGGGGGTCGGCGAGGGTCGTGCCCGTACTGACCTGCGGCGGAGCGTTCGGGGTGGCCCCGTCCGGACGGGGCCGGACGGGGGTGAATGCAACCAGAACTGCAACCAGTCCACAGCTCTGGCGGGCTCTTGGGCGAGGTCCTAGTCGAGGATGTCGAGGGCTGGCAGCGCGTCCACGATCTTCATCGTCTCCAGGCTGACGGTCACGATCCGCCTGAGGAGGTCGATGATGTACCTCGGGTCGTCGGACCAGTCGTTGGGGTCGTTGGTGATCTCCGAATCCTTGTCGACCTTGGTCTGGTACCGATCGATGATCCACTCGATGGCAGACCGAGCGCCGAGCTGGTAGCGGTACGCCTCCTCCGGGATGTTGGTGAGGGTGACCCGGTGGTTATAGACGATTGTTGAGCGGTCCTGCTGTCCCTTTCTCCGGGGGATCTTCATCTTGGTGACCCGGTACAGCTCACTGGCAGGCGTGGCAGACGTATCGCCGGAGACCAGCTCGACGATGCCTCCGTGGGGCTCGGCCTGCTCGTAGTTGATGTGCAGGTTCGCGAGCTTGCGACCTGCCTCGGCGAAGCCTCGGAAGTCTCGCACCTTCGGAATGCGCGGAAGGGACTTCCTCAGGTCGGCAGCGAAGCGGTTGCGGTAATCCGGGGAGTGGAGCAGGCCGTAGACGTAGTAGAAGACGTCATCTTTGGTGATGGTGTCATCGCCGTAAGACTCCCTATAGGACCGAAGCGCCGCATCGGTGACGTTGTCGACGCGTTCGTAGGCTTCGTCTCCGTCGCCGAAGTCGAAGCCCCCTTCGGCCGTCAGTTCGCGGTAGGTGTGACGGGGATAGAACTGCCCCGTTCCAGAACCCCAGGTGGCGAGATCGGGGACTTCGTCCACCGCCAAAACGGAAAACGGCTTACCGCTGCCAGTTCCCGTTGCATAGAAGCCGAAATTCCCTTGCCCTGTTTTCGGAAAGATTTTGGGGAGCTGGGACGTGTCGTGCGTGAGCCGTGAATCGAAGTAGCACCATGCTTGGGTGAACGGTCGATAGGCGGATCGCCTGATAGTGCCAGGCTTGAACTCGTATTTTTCGCCGCGGGCTACGCGAGTCTTATCTGCTCGATTCCAGCTGATGCGGCGCGGATCCATGTCGATCCATTGCTCGGCATCCTTGGCGGTCGGGGATGTCAGGCCCTGGGATTTGCAGTGCTTGATGAATGCCTCGACCTGCTCATTGTAGAACGAGATCAGCGACTCCATATTGGTCGCAACCTTGGCGCTGGAGAAGTTGTAGATCCAGGCATCGCGAGCGGTGTTGAGGCCGTAGGAGTAGGTGGAGAATACGGCTTGCCGCGCGCGCACCTTGTCCTTGTCGGCGATCGACTGGAAGGTGGCGAACTGATCGTCGCGCTGATTGATCCAGTCCCCGTCGGCGTTGGGGGTGATTCGCTCCCATGGGACGGTTTCAAGATTTTGCGAAGCGATAGTGCGCAGCTTGTACTCGCGCGTCTTTGCCTCGCCGATGTCCCGATAGTAGAGTGCGCAGCCCCCATCCTCCGTCACCTGCCTGTTACTCTTCACAAGGACCATGATGGCGGCGCCGGTCTGACTTCCTTCGCCGAAGACCTTCTCCCCTTCCTTGCGCCAATCGCCTCGCTGGTTACCGCGCAGGTCGTAGCAATAGACCGCGTCAAACTCGTCTAGGAGTGACGTACGAATTCCGTCCGCGCTCTTCCCGTCGATGTATCTATTGTTCGTAACGAAGGCAACCACGCCTTCGTCCTTAATGCGGTCAGACGCCCAGCGGATCGCGCGAATGTACGAATCGTAGAGCTTATTCTTGTTGTCAGACGTGGATCTTGCAACGTATGTTCCGGCGATTCGACCGTCCAGAGCCTCGTACTTCAGGTTCTGATTGTTGTCGTTAACGCTGTCCTGGCCAACCTGGTACGGCGGGTTGCCGATGACGACGGTGATGTCCTGATTTTGCTGCTTCTTTGCGCGCTCGCTGTTGCCCTCCATTACCTCCATTCCATCGAGCTTCGCCGTTCCTTCGGCGAGCTGGAAGGTGTCGGTGAGGACGATGCCTTCGAAAGGCCGGTAGGCGCTGCCGGTGAGGTCGTGGAATGCGGCCTCGATGTTGACGGCTGCGATGTAGTACGCGAGGAGCACGATCTCATTGGCGTGAAGTTCGCTCGTGTACTTGCGCAGGAGGTCTGCCGGCTTGATGAGGCCGGACTGGAGGAGGCGGACGGGAAAGGTGCCAGTGCCGACGAAGGGGTCGATGATCTGTACGCCCTCGTCGGAGAGAGAGCGGCCGAGGTGCTTGTTCAGCGCTTGCTCGGTGGCCCGGAGGATGAAGTCGACGATCTCAATCGGGGTGTAGACGATGCCGAGCGCGTCTGCGGTCTTCGGCAGCGCGGTCTTGAAGAACTTGTCGTAGAGCTCAACGATGACGCGCTGGCGGCCCTCATGATCGGTTACACCCTCCGCCCGCACACGCACCGATCGATAGAAGCCCTCCAGGCTCTTGGCCTCAGCATCCAGCCCTTGGTCGTCGAGGATGTCGAGCATGCGTTGCATGGCCTTGGAGACCGGGTTGTGCTCGGCGAAGGCGTAGTCCTTGAACAGAGCGTCGAAGACCGGCTTGGTGACGATGTGCTGGGCGAGCATGTCGATCGCGCTGTCGTCCGTGACGCCCGGGTTTATGGTGTCGCGCAGCTCGCCGACGAACTCGTGGAAGGCGGCCTGCTTCTCGGGAATCTCGAGGGTGGCCTTGATGCGAGTGACGTGGCGGTCGGCGATCTGGGCGATGTCCTTGGCCCAGTCCTCCCAGTAGTGACGCTCGCCGACCTTGTCGACGATGCGGGCGTAGATGGCATCGCGCCAGTCGCTGATCGAGAACAGGACGTCCTGGACGGCTTGAGCGGTCTGGGCCTCCTTGGCCTTAGCGTCCTGGGCGCTGTCCGCGGTGCTGGAGCCGTCCCGGTCACCGACGGTCTCGTCATTGGGGCCGATGGCCCCGATGCCGATCTTGTTGTCGGGCTTGTGCTTGTTGAGCTCGATCTGGTTGACGGTGGCGTTGAAGCGGTCGTCGTGGGCGCGCAGGGCCTGGAGGACCTGCCAGACGGTCTTGAAGCGCTGGTTGTCGGCGAGGGCCTTCTCCGGCGGCATACCAGCTGGCACGGCGACGGGCAGGATGATGTAGCCGTACTTCTTATCGGTCTTGGGGGACAGCCGCATCACCCGTCCGACGGACTGGACCACATCGACGACGGAGTTGCGGGGGTGGAGGAAGAGGACGGCATCAAGGCTGGGGACGTCGACGCCTTCGGAGAGGCAGCGCACATTGGACAGGATCCGGGCCTGGTTCTGACCTGGTTCTTGCTTGAGCCAGTCGAGTAGGACGTTGCGCTGCAGAGCGTTGAAGGTACCGTCGACGTGGTCAACTTCGCAGTGCAGCACGTCGTCGTCAGCGTCCTCGTACGCGTCGACGATCTCGTTGAACCGCTGGGCGATCATCTTGGAGTCCGGGATCGAGCGGGCGAAGGCGACGGCCCGCTTCATGGGGGCCTCGTCCCTGGCGAAGCCGGAGCCGTCGGCGAAGGTGCCGGTTCGCTTGGCGAGGGCGTTCCAACAGCCGATGATCTTTGCGGCATCATCGATACCAAGCTCGGACGATCCGCTGGCCATGCCGTGCTGCAGGGTCTTGGCTACGACGCCCTCGTCGATGGTGAGGATGAGGACCTTGTAGTCAGTGAGCAGGTTCTGCTCCACAGCCTGGCCGAACCCGAGGCGGTGGAACTCCGGACCGAACGTCGACTCGTCGTCCATCGAGGCCAGGACCGCGTCGGCGTTCTTTGCGTCGGCCTTGCTGTCCTCGTTGTAGATGCGAGGAGTGGCCGTCATGTAGAGGCGGCGGTCACCAGCGAGGTAGTCGTTGTCGTGGACGCGGACGAAAGCGGACTCGTCATGGCCGGCGAGTGTGACACCGGTGGTCCGGTGGGCTTCATCGCACAGGATGAGGTCGAAGCTGCCCAGGCCCTTTTTCTGAGCCTCGGCGATCGTGGCGATCGACTGGTAAGTGGAGAACACGACCGTCAGGCCGGGGCCGGCCTCCACGCTGGCCATCTGCTTGATCAGACGGTCAGGGTCGGTGGTGGCAGGCAGGGCCAGGTCGTGGGTGGCCATGTCCTGGTCGTCGCCCTGAGGTTGCCCCCTGCCGACCTTGACGTCGGAGCACACTGCGAAGGGGCGCAGCGTCAGCTCGGTCTCGAAGGACCACTCGCGCAGCGTCTGGGACAGCAGGGCGATGGACGGGACCAAGAAGAGGACAGTGGTGTGGTCGCCTTCCCCGGCCTCCGCTCGCTCCTTCTGGAGTCGCTCGACGATCTTCAGGCCCGTGAACGTCTTGCCGGTGCCACACGCCATGATCAGTTTGCCGCGGTTGTTCTCCCCGAAGCCGGCGAAGACAGCGTCGATAGCCTCGAGCTGGTGCTTGCGCGGGCTCTTTTTCGTCTGGAGGCTCAGCTCGAAGGGCTCGTTGGCCGCAGGCATGTACCACTCGACCGGGCTGTTCGCGATGTCGGACATGCCGAGCCGGGTAACAGGGATCTGCTGATCAGCCAGCGCGGCCTCGGCGTGCACGCTCCACTTCTCCGTCGTGGAGATGATCATGCGACGGGTGAAGCCGCCCTTGCCGGAGGCAGTGAAGAAGGAGTCGATGTCCTCCTTCTGGAGTGTGTGGCTGGGGTCGTAGAACTTGCACTGGATCGCGCAGAAGCCGCCGGTTTCCCGGTCCTGCGCAACCAGGTCGATACCCGTGTCCCGCTTGTCGTGCTCGGTGCCCGGCCAGTCGGCCCACATCCACACCCGAGTGAACTGTTCGGTCCACTGGGGATCGGTGCTGAGGTACTGGAGCATGAGCTCCTCGAAGCGCGTACCGCGGTCGCGGCTTCCGTCGACGCCGTTACGGATCGCCCTGATGACGTCGTGCACCGTCGTGGTCGTGGCCACTGCGCCTCGTTCCCTCACAGCAAGCGGCCCGCTTGGCCGCGAGCCGGAACAATTTCCCCAGAGTCAACCAGGAACCCTACTGCCCTCTGCGGTATTGGAACCGAGCGTGGCTGATTGCGCACGGACAGGCAGGTTCAACGGCGCCATGGGGAGTGCAGGCGCCATCAAACCGGCCAATTTGGCAAAGGGTGTCAAGGCGCGTCGAGAGCCTATGTACAGGGCCTGCCGGATGAGCCCTCCTTGCCAGGTCCCTGTCGTGCGGCTCGGCCAGCGGATCAGCTTTCGAGCCACCTGTGCCACGGGTCGCCGTGGAGACGGAGCGAGGAGCGGAGCTCTATCGGCTGTTGTTTCGGCAATGGCCGCGCTATGAGGCCGTGAGACCTGGCTCAATGGGCACATGGAGATGGGTGAGCACTGGGTCTACCGGGCGAGGCCGAAGGAGTTGGGCGGTGCGGTTCGTCAGGTCGAGATCGTTCGAGTGGGTGGGCGTGGTAGGAGCGATTTGCTCCACGTGCGGTTCCTCGACGGTGACGACGCCGGACTGCAGGAGTGGGTCGACGCGACGTCCCTCGTGGCGAGCTGGAAGGACGTCGAGGCGTTCCGCGCGGACGACGCGAGCGAGCTCGCGTTGGCCGAGGCGTCGCGGCACGTTCGGGGGAGCGCCGACTTCGAGGCCGCACGGTTGATCCTCGGGTTCGTCCGTCCGAAGAGCAAGCTGCGGCTGCGGCGCAGTGTCGCGGACGCCGGGATCCTGGAGATGGGCAGCCTCGACGGCAGCGCTCCCCTTGTCGGGATGGATCCCGCGGAGCTGCGAGGCGATCCGATGGTCTACGAGAACCGCCACGGCATGTGTCTGGCCGGGTGGCCGGTCACCGAGCGCATCGCACGCCTTGTGGCCGGCCGTCTCGCCGAGGACATCCTTCCGGAGGTGGACCGCAGGCAGCAGGCCATTGATCAGGAGCGCACGCAGCCCTCCTGGTACTCCTACAGCCGCCGGGACGACCGCAAGCTGGACGCGGAAGCGGCCGTCCTGCGGACCGTCCGGGATTGGTGTGGCCAGGACAAGGCCGAGCGGTACGACGAGCTGGTCGCCCTGCGCGAGGAGGTCGTCCGGCTCGGGAAGCTCGTGGAGAAATCGGTGAAGGCCCTACGTGACCGCGGGCACGGTGTCATCGCCTCCACCATTGAGCGCGACCTTGGGGTCCATATCTCCAGCCTTGGTCCAGACGTTCGTCGCTGAAGCCGCGCCACTGCTCCGGCTCCGGCTTGGGCGGTTCGGCCTCCGCCTTAGGTTCTTCCTTCTTCGGTGGCTTTTCCTTCTCCGGCCGCTGCGGGTGCCAGCCGTCGAGGAAGGGCCGTAGCTGGTCGCCCGTGGGTTCCGCGTGGAGGCTGTGGCCGGTCAGGCTCCTGCCGGCCACGGTCGGGTCAATCCGGTCGGCCTCCGCCTTCCCCCACGTAGACCACTCGCGAAGCCGCTCGGCTTCGTGGCCGTCGTCCGAGGCGGAGGCGGCCTCATCGAGTGCGGCGCAGAAAGCCCGCATTTCCGCTGCCGCCCGCCATTGCGCCAAGGCGGTGCCGAACCGGTCGACCCGTACGGCGTCCACCGCCTTGATCGTCGCGACGCTGACCGCAGCTTCCCATTCCCGCTGCGTACGCTCCTTCTTCTCAGCCTCCCGCCGACGGTGCTCCTCTTCTTCCTGGGCCTCTCGGAGGCGGCGTTCCTCCTCCTGCCGTTCCCGCTCCTCCCGCTGACGCCGCTGTTCCGCCTCCCACGCCAGCCGGGCCTGCTCCACTTGCTCCGCGTGGGCCTTCAGGGCTCGGAGGACGGCGTCGATCTGGTCCTCCAACGGCTTCTTTGCGCTGTCGGCCCATTCCTTCTTCCAGCCGTACCCAGAGCCTTGGTTCACGTGCAGTTCCAGCTCGCCGGATGGCTCGAACCGGTGCGCAGGGGTGACCCGCTGCCAGTCGTACGTCCGTCGGCCCGGCTGCGTGGGCACGTACCGGACCTGCTTCTGCCGTTCCTTGAAGCAGATCTCGTATGTCCTGCCGTGGACCTTGAGCAGTGGCCTCGGCTGCCTGCGCTTCTTCGACACCGCGATGTCGCCGTGCAGTGCCCGGGCCTGCTCGGCGAGGAGCCGAACGAGGGAGAGCACTCGTGGGAGTACTTCGTCTGAGATCTCGAAGGCGCTGTGGTCTGCGGTGACCGCCGCGATCACGTCCTCGATGTCGGTCATCACTCGGCTGCGGGCCAGGCGGATCCGGTTCCACTCGGTGTCATCCTCGCCTGTCACCCGGAGCAGGCCGAGGAAGAAGTCTCCCTTCGCCCGCCCGCTGTACTTCAGGTGGAAGCCGTCCGGTGCACACTGCCGCGCCGCGTCGAACGCCCGGCGGTAGCGGGCCCGCTCTTCCTCGCTCGGGTCCGGGATCCGAAGGAACCGGCCGGCCTTCTGCACCTCCGCGATCAAGGCCGCGCCGATCTCCGCCGGTGACTGTCGTGGCGGCTTCGCAGGGCGCGCCGGCGCCGGCTTCGCCTCGGTCGGGGGCGTCGCCCGCTGACGGGGAGGTGCCGCAGCCTCCGGCTTTGGTTCGGCAGTCACCGGTCGCTGCTTTCGCGAGGTCGGTTCAGGCCGGTCCGGATGATGGCCGTGTTCCAGGTAGAAGCGACCGTCATCGGTGATCTCCGCCTGCCACTTCCCACCATGCCTGGGCATGGTGATGAGGCCCCTGCTTTTGAGGGCGCGGGCGGTGATGGCGAGTTCCGGGCTCGCGGAGGTGACGGGATCTGTTCCCTCTCCGATGCGAGTGAGCAAGGCCAGCTGTCGATCGTTGAGCGGCGACCATCGGTACATGGTGACCGTGGTACCGGTCCCGCTGGGCGGCTACAACCAAAATGGTGATGTTCCCGCATTCTGTTGGCAGAGCATCTCCAGGACCGGACGGGCCGGCCAGTGCTGGCGGCCACGCTGCAGGGGCGTGCCCCGTGCCTCCCCGGTCAGCTCAGTCGGCAGAGCACATAGAAGCGACGACCTCGCCGACTGCACGGCCGATGCGTTCACGGATTTCGTTTGCGGGCACGTACGAGAGGGCTTGCTCCAAGCATTCGGCAGTGGCAGCGAACTTGACCGCCTGCTGGCGCAGATGGGTGTCGAGGAAGGGCACGACGGCGCCCGTGGCCCTGCGCCGCGCCTCCCGTACGTACAGCACGGTGAGGGAGAAGGCCCAGCACGCGTGGAGGAAGCCGAAGATGGAACGCCGCGTGCCTCGCCAGGGGGAGAAGAAGGTGACGTCGGCGGGGAGGCTCACGTCGTGCGCGGCCAGGGCGTCGTTGAGCCAGTTGTGGGCGGCCTCGTGGATTAGGTCGCGGGCTAGGACCTCGGGGTGGACGGTGTAGTCGGTGAAGATGGTGCCGGGGAGGCGGGTGAGGGCCCAGCTGTGGAGGGTCTCGTCGAGCTGGCGGCGGTTGAGCAGACAGATGACGGGGGCGTGCTGGGTGAGCAGCGTGCCGAAGCCGTGCTCGGTGGCGGAGGCGAGGGCGGCACGCACGATCGCCTGGGCCTCGGGCGTGGCAGGGGCGGTGTCGGGGCCGACGAGGTAGTACGCGGTTTCGGAGATCTCCGAGCGCAGCATGTCCGCGGGGCGTGGGCTGAGCACGATGTGCGGGTCGACCGACAGGTGGGTCAGATCTCGCACCGTCGTATTGCGGTACCAGGCAAGGCGGTCCGCGTCCCGGGCGCGTGCGGCGTGTTCGGCGCCTTCGAGCAGGTGGTGGGCGACGGCGTAGTCGAGGGCGGACGAGCCGAGGCGGTTGCCGAGTACGGAGGCGATACGGGTGGCCCGGAGGTGCTGGTGGTCGGCGATTCCGCCGAGGGTGACCAGGGCTTCCGGGGAGAGAGCGCTCATCTGGGGCTCCGGGGTGGAACGGGGCCGGACCGGGACGGGCCCGGCCCCGTGGCGGGTCAGGACTCGGTGGTGGGCTCAGCGGCGTCGGGCTGCACCGTGGTGGCCAGCCAGGTCTCGGTGGCCGCGTTGGAGGTGTGCGCGGTGGTGCGCACAGGGTCGCTGTCGCGCAGGGAGGCGACTGCCTCCAGGAACTCGTCGAACGTCTTGTCTTCTGCCACTGCTCGCTCTCTCCTCTGGTCGGGGCCGTGGGTTTAGGGGAGGGGTGGCTGTGGGGGGGCCGCGGGGACCGGACATGGCGGCGAAGCTTCCTACTCGGAGACGAAGAGCGTGAGGAACTTGCGAACGCGGTCGGCGCGGACTGGTTCGGTGCCGTGAATGAGCTGGCTGCCGAAGACCACGAGCGTGCCGGGAGCGGGTGCGACGCTCCATCGGGTGCGGGGCATGGTGCGGAACCAGGGGGAGGACATGTCCGTCCCGTCGTGTGCGAAGCGCATTCCGTGGGCGTAACCCGACCCGGTCGGCGCTTCGTCGGCGGTCCAGACGGCGTCGCTGCCCGTGGTTTCCACATAGAACGCGCCGCCGGTGTCGTGGGTGTCTGTGAGCGTGACCGTCGCGGCGGCGACCTGGCGGGGACGGGTGAGGGGATCGGGGGCGATGCCGTCGGCATGCGGGGTGATGTATTGGCCGGAGCCGTATTCCAGGTAGATCCACGGCCGGTGGCCAGTGACCGACGGCAGGGTGCGTGTGATGGCGGCCATGTGCAGCTTCAGTGCCTGATCGAGGAGGACGGTCGCCTCGTACGGGATCTCGGTTACCTCGATCCGGCCTGCCGGCTCATAGACGTCCTGCGCCTCGGCGGGGGAGTGACCGGGGATCTCATGGATGGTGGTGCGGCGGGCCGTGCCGTACCGGTCGCGTCCGAGGGAGTTGAGCGTGTCGTCCATGACGAGGTTGAGTTGCTCGACCTCGTCTGGCTTGAGGAAGCTCTCCACGGTACGGATGGACAGGGTCTCGGCGATGTGGATCACTGCTCGCCTCCGCAGGCGCAGGGGGTGGAAGGCGGGGCAGAGGCGGCCTCGGCCAGGGCCTCCGTGAGTACGTGCACGGCCTGGGCGAGATCCTCGAAGTACTTGGCAGGCGTGGTGCCGGCAGCGGGTACGAGATGGAGGTCGAGCGTCGGATATACCCGGCCGGTGGTGCGGCACGTGAGCTCGCTGCGACCGAGGACCAACGAACACGCCTCGGGCAGGGAGGACTCGGCTCGGCTGGCGGCGCGGCACAAGCGCGTCGCTGTACGCGTGTACTCGGCGCGGTCGCGCGGGAAGATGCCGACCGAGAGGAAGCGGGGCTCGGTTTCGGGGAGGCCGGCATAGGTGTGGCCCTGGCAGCTGTCATAGGTGACGGTGTTCCAGCCCGCGGTGAGCGCATCGACGACCGGACGGACACCGGACTCGATGCCCTCGTACCACTGGGGGTGGTGCGGGTCGAGATCGTCCGCCTCGTGAACGCCGGGGAGGCCGACCGTGTTGATGTTGCCGTGGGCGCTGACCTGAAGGCGCGCGGGCGGGCGGGGCGCCGCCGGGTCGTCCCACCGGGCCAGGAACGCCGCGACGTGGTGCATGTCGTTGGGGCGGACGGGACGCCAGCGAAGCCGGGAACAGGAGGCGCCGGGCGGGAGACTCGGCTGGGCGAGGAAGGCGGCGACGCCGTCGATCAGGCGCATGCGGTGGTCGCAGTACGCGTCTTCGTCGCCCGCGGCGACGAAGCGGAGGCGGACCGCCGGGCAGCCCGCGCCGCAGGTGTCGCGGTAGTCGCAGGCCGTGCACTTCGTGACCAGGGAGCGTGCCTGCTGAAGCAAGGGAGAGCCGCCCTGGGCGCCGGCTATGTCCGCCTCGGCGTGTGCATCGCCAAGTGCGGTGAGGCCGGCCTGCGGCCAGGGCAGCTCGTCACAGCTTCCCAGGCGGTCATCGGGATAAAGGGTGAGGACGTGGTCGCACTTCAAGTCGGAGAAGTGGCATGAACGAGTCTGCAGACCCTTCAGACGGCGGATGACGGAGACGACGGGCTCCAGCTTGACGCGGCGGAACAGGCCGTCGGCGACCCAGTGGTGGGCGGCCTCCAACACGAAGTCGGCGTACTGACGAGGCGTGACGGCCCAGGCCGGGCCGGTGGGGCCGATGGCCCGCCGCTGGAGTGCCCGACTGGTCGGCGCACGGGATCCGACCACCATGGTCGACTGGGTGACCGCCGCGTCGAAACACGGCACCAGGCTGACCGTCGTCACGGCGGGAAAGGAGGCCAGGTGCTCCATGACCTCGGAGGCCCGGCCGAGGACGTACGGGGTGACGGCGCAGATGACGCCGACACGGCGTTCCCGACGGCCGAGGAGTTCCAGGGCTTCGACCACTCGGGGGTACGTGGGGCGGCCGTCGTACCCGACGCGCCACGAGTTCCCAAGCGCGTCCCCGTCGAGGGAGATGCCGATCTCCAGCTCCGGGCAGTGCCGCTCGAACAGGTCCAGCCACGCGTCGTCGAGCTGGAGGCCGTTGGTCTGGAGGCTCACGCGGATGACGTTCGGCTGTGCGGCGAGCGCGTCCAGGATCTCCGCGATCCGTTCCGGGCCGGCGGTCAGGGGCTCCCCGCCGTGGAGTTCGACGCTGAGCGGGCGCCCGGAGAAGATCGAACCGAGGCGGTGGACCTGTGCCGCGTTGATCCGGGCGCCGCCCGGTGACTCCTTGCGCTTCTCGAAGCAGTACAGGCAGTCGATGTCGCAGGTCTCTCCCCGGAGCTTGAGGATGACGGAGACCGCCGTGTCCGGCCCGGTGCTCGACAACGGGGCGTAGAGACTCTCCAGGTCCGTGGGGGCGGTGCGGGTGACGGGCATCAGAAGCCTCCCGAGGGGGAAAGGCGCGGCCTACGCGCCATCGGTGGAGACCGCGGACAGCCACCCGAGAAGCTGTCCGCCGGTGATGGGAATGTGGACGTCGCCACGGCGAAGGAACCACCCGTCGGCGTACCGCTGGGGCAGCCAGCCGGCGTCTGGGGTGCCCAGACTGGGAGGCTTCTGCAGCGGGTCGTCGACGGGCCAGCAGCCCAGGAGCGCTCTGGCCACGCGTCGCTGAACCGGACGGAACCACTCCCACGTCTCCGCGCGAGCCGCGTTGATCGACGGGCGGGGTGGCGCGCCGGCGAGCAGCGGCAGCCACTTGTCGCCCAGGACGGGATGGCCGGCCGCCGCGCAGTCGAGCGCAGCGAGACAGGTCTCCAGCTTCCGGCATACGACGACGACCGATTCGGCTAGGCCGTCCTCGACGAGGCCGGTCAGGTCCTCGGCGAGACTCGCCGCCACCTCGGCCTGGTCGGCAACCGCCCACCGTCGGTAGCCCTGGCGCTCCCCGGGAGCGAGCACCGGATTCCAGCGTCCGGAGCTGTAGGAGAGAGCGGTACGCAGACACATGAGGTCGTGCATCGAAGCGCGTACCTGGCGGAACGAGCCGAGGTCGTCGCGGCGGACGTCGAAGGAGCGGAGCAGGTGACGGAGTTCCTCCGCCCGCTGCGGCGCCGTCGCCTGGAGGTCGACACGGACGCCGTCCACGATGCGGGACTCCCACGCCGGAAGGGTGCCGTCCGCGATGCCACGCAGGTCGATGTCGCTCGCCGCGTGGGCGAAGCCGCAGGCGAGGGCTCCCTCCAGCCAGACCTCACGAGCCTCGCCGGACGCGAGCAGAGCCTGGGCGACTCTGTCGGCGATCCCCCGGCGCAGTCGTGCCGATGGGTTCACCTGTGCCCTCCTTCGATCAGGATCTTGTCGGCGGCGTTGATCTCCTTGAGGAGGTCGATGGCCCATCGGTCGAGTGCGCCGCGCACGTCGGAGCGCTGGGCGCCGATGTGGGGCGAGGCCAGGAGGTTGAGCGGCGTCGTGGAGCCGGTGAGGAGCGGCAGGTGCTCCCGCTCGACCGGGTCGAGTGCGAGGCCCGAGAGCCTCCCGTCCGCCAGTGCCCGCAGGCAGGCCGCGACGTCGAGGGTCTCCAGCCGTCCTGCGCAGATGAGCAGAGGCCGCTGCGGAGCGACGCGTGTGAGGAAGTCCTCGCCGATCAGCTGTTCGGTCGTGGGGCGCAGCGGCAGAGCGATCACGTGTACCTGCGACTGCTCCGTGAGGGCTGTCGGCGACAGCTCTCGCAGACCGGGAGAGTTCGACGGCCACGCGGCGAAGGCCGTGCGGCCCACGTAGGGGGCGAGGGCCCATTCGGCGGCCAGCCCGACCGGACCCGCGCCCCAGATGCCTGCGTCCAGGGTGCCGAGTGACGCCCCCATGCACGCCTGCTTCTCGTGCTGGCCGAGCAGCAGCGCGTGCTGCCCCAAGGGGATCCGCCGGGCCAGGGCCAGGGCAGCGGCGAGCACCCACTCGCCCACGGCGCCCGCGCCGGCCTCGGCGTTGCGGTGCAGCGTGATGCCACGGTGCCGGAGGGCGCTCACGTCGATGTGGTCGATGCCGGAGCCGGTCCGTACGACGTGCCGCAGGCGAGGGAGCGCGTCGAGCTCCCGCTCGCCGAGACGGACGCCGGAACGCAGGACGAGCACGGCCGTGTCGGCGGGCAGAGGCGAGTCCAGGTCCGGCAACTCGTGTACGAGGATATCGGGCAGGGCGCGGCGGATCGCGCTCGTGTCCGCCGCACCGCGTAACACCAGGACAGCGCTCATCCGAGGAACTCCGGCTTCTCGTACCGGCCGAAGGCGAGATCGCCCTCGCCGACGACGACGGTTACGGGCGAAGGCGCGCCGAAGTGCACGTCGCAGGCGCGCTTCACCCCCGGGAGCCCGTCCCAGGCTCGCGGATTGACCGCCGTGTCCGCGTAGTCGTCGACGAGCAGCACACCCGTCGGCACCAGGCGGGTGACGCAGTGCGTGAGTCCCGTGAGGGTCGAGTCGTAGAAGTCGCCGTCCAGGTAGGCGAACGCGATCTCGTCGGGCAGCTCCTTGGGAAGAGTCTCGTCGAACCATCCCGGATGGATGATCGGCGCCGACCTGTCCCAGGCCGCATGCGTGGCGCGCACGTCGTCGGGGGACGACCGGAGCTCGCCCACCGCCAGATGGTCCGAGTCCTCGGCGCCGGGCGCGGGCATGCCCTCGAAGGAGTCGTAGACGTGGATCTCGCGGTCGCGGTCGCCCAGCGAGTCGAGCACGCTACGGATCCAGAGGGCCATTGCGCCCCTGTAGCAGCCGAGTTCCACCACGGGTCCCGGCAGACCGCGAGCGGCCAGGTCGGCGAGCTCGTCGGCGATCACGCGGAGCCGGTCGACACAGACCGTCCCGGAGTGCTCCCGCAGCAGCCACTCCCGCAGATCCTTCAGCTTCGGATCCATGAAGGTCACCACCTGTCCACGAAGGGGTCGGCGAGCTCCCCGTTCAACGCCGCCGACAGCGGGCGGTTGATCCGGGGCAGCAGGTAGACGTCGCCCAGACGTTCCAGCGGAGCCCACTCGAAGCCCACCTGGATGGGGTCCGGCGGTTCCGGCATGCGCGGCTCGGCGTCGTCCACCTGGTCAGCGAGGAAGTTGAACTGAACCTTCTGCACGTCCCCGAACTCGCCCTGCCACGACTCGGGGACGTACTCGACGACGCACAGCAGACGCCGGGCCACGACCTGGAGGCCCGTCTCCTGTGCGACCTTGCGGTTCACGGCCTGGCGCAGGTCCTCGCCGACCTGGGCCTTGCCGCCGGGGAGGTTGTAGTGGAACCCGGCCTCGTCGTCGTATGACAGCAGCAGGACGGCGCCGTCGCGCACGATCGCCGCCTTCACGGAGACACTGATCCGAGGCAGCTCGGGCGTCAGAGGCACGACAGCGCCTCCGGTTCGCCGACGCGCATCAGGTCGCCGACCTCCGCGAGGGATCCCGCGACGGTGGAGCGGAAACTCCCTCCGCGCCGGAACTGACGAGCGGCGGTGCGCATGCCCGCGAGCGCGGCACGGCTCAGCTGGTTCGCGTAGATGCAGAGGCTGAAGCCGGCCTCGCCGAGTTCGGCGGCGCTCAGGTCAGGGAACGCCGTGGGCACGCTGACCAGTGGCACGCCGTGGTTCCACGCACGTCCGATGGCCCGCGCCTGATCACCGGTCGCGTCCTTGGAGTGGATGAGTACCGCATCCGCTCCGGCTTCGGCGTACGCCTCGGCGCGGGCGATCGCCGTGGCCATGTCCTCACCGGCGATCAGGGCCTCGGTGCGGGCCACGACCACGAGGTCATCACCGGCGACCTTCCGTATGCGCCCCACCTGCTCGCACAGCAGATCCCGGTCTGCGAGGGTCTGGGCACGGTGGGCCGCGAAGCTGTTGCACTTCGGGTACGCGCTGTCCTCGACACACACCGCCGCGGCTCCGGCGCGCATCAGGTCGTACGCGAACCGCTCCGCCGTGCGCCCCGAGCCGCCCGCGTTGTCGATGTCCACGATGACAGGCAGTTCGGTGACACGGCCGAGCGAGGCGACCACGTCGGACAGGTCCCGGGGGCCCAGGACGTTGGCGTCCGGTAGTCCGGAGGCTGCGGACACCTCCAGACCGCTCACCCACAGGGCGTCGAAGCCCGCCTCCGCTGCGACGTGCGCGGCGAGCGCGTTCACCGCACCGATCGCCAGGAGAGGGTGCTTCCGCTCGCTGTCGTCGAGGGCCTCGCGCAGACGCCTCGCCTTCGTGCCGTCAACCATGGATCTCTCCTCCTTCCGTGCGGGCGGCGATGGGCGGTACCAGTTGTCGTTCGCGCAGTACGTCCCAGGCGGCGAGCAGCACCTCGGACCGGGGCCGGCGGGCGTCCAGGCGGACCACGTCGCCCAGGAGCGGGAACTCGTCGGGCTTCGTGACCACGGCCTCGTAGGTATCGCGAACCCGGATCTGGACGTCGCGCACGTCCCAGTCGGCCCGCACGGCGTCACCCTGTCGGGCCTGCGCCCGGCTCATCGAGGCGTCGGTCTCCAGGTCCAGGACGAGCGTGATGTCCGGGGCCACGGTGAGCTGCGCGGCCAGCGCCTCGTACGTCTCCGATGCCCTCATGCCGTGCTTCACGGCGAAGAAGGCCAGCTCGCTGAGAAGCCAGCGATCCGCGATCACGGGCCGGGTCGGCCGCTGGGGGAGGACGAGGCGATCCAGCGTGGCCCGCTTGTCCGCCGCGATCGCGGACAAGTAGGCGTCGCGGTTACCGGCGTTCGGCTGGTACTTGCCGGTGACGATGGCGGCGGCGTGGTCGGGGGCGAGGAAGTTGGTGGTGAGCAGGCACAGCGGGGTGACGCCGTAGAGCCCCTCCCAGAGCCGGAACAGACCCTTGCGCAGCGTCGTCTTGCCGGTGCCGTCGAGCCCCTCGATGACGATGAACGGATGGCGGTGGTTCATTCGACCTGCCCCGCTCCCGTGCCGCCGGCGTACTTGGTGAAGCGACCACGCCAGCGGGCCGTGGTGGACACCAGGTCCACTAGCCGCAGCTCCGCCAATTCGTCGATGAGGCGGGGCAGCTCGGACTCGGCGCAGATGCCTGCCTCGATGGCCCGGCAGTACGCGGCGCGGAGGTTCGGGTCGTCGTCGGAGTTACGCAGCGCCGCCTCCAGCACCCGCGTGGCCATGCCGTGGGCCACGACGCTCACCGCAGTGCCCAGGGCCTGCTCATGGAGCGGGCTCGGGTGCGGCTCCAGCGTGATGTGGTGCACCCCGCGGTGGCGGATCACCGCGAAGAAGCCCACCCACCACGCGACGGCGGCGCTGGCGGCGGTCACGGCGTCGGACCAGGCCGCCCCGGACTGCTCAGCGAGGATGCTCTGGGCAGCGGTGTCGGCGGCGCGGTGAAGTGCCCCGCGCTGGTTCCGCGACTCCGCTCCGTGCTGCTGGGGCAGCTCCCACCAGAAGCCGAGCCCGGCGTCCTCCAGCAACGCCATCGCGGACTCGTCGCCTGCCGCCAGCGGGGACGGGCGCTGGGCCAGCACGGAGACATCGGCGCCCGGCACGTCGGGCAGCGTCTTCTTCTCGGCGACGGCAGCCCGCCATTCGTCGAGATGGAGATGGAGCCGCTGGGTCAGCAGACCGTCCGCCAGCGTCTGCCATGCATGGGCCAGCGGCGGCGAACCGGGCGGCCGGGGCGGCAGGGTCAAGGAGGTCACAGGTCGGATCCTCACGTCCGGGGAGTCGCGGCACGCGGCTCCGGTCGGTGGTGCTCCACCACGATGGCCGCCACGAAGGCCCACGCTTATGAGCGTTTATGAGCCCCACAAGCGGACCGTGTCCGGGTGGTCGCAGAGCGAGGCAGAATGCCGACCATGGTCGACAGCGGACAGCGACGGTGTACGCGCTGCGGTGCCCTTCTCAGTCGCTTCAACGCCGGTACACGATGCGCCTCCTGCCAGGACGGGCCGGCCGCCCGACGGGCCGACCCGGCATTCTGGCGTGATCCGACGGTCCGGCGTGCCGTGGCCGCATGGGAACTCGGCACCGTCGTCAAGCTGTTCAGGAAGCACACGGGCCTCTCCCAGGCGGGCGTGGCGCGGATGGTCAGCATCGACCAGGCCGAGGTCAGCAGACTGGAACGCGGGCTCAAGCAGATCCGCGATCGACGACAGTTCGTCCAGTGGACCGATGCGCTGGGAGTTCCGGAGGAGCTGCTCGGGCTCCTGCCCGCGACCGATCCGCACCTCCCGGACTCCGCGGGCCTACCGGGGGCGGTGGACACCGGAGCCCGTGGGTACGCTGCGCTGCCCGAAGGGCCGGGCCAGCTTCTGTTACCCGCCGGCCGGTCCGTCTCGACGACGGCGCTCCCCGTGCTGACCCTTCCCGCAGCCTCCTTTCTCGGGGACAGCCTGAGACTCGACTCCCGCCCGGAGCTGGATGCCTGGCGCACCATGCCGATGCGCGCGCTCGTCGTCGCGAACCGCACGGTGGACGGGGCGGTCCGGCAGTTCGTCACCGACGCCCGACCGAGCGGCGTACGTGCCACCGCCTCCGACCCGGTCGACATCCCCGCCGCGTACGAACTGGACGACCTGACTTACGGCATCCTGTGGGCCGTGTCGGGATTCGAGGCGGCACTGCTCGGCGACGACCAGCCCCTGCACACCTCGCTGGCGTCGCTCACCGTTTCCCCAGGCGCACCAATCGCCGCCGACCAGGGACTGACCGAAGTCTCCCGGATGCTGATCGGCTCGGAGACCGCAGCCCGGTACATCTTGGGCCACCGTGACCACCTGGGCGACGCACCCGTCTTCTGGACCAGGGAACAGCGCGGTGAGGAGGCCGCCACCTGGCTGTTCTTCCGGCACAAGTACCGCTACCTCGAACGAATGGCGCCCCGGCGTCCAGGCGGTACCAGCGGCCGGGGGTTCTGCGTCCCGGAGACGGCGGTCGCCTCCTCGCCGGCGTACGAGCGCGTCCTGCTCTTCCTCGCTATCGCGCTCATGGAGTCCTTCGGCATCCGCACCTGGGTGACGGACGACGGAGGCTTCGCCCACACCGACGGCTTCGCGCTCTCCCACGGGCACCGCGCCGTCATCGCCACATGGGTACGGACCGAGGGGGCGTCCCACCTTGCGGTCACCGCGCGGCCGGGCGCCCTACGGACGTTCGCCGATGCAACGGGCCACGTCAGCCGCCACTCGGCCACGGCTGCCGAACACGTGGGACAGCGGCTTGCGGCGACGGCTGAGTACCTCGGCCTCGACGCCTCCTGGCTCGGTCGCCGGTGCGCACAGTTGTCGGCCGTCGGCATGGAGCGGCTTGCCCGGTCGCGCAGCCGGTTGCTCGGTCTCGAAGGGCTGGAGGCCGCCTGCCGGTTCGTGGCCGAGCAGATGGTGATCATTCCGCGTACCCGGACGGCGCCGACCCGATAGCCTGCGTGAACCACTCGTGAGGTCGCGCTCGGCGGCGTCCGGACAGGGAGCAGGGGAATGACGGAGTCGGGCAGGAACGTGGCGGTCTTCTCCCTGGGCGGCACGATCGCCATGACCACCGACCCCACCACCGGAGGCGTCGTACCGGCGCTTTCGGCCCACGAACTCCTCGCTGCGGTACCCGCGCTGGCCACGAGCGGCATCGGCCTCAAGGTGCGGGACTTCCGTCGTCTGCCCGGCGCCTCCCTGACCTTCGAGGACCTCACGGCACTGTCGGTCGCGATCGCGGCGGAGCTGGAGACCGGAGAGGTCGACGGCGTCGTCATCACCCAGGGCACCGACACCATCGAGGAGACCGCCTTCCTCCTCGACCTCTACCACGGCCACGAGCAGCCGGTCGTTGTCACTGGCGCGATGCGCAACCCCGCCCTGCCCGGCGCCGACGGCCCGGCCAACCTCCACTCCGCCGTCCTGGCCGCCGCCGACCCTGGACTCAGCGGCGCCGGCTGTCTCGTCGTACTCGGCGACGAGATCCACTCGGCCCGGACCGTCCGTAAGTCCCACACCACCAGCCCCGCGGCCTTCACCTCACCGGCGTGCGGCCCGATCGCGCGGATCGCGGAGAACCGGGTTCGGATGGTAAGCGGGCTGCCGCGCCGCGGACCGCTGGTCGGCGCCCCCGACCGTGAGGCGCGCGTCGGGCTCTACACGGTCACCCTCGGCGATGACGGAGCCCTGCTCGACGTGTGGGACGGCAACTGCGACGGGCTCGTGGTTGCGGCCTTCGGCGTGGGTCACGTCCCGGAGCGCCTTGTCGAAGGGCTCACCAAGCTTGCGTCCCGCATCCCCGTGGTCCTCGCCTCCCGCATCGGCAACGGCCCCGTTCTGTCGGACACGTACGGCTTCCCCGGCTCCGAGAAGGACCTCCTCGGCCGCGGGCTCATCGGAGCCGGAGACCTCGGCCCGTACCAGGCGCGGCTCCTGCTGCAGGCCCTGCTCGCCCAGGGCGCCGACGGAGCGACGGTCCGCGAGACCTTCACCACCGCCTCCGCCCGCTGATCCCACCTCATCAGGAGACACCCGCGCATGCGTGCTCACGAGCTGACCGTCGGCCGTACCTTCGGCGTCACCTTCGACCACGGGGAGGACTTCTTCGAGGCGCTGTCCACCTTCTGCCGGGACAACGGCGTACGGCAGGGCTACATCCCCTCGTTCATCGGAGCCTTCGCGGAGGCCGAGATCGTGGGCGCCTGCGAGAAGCTCGCGGACCCGGACGCACCGGTCTGGGCGAAGACGTACGTCACCAACGTCGAGGCGTTCGGCGCCGGCACCCTCGCCCATGACCCCGCCACCGGCGGGATACTCCCGCACATCCACGTCTCCGCCGGCCTGAAGGCTCAGTCGGCCGACGGCAGGACGAGCCACCTCCTCAGCGCCAAGGTCCAGTTCCTCAGCGAGCTGCTGATCGTGGAGGTCACGTCGCCCACGATGACCCGGCCCCGGAACCCCGACCTCTACGACGTACCGCTGCTCACGTTCGGCTGACCGGCAGGAGCCGGCGGAGCCAGGGGTGGCCGGGCGCGATCACCTTGATTGCGTCCGCCAGCCAGGCGCGTGCCGGAGTGTCGAGCAGCGGCAGTACCGCTTCGAAGTCGGTCTCGTCCTTGTCCCGGGTCGCCTTCACCTTGTAGAAAAGCTGCACCTCGGGCGCGAGATACGGGATGCCAGTCTCGCTCGTCCGCCCGAGTCGGTCGATCGGGAGCCGGATCTCCGGGGTGCGCCGCGAGACCCACAGGGTGCCCTCGGCCTCGTCCAGCATGAGCTGCACCGACCAGGGCGCCTTGGGCGTGCGGCGGCACCAGATGTCGTGGAGCGGCGGCTGAAGGATCTCTCCAGGACGCCACGGTCGAAGCTCCCCCCGGCCGGGCGGGTCCGCCACGTACAGGTCCCAGTCGGCCAGCAGGTCACGTACGAGGGCCTGGTCACGCCGGAGGACGAGGACGTCGAGATCGCCGTGTGCGCGCAGCTCGCGGCCGACCGCGAGTTCGATCGCGTAGCCACCGGCGATCCACCACGGGAAGTCCGCCTTGGCGAAGACCGCGGCCACATCCTCGGGACGATCCGGCACCCAGCGTCCCAGCACGTCAGCACTCACCCGCCCATCCTCCCAGTGATCAGAGGGGCGGAGGCGAAGGTCGACGGCGGGTCGGCGGTGTCGCTGGAGCGCCTGTCGCCCGCTCGCACCCTGTGCTCATAAACGCCCATGAGCATCAGGGCCACCGGCAGCCACCCTTGAGCGAGTGACTCGCGACCGGCCTCGTGGCCGGGGGCTTGAGCCACGACCATCCCAGGGGCCGGACACGCTCGGCCATGGTGCTTTATGCGGTTTCTACGCTTTCGGTGGCGTACGCACTGCCGCGGCCGCTCCGGAGCCCTGGGAGGAGGCCACCGACGTCACCCGCAGGAGGTCCGCCGCCCGATGATCAGTGCGCCGTCTACCGCCCTCGTGTACCGCTGGAGCGACCACACCATCAACCCGACGGGCGAAGCCCGCTCGGTTCTGCGACGTGTTCTCGAAGATGTGGGCCTGTCCGACGACGTCATCAGTGACGGAGTCCTGGCGGTCTCGGAGCTCGTGGCAAACGCGCACGAGCACGCGTGCGGCCCGTACGAGGTACACCTTCGCTCTGTTGCCGGAAGGTGGATCTGCGAGATCCACGACGGGAGTCCTCTTCTTTCGACGGACCTCTACCTGGCTGCCGCGTCCTCGCCGGAAGCCACCGCGTCGGAGGCAGTGAGCGGGCTGCTCACTGAGCGCGGACGGGGCCTGCGCATCGTGAACGAGCTGACCCGGGGACAGTGGGGGTTCCAGGTCACGGACTGCGGAACCAAGGCTGCCTGGGTGGTGCTTGCCTAGGGTTCGGCTGAGATGGCACCCGAGGCGGCCCGACCTGACGGAACTGCTGCCGACCGAGACGTACACGGTGCGCACCCGCCGTGGCGGACAGCCCGACGCGCTCGACGCGGCCATCGGGGTCGTCGACGAGGAGGGAAAGGGCCTCTCCGACTTCGTCACCCACGGCGTCGGGAAGCCCTCGGACTCATGTTGGAAGACGTCTACCTGGACGCCGGGTACATCCGGATCCGGACCGCCTGCGGCCGAAGTACGAGCACGACTGCGGTGGTACCTGCGACCGGAAGCCCGGCTACTGGCCCAAGCGCAAGCAGATCCGGCGCGAGCACAAGAGCACCAAGTCTCGCGCCGGCCGCCGCACGATTGGTCTCCCCGTGCCGTTGATCAAGCTCCTCCGTAAGCACCAGGAGGAGCAGGACCGCGAGCACAGGGAGGCCGGGGACGAATGGGAGCACAAGGGGTACGTCTTCGCACGGCCGACCGGTGGGCCGCTCATCCCGAAAACGGACTACCACCACTGGAAGAAGCTGCTGGAGGACGCCGGCGTACGAGACGGGCGACTCCATGACGCTCGGCACACTGCCGGGACAGTGCTGCTCTTGCTCGGGGTCCCCGATGTGGTGGTGGACGCCATCATGGGCTGGGAGCCGGGCGGGTCCGGGAGGATGCGCGCCCGGTACATGCACGTAACCGGCCCGCTCTTAAAGAAGGTCGTCAAGCAGGTCGGTGACGCACTCTGGGGCGTAGCCGAGGAAGCGGGCGGAGACGCTGTGGAAGGCCCGAGCCGGCCCCCTCAGACCCGAACTGAGACGGAAGATCACTAGGGCTCTCAGCTCTGCCGCGTGTGAGGTCCGACTGTCCGGGCCCTAGCCAGCACGCGAAGAAGCCCTGACCAGCCGAAACTGGTCAGGGCCTCTTCGTATTGCCCGGTGAGAGCAATGGCGGAGGATACGAGATTCGAACTCGTGAGGGGTTGCCCCCAACACGCTTTCCAAGCGTGCGCCCTAGGCCACTAGGCGAATCCTCCGCCGCAAACAATACAAGACGTTGAGGGGTGCTCGCGAACGTGATCCACAACGGTTCCCCCGGACCGGTCCCGGGGGCCCGAGCGGCCTCCGGAATCGGGTACCCTTGGCGGAGCCCCTCACGTGGCGCTATCTGACTGAACTCCCCCAGGGCCGGAAGGCAGCAAGGGTAGGTCGGCTCTGGCGGGTGCGTGGGGGGCGCTTGCGTTCCCGGGGGCGGGAGGGCCGGGGCCGGGCTTCACGGGACGGGTTGTCGGTGCGCGCCTATAACCTCGTATACGTGTCGTCTCTCGCGTTGTACCGCCGCTACCGCCCCGAGTCCTTCGCCGAGGTCATTGGGCAGGAGCATGTCACCGACCCGTTGCAGCAAGCCCTGCGGAACAACCGGGTCAATCACGCGTACCTGTTCAGCGGACCCCGTGGCTGCGGCAAGACGACCAGTGCGCGCATCCTCGCCCGGTGTCTGAACTGCGAGCAGGGGCCGACGCCCACCCCCTGCGGCGAGTGCCAGTCCTGCCGGGACCTCGCGCGCAACGGACCCGGGTCGATCGACGTCATCGAGATCGACGCGGCTTCCCACGGTGGCGTCGACGACGCCCGTGACCTGCGGGAAAAGGCGTTCTTCGGACCGGCGTCGAGCCGGTACAAGATCTACATCATCGACGAGGCCCACATGGTCACCTCGGCGGGCTTCAACGCCCTGCTGAAGGTGGTCGAGGAGCCGCCGGAGCACCTCAAGTTCATCTTCGCGACCACCGAGCCCGAGAAGGTCATCGGGACCATCCGGTCGCGGACGCACCACTACCCCTTCCGGCTCGTGCCGCCCGGCACTCTGCGGGACTATCTGGGCGAGGTCTGCGGCCGTGAGGGCATCCCCGTCGAGGACGGGGTCCTGCCCCTCGTCGTGCGGGCCGGTGCCGGGTCCGTGCGTGACTCGATGTCCGTCATGGACCAGCTGCTGGCCGCCGCGGCGGACGACGGTGTGACATACGCCATGGCCACGTCCCTTCTCGGCTATACGGACGGGTCGCTGCTCGACTCCGTCGTCGACGCCTTCGCGGCCGGTGACGGTGCCGCCGCGTTCGAGGTCGTCGACCGGGTCGTCGAGGGCGGCAACGATCCCCGGCGCTTCGTCGCCGATCTGCTGGAGCGGCTGCGGGATCTGGTGATCCTCGCCGCCGTCCCCGACGCCGCCGAGAAGGGGCTCATCGACGCCCCCGTGGACGTGGTCGAGCGGATGCAGGCCCAGGCCTCCGTCTTCGGCGCCGCCGAGCTCAGCAGGGCGGCCGACCTGGTCAACACCGGGCTCACCGAGATGCGCGGTGCCACGTCTCCGCGGCTCCAGCTGGAGCTGATCTGCGCGCGCGTGCTGCTGCCCGCCGCCTTCGACGACGAGCGGTCGGTCCAGGCCAGGCTCGACCGGCTCGAGCGTGGTGCGGCGATGCCCGCGCCGGTCTTCACGACCAGCTCTCCGGCGCCGGCCATGGGGTACGTCCCCGCGCCCGAAGCCCATGCCATGACACCGGCGCCCCCGGCCCCCGCACCGGCTCCCCCGCAGGCCGCGGCGCCCGCCCAGGCCGCTCCCGCCCAGCCCGCACCGGCTCCTGCCCCGGCCCCCGCCCCCGAGCAGCCCGCCGCCGACGCGCCGCGCCCCGGTGCCTGGCCCGGAGCCGCCAAGCCAGGGGGCGCCGCCCCCGGCGCCTGGCCGGGAGCCTCCAGCCCTGCCCCGGCCCCCGCACCCCAGGCCCCCGCGCCCACCCCGCAGTCGGCCGCCCCCGCCGCCCCCGCCGGGGACATGGCGCAGGGCGCCGCCCAGGTGCGGAACATGTGGCCGTCGATCCTCGAGGCGGTCAAGAACCGGCGCCGGTTCACCTGGATCCTGCTCAGCCAGAACGCCCAGGTCGCCGGGTTCGACGGAACCACCCTCCAGCTCGGCTTCCTCAACGCCGGCGCCCGTGACAACTTCGCGAGCAGCGGCAGCGAGGACGTGCTCAAGCAGGCGCTGGCCGAGCAGTTCAACGTCCAGTGGAAGATCGAGGCGATCATCGACCCGTCGGGCGGCGTCTCGCCTCCGCCCGCCGCGCCCAACTTCGGCGGCGGACGGCAGGCGCAGGCCCCCGCCCAGTCGCCGCAGCAGGACTACGCTCCGTCCCCCGCCTCCGGCCGGCAGCCCCAAGGGCCCGGGCCCGGGTCCGCGCCCCAGGCCCGCTCAGCCTCCGCGTCCGCCGGCCCCAGCTCCGTACAAGCACAAGCACCGCAAGGCCGGCAAGGGTCACCGGCATCGCAGGGATCACACGCACCACAGGCGCCGCAGCAGGCCCCCGCGCCGCGGTCCGTCGCGCCCGAGGACGACATCCCGGAGGAGGACGATCCGGACCTCGTCGACTCCGCGCTCTCCGGCCACGAGCTGATCGTGCGCGAGCTCGGAGCCACGGTTGTGGAGGAATACACGAACGAGTAGAGCCGTCTCGCTCGGTGGCCCGCACAAGGGGCATCCCGCCCCGCGGGCTACCCTGGCTGGCGTGAAGGTCCTCGTCATCGGCGGCGGCGCCCGCGAACATGCCCTGTGCCGCTCTCTCTCCCTCGATCCCGACGTCACCGCTCTGCACTGCGCGCCCGGCAACGCCGGAATCGCGGAGGTCGCCGAGCTGCACCCCGTCGACCAGCTGGACGGCGAAGCCGTCGCCCGCCTCGCGACCGGCCTCGGCGCCGATCTCGTGGTCGTCGGCCCGGAGGCGCCGCTCGTCGCCGGTGTCGCCGACGCCGTCCGCGCGGCCGGCGTCCCCTGCTTCGGCCCGTCCCAGGAGGCGGCGCGACTGGAGGGTTCCAAGGCGTTCGCCAAGGACGTCATGGCGGGCGCCAACGTCCCCACCGCCCGCAGCTACGTCTGCACCACCCCGGAGGAGATCGACGCGGCGCTGGACGCCTTCGGCGCTCCGTACGTCGTCAAGGACGACGGCCTGGCCGCCGGCAAGGGCGTCGTCGTCACCGAGGACGTCGAGCAGGCCCGCGCGCACGCGCTCTCCTGCGGCCGCGTGGTCATCGAGGAGTACCTCGACGGCCCGGAGGTCTCCCTCTTCGCGATCACCGACGGCGTCACCGTCCTCCCCCTCACTCCCGCGCAGGACTTCAAGCGCGCGCTCGACGGCGACGAGGGCCCGAACACCGGCGGCATGGGCGCGTACTCGCCGCTGCCCTGGGCGGACCCCAAGCTGGTCGACGAGGTCATGGCCACCGTCCTGCAGCCCACGGTGGACGAGCTGCGCCGCCGCGGCACGCCGTTCCAGGGCCTGCTGTACGCGGGCCTGGCCATCACCGGCCGGGGCGTACGGGTCATCGAGTTCAACGCCCGCTTCGGCGACCCGGAGACCCAGGTGGTCCTCGCCCGTCTCAAGACCCCGCTGGCGGGCGTCCTGCTGAACGCCGCCAACGGCACCCTCGACAACGAGCCCCCGCTCACCTGGCGCGACGAAGCCGCCGTCACCGTGGTCGTCGCCTCGCACAACTACCCCGGAACCCCCCGGACGGGCGACCCGATCGAGGGTCTCGACGAGGTCGCGGCACAGGACGCTCCGCACGCGTACGTCCTGCACGCCGGGACGAAGCGGGACGGCGACGCGATCGTGAGCGCCGGTGGCCGCGTCCTCTCGGTCACGGCGACCGGCAAGGACCTGGCGGAGGCCCGCCGACGGGCGTACACGGCGGTCGGCCGCATCCGTCTGGACGGCTCCCAGCACCGTACGGACATCGCGCGCGCGGCGGCCGGGGAGTGAACCCCTAAGCACGCCTGCGTGTCACCACCTTTGCCCAAAGCCATTCCATCGAGTGACGACTGAGCCATCCGGATGACGCCCGTCGAACCCCCAACTAGGGTGCGGCGAAGGCGTTCCGGCACTTGGCTCACCGGCATTGCGATGTCAGTGGCGGGTGCCACAGTGGGGGAGTGAGCAACACCGCCACAGGCAATCCCGTCGAGGGCAGGAGGGGGTGATGTACGGCGTGTCCGGTACCGGTTCCGTTGTCGGCGAGGAGATGGGTGCGCGCGCCGCGCGCACCCGGGCCCTCGCCGTGCTCCGCGTCCGCGGCAGGGCACTCGCCGTCGCGCTGCTTCCCGCCGCCGCGGCCGTGATCCTGTACGCGGGGGGTGTCACAGGCCATCTCACGGGCGCCGGCTGGGACGTGGCCCGCTGGGTGGTGACCGTCCTCGCCCTGGTCGTCCTCCTCGCCGCCGCGGCCGTCGCGCTGGTCGTCGCGCGGGCCCGGCCCGCCGTCACACCGACCGTGGAGCTCGCGGAGTCCGCCGCCCCCGATCTCTACCGGATGGTCCGGGACCTGGCCGACCGGCTCGACGTCCCCGCACCCTCCGCGATAGCCCTGACCCCGGACTGCGACAGCTGGCTGGAGGACCGTACGCACCCGGCGCACGGCCGTACGCCCGGACTGCGACGCTCCTCCGACGCGCCCGTCCTCGTCATCGGCTCGCCCTTCCTGTGGTGGATGCGCGTCGGCGAACTGCGGGCGGTCCTCGCCCCCGTCGTCGCCGGTACGGCCCCGGCCGCGCACCCCGACATAGCCGCGGCCCGCCGCTTCGTGCAGGGCCTGGACGCCGCCGTCGCCTCGCCCCGCAGCCCCGGTCTCGACCCGGTCCGCCGGCTCGGCGCCCACGGGGTCGGGCGGGTCGCCCGGGTCCTGCTGCGCAGCTGCCGGGGCCATGCCGCCGAGATGGAGCGCGGGGTCGCCGCGGCCGGCTCGGAACGGGCCCAGGCGGTGGACTACGGCATCCGGATCGTCGCCCAGGAGCAGGTCGGTCTCGCCTACGCGGGCTGGGACCGGCTCCTCACCCGCGTGGCGCTGCCCGCCTGGCGGATGGGCCGCTGGCCGTCGAGCCTCGACGTCGGCGTGGTCGCCGCCCTCACCGAGCTCTCCCGCCGCGACCGGCTCGCCGAGGGCTTCACCACCCGGCTCGGTGAGCGCCCGGCCTGCGACCTGCTGGAGGAGCCCGGCGCGGTCGACGAGGCGGCCTCGCTGCTCGCCGCCCGGCTCTTCCACGGCGGCCCGGCGGAGGCCGGCCCGGACTGGGCCCCGGTGGACTGGAGCCAGTACCCGGAGGAGGTGGTGGACCGCAAGTGGCGCATGGACGCGGCCCGCCTCCACGAGGTCCTCGACGAACTGGGCGTCCTGCCCTCGGGTCCGGCCGGCCACACGACGACGGCCGACGGCCCCACCCTCACCCGCGTGATGTCCCACCTCGCGAGGCCCACGCGGTCGGCCTCGGCCGACGCCGCGCCCGCAGACGGCCGGCTCCCGGACTCGGCCCCCACCCCGGCCCCCGCCGCCCCTGCCCCGCCGCCGGGCGCCCCCTACGTCCCTGATGCCGACGCCGTCGACGCCGGGCCCGCCGACGCCGACGCCAGGCCCAGCGACGCCGACACCAGGCACCCCGACGCCGTCGCCGACGCCGACGCGGACCCCGGCGCCGTCGACGCCCGGCCCAGCGACGCCGACCCCGACGCCGACCCCGACGCGTCCACCGCCGACGAGCCCGCCCTCCCCACGCCCGCCGCCGACTCCCTCGCCGCCGCGCTGACCGCCCATGTCGCCCGCGAGGAGGCCGCCAGGCCCCTCCCCGCCACCGCGCCCGGGCCGCACGCCGCCGCGGCTCTAGGGACGGCCGGAGCCGACCAGTTGCCGCTCTTCCCGCTGCAGCCGCCCCGGACCGGGCGCGACCTGCTGGCGGACCACGTGACCGCGATGGTCTGCTGCGCCGCCGTCGACACGGCGGGCGCCACTCCCGGCCTCGACTGGCTCGACGGACCCGCGCTCCTCGTCGGCGGCGCGCGCAGCACCGACCTGCCGGCCCGTGTCATGGCCCTCGTCGAGGACGGCGACCCGGAACCCCTGCGCGCCTGGCTCACCGAGACCGGCGTCCGTCCGGAGAAGCCCGTACGCCTCGTCTGAGCCCCGCTCACCCGGCCGACGAACGGAAGCCCACCTTCCGTTCACGTCAATTCGCGACGAACGGTGACGGAGTGCGTGCGTTATGTGATGTGCTGGGGACCGGCACTGACAGCAGCACATGACAGACATGACGCGGGGGAGTCGAGGGAGGGGCGCGAACATGGGGGCGGAGCAGATCAGGCGATGGGAATCGGGCGCGCTCGCCCACGCCGTCACGGACCCGTTCGGACAGGGCCCTCTGCCCTGGTTGCGGGGGTCGGAGAACTATTTCGACGACACCGGCCAGGTCGTCCCCTGGTACGCCGACGCCACCCTGGCGCGCGGCGGCAGCGGCGGCCCTCGTACGGCCGACGACGTGAGCAGCCAGATCAAGGGCTTCACGTCCAGTGGAGCGGTCGCCCCCGGCGAGGCGATCGATTTCCACATCACGGTGGACCCGCCGCAGCAGTTCTCGGTCGACATCTACCGAATCGGTCACTACGCCGGCGAGGGCGCCACCAAGGTCACCACGAGCCCGCGTCTCTCCGGGATCGTCCAGCCGGCCCCGCTCACCGCCGACCGGACCGTCTCCTGTCACCACTGGTGGCAGTCCTGGCGGCTGCAGATCCCGTCCCTCTGGGCGATCGGTGCGTACGTCGCCGTGCTGACCACGGCCGACGGCTACCGCTCCCACATCCCCTTCACGGTCCGCGACAACCACCCCGCCGACCTCCTCCTCGTCCTCCCGGACGTGACCTGGCAGGCGTACAACCTCTACCCGGAGGACGGGCGCACCGGGGCCAGCCTCTACCACGCGTGGGACGAGCAGGGCCGGCTCCTCGGCGAGGAGGACGCGGCGATCACCGTCTCCTTCGACCGCCCCTACGCCGGTGCCGGACTCCCCCTGCACGTCGGCCACGCCTACGACTTCATCCGCTGGGCCGAGCGGTACGGCTACGACCTCGCGTACGCCGAGACCCGCGACCTGCACGCCGGCCGCGTCGACCCCACCCGCTACCGCGGCCTGGTCTTCCCCGGCCACGACGAGTACTGGTCCGTCCCCATGCGCAGGACGGTGGAGCTCGCCCGCGAGCAGGGCACGTCGCTCGTCTTCCTCTCCGCCAACACCATGTACTGGCAGGTGGAGCTGGGCCCCTCCCCGTCCGGCGTCCCCGACCGGCTCCTGACCTGCCGCAAGCGCCGCGGCCCCGGCCGCCCCGCGCTGTGGCGCGAGATCGACCGCCCGGAGCAGCAGCTGCTCGGCATCCAGTACGCGGGAAGGGTTCCCGAGCCGCACCCCCTGGTCGTACGGAACGCGGACCACTGGCTCTGGGAGGCGACCGGCGCGGGCGACGGCGACGAGATCCCGGGCCTGGTCGCCGGAGAGGCCGACCGCTACTTCCCGCGCACCGCGCTGCCCGAGCACGAGGGCCGGATCCTCCTCGCGCACTCGCCCTACCAGGACAGCGAGGGGGCCCTGCGCCACCAGGAGACCTCCCTCTACCGGGCTCCGTCCGGCGCCTGGGTCTTCGCCTCCGGCACGTTCGCCTGGTCGCCGGCCCTGGACCGGCCCGGCCATGTCGACCCGCGCATCCAGCGCGCCACCGCGAACCTCCTGGACCGCATCTGCAAGCGAGACTGACCACGGGACCGGACACTCAGGGCGGGCCGCCCGCCGTCCCCGCGTCCCGGTGCGAGAGAATCGAATCGCTCCTGGATCAACCTACGCGGAGGAACCGTGTCCGGATTCGTAGAAAAGCCCGAGCCTGTCCAGGTCCCGGGCCTGACCCACCTGCACACGGGCAAGGTGCGTGACCTCTACCAGAACGAGGCCGGCGACCTCGTCATGGTGGCCAGCGACCGCATGTCCGCGTACGACTGGGTCCTGCCGACCGAGATCCCCGACAAGGGCCGGGTCCTCACCCAGCTCTCGCTCTGGTGGTTCGATCAGCTGACCGACCTGGTCCCCAACCACGTCCTCTCCACCGACCTGCCGGCCGGCGCCCCCGCCGACTGGGAGGGCCGCACCCTCGTCTGCCAGTCGCTCCGGATGATCCCGGTCGAGTGCGTGGCGCGCGGCTATCTGACCGGCTCGGGCCTCGTGGAGTACAACGAGTCCCGTACGGTCTGCGGCCTCGCCCTCCCCGAGGGCCTGAGCGACGGCTCCGAGCTGCCCGCCCCGATCTTCACCCCCGCCACCAAGGCCGCCGTCGGCGAGCACGACGAGAACGTGAGCTATGAGGAGGTGGCCCGTCAGGTCGGCGCGGAGACCGCCGCCATGCTGCGCCAGGCGACCCTCGCCGTGTACAGCCGGGCCCGGGACATCGCCCGCGAGCGCGGGATCATCCTCGCCGACACCAAGTTCGAGTTCGGCTTCGCGTCCACCCCGGACGGCGACAGGCTGGTCATCGCCGACGAGGTGCTGACCCCGGACTCCTCGCGCTTCTGGCCGGCCGCCGACTGGGAGCCGGGCCACGCCCAGCCGTCGTACGACAAGCAGTTCGTCCGCGACTGGCTGACCTCCCCGGCCTCCGGCTGGAACCGCAAGAGCGAGCAGCCGCCGCCCGCGCTCCCCCAGGAGATCGTGGACGCCACGCGCGCCAAGTACGTGGAGGCGTACGAGCTGCTGACCGGCCACACCTGGCACTGAGGCACAGGCGCCGAGCACGAAGAAGCCCCCGGTCGGATCGACCGGGGGCTTCTTCCTGTGGAGCGGACGACGAGATTCGAACTCGCGACCCTCACCTTGGCAAGGTGATGCTCTACCAACTGAGCCACGTCCGCATGCGCCGTAGCGCGGAGCCAACTATACCCAACCTTTCTCCCGCGCGAGACGTACCGCCGTGTGCCGGTTCTCGGCGCCGAGCTTCGTCGCGGCCGAGGAGAGGTAGTTCCGGACCGTCCCGGGCGAGAGGGAGGCGCGCTCGGCGATCTCCGCGACCGGGGCCCCGTCCGCCGCGAACTCCAGGACCTCGGCCTCCCGCGCGGTCAGCGGCGAGTCCCCGGCGGAGATCGCGTCGGCCGCCAACTCCGGGTCCACGTAACGGTTTCCGGCGTGGACGGTACGGATGATCTCGGCCAACCGCTGGGCGCTGACGGTCTTCGGCACGAACCCCCGCACCCCGGCGGCGAGCGCCCGCTTGAGGTGGCCGGGGCGGCCGTGGCCGGTCACGATCATGGTCTGGCACTCGGGCAGCTCCTCGCGCAGGGATGTGGCGACCTTCACACCGTCGGCACCGGGCATCTCCAGATCGAGGACCGCGACATCGGGCCGGTGGGCGCGGGCCATGGCGAGGGCCTCGGGGCCGGTGGCGGCCTGGGCGACGACCACGAGGTCGTCCTCCAGACCGAGCAGGGCGGCGAGCGCGCCCCGGATCAGATGCTCGTCGTCGGCGAGCAGCACGCGTACGGTCACAGCGCCTCCCCCTCGACCGGCGCGCGCAGGGGCCCGCGCCCGCCTCCCTGTACGGGGAGAGGCACCCGCGCCGTCACCCGGAACGTGCCCCCGCCGGCCGGTCCGGCCTCCAGGGTCCCGGCCACCGCCGAGAGCCGTTCACGCAGCCCCGCCAGGCCCGAGCCGCCGGCCCGGGCCCCGGGCACCTCCCGTACGCCGTCGTTCTCCACGGTCAGCAGCACCGCGCCGTCCTTCCCCCGCAGGGAGATCACGCAGCGCGACGGGTCGCCGTGCCGCAGTACGTTCGTCGTGGCCTCACGGACCACCCAGCCGAGCGCCGACCGCACGTCGGAGGGCAGCTCCAGGTCCGTCGAGTCCATGGCGCAGGTGATCCCGGCGGCGGTCAGGACACCGCGCGCTCCTTCCAGTTCGACCCGCAGGTCCGCCTCCCGGTAGCCGCGCACCACGTCCCGTACCTCCCGCTGCGACTCCTGGGCGATCCGCTGCACCTCGATCATCTGGTCCACGGCCTCCGGGCGTCCGCGCCGGGCGAGCTGGACGGCGAGCTCGCTCTTGAGCGCGATCACCGACAGATTGCGGCCCATGACGTCGTGGAGGTCGCGCCCGAAGCGCAGCCGCTCCTCGGCGACGGCGAGGCGTGCCTTCAGCTCCTTCGACCGTTCCAGCTCCCAGACCATCCTCATCAGCCAGCCGGAGAACCCGCAGGCGGCGACGAGCCCGCCGCCTGCGAGGAGGATGCCCACCGCGTAGCCGAGGGCCTCTCCGAGTCCGACACCCATCGCCGCGACGGCGCCGCCCGTCGCGAAGGCGGCGAGCGGTGCCACGTACAGCATGTGCCGGACCCGGTTCATGCACAGGACGAGGCTGCCGAGGCTGAAGGTGACCGTGCCGGTGACGACGCTCGCGGCGATCGCCCCGTCGGCGAGGGTCCCGGTGGCGCGCAGCGCGATGAGGGTCAGGGCGCCGGCCGCGGTCAGGGCCACGAGGGCGACCGCGAGCCGGACCGGCCGCTCGCGGCGGTCGAGGGCCCAGTCGAGCGCGCGGGAGGAGAGGACGGCGGTCAGGACGGCGTGGGCGCAGACCAGCAGTGCGAGGGCGAGGCCCAGCGGCAGGCCGAGGGGGGTGCGGTCGGTCTGGGCGAGCGGTACGCCGCCGATGGCGGCGATCTCGATCAGGGCGAAGAAGTGGAAGGTCCACCGTGTGTACAGCTCGACCTTGGCCGCGTCGCTGCGGCCGACCCACCATCCGGTCAGTCTGGACACCCGCCCGGCCCCCCGTCCCTCAGCGTGCTTCTCGCTGCTTCCAGCGAGTCTCTAGCGTCGCGGTTCCCAGCGGAACCACCGCTGGACAGCGAACACGGTGATCATGCCCCAGGCGAGCGTGGTGACGGCGGCGGTGACCAGGTCACCGGTGCCGTCGGTGCCGAACCAGCCGGCCCGGACGAACTCCATCACCCCGCTGAGCGGCAGCAGTTCGCAGACGTCGGCGACGACGTCGGGCAGCACCTCGCGGGGCACCATCATCCCCGAGCCCATGGCCGAGACGAGGAAGAACGGCAGGGTGGTCAGGCCCGCGCTCTCGACGTTGCGGGTGATGACGGTGGTCGCGGCGGCCAGGGCGGCGAGCAGCGGTATGCCGGCGAGCAGGCCGAGCGCCAGCAGCTCCGGCCGCTCGGGGGCGGGCAGATCGAGGACGGTGACACCGCCGACGGCCAGCACGGCGCACTGGGCGAGCGCGATGGCGGCGGAGGGGAGCGCGGCCCCGGCGAGGATCTCCGGGTCGCTCGCCTCGCCGGTGCGCAGCCGCTTGAGGACCAGTTCCTCGCGGCGGGCGACGTAGGCGGAGACCAGGCCCATGTAGACGACGAGGATCAGGACCATGCCGGTGCCGCCGACGAGGGTGGCCCCGGCGACTCCCCTGGGCAGCTCGTCGGTGCCCATCTGCGAGATGGAGGAGCGCAGCACGAAGATCATCAGCAGGGGCATCAGGAGGGCGATGAAGAGGTTGTTCTTGTTCCGCCCGAGGAGGGTGAGTTCGGCCCGCCCGAGAGCGGTGAGCCGGGTGACGGTGGCGTTCATCGGGCACCTTCCAGGCCGGTCGTGACGGGATCGGCGTTACGGGAGTCGGTGGTACGGGACCCGGCGGTACCGGCGCCGGCGCCGGAGGCGATCTTCAGGAACGCCTCCTCGAGCGACGCCGAGCGGGCGTCGAGCCCTTCCAGCCGTACGCCTGCCTCACGCGCCCACGCCAGCAGTTCGCCGAGCGCGTCCTGCAGTTCCCGCGTACGGATCTCCACGCGGCGGCCCTCGGCGGCGGCGCGCAGTGCGAGCGGCAGACGCCCGGCCGGGACGCCCTCGGGGAGGACGAAGCGGATGCGGGCGGGCCGGGCGGCGGTGACCTCCGCCGGGGTGCCGGAGATCACGATCCGGCCCTGGTGCATGATCGCGAGCCGGTCGGCCAGGGACTCGGCCTCCTCCAGGTAGTGCGTGGTCAGGAGCACGGTCGTCCCGCTGTCCCGCAGCGCCCGCACCAGCTGCCAGGTGTCACGCCGGCCCTCGGCGTCCAGGCCGGTGGTCGGTTCGTCGAGGAAGAGGACCTCGGGGCGGCCGAGGAGGGCGAGCGCCAGGTCGAGGCGCCGCCGTTCACCGCCGGAGAGCTGCTTGATCCGCACCTCCCCGCGAGCCCGGAGGCCGACCATGTCCAGAGCTTCGGCGGTGGGCCGTGCGCCGCTGGTGCAGCCGGCCCACATCCGTACGGTTTCGGTCACCGTGAGATCGGAGGGGAAACCGCCCTCCTGGAGCATCACCCCGATCCGGGGGCGGACGGCGGCCCGCTGCCGGTAGGGGTCGTGGCCGAGGACGCGGACGGTCCCGCCGCTGGGGGCGGCGAGGCCTTCCAGGAGCTCGACGGTGGAGGTCTTGCCCGCCCCGTTGGTCCCGAGGAGGGCGAAGATCTCACCCTGGGGGACGGCGAGTGAGATCCCGTCGACTGCTTCGAAGCCGCCGGAGTAGGTCCGGCGGAGGTCCTCGGCCTCGATCACGTTGGTCATGGCTTCAGCTTTCCGCCGGGCGGGGGCGGTCGGCAGTGCGCGGTGTCATCGCTGGACATGACAAATGTCAGCGCCCTGCGAAGCCGGGGACACGAAGAAGCCCCCGGTCTGTTCGACCGGGGGCTTCTTCGTATGGAGCGGACGACGAGATTCGAACTCGCGACCCTCACCTTGGCAAGGTGATGCTCTACCAACTGAGCCACGTCCGCATTGCTGCCGCTCAGCTCTCACTGGGCGGTGCGAGCACCACTCTACCTGATCCTTCCCCTGGCTCTCGACTCCGTCTTCGAGCTGGGGGACACCCCTAAGGGACCGGTAAGGCGATGCAGAGCGGGTGACAGGAATTGCACACTGCGCCTTCCCCCTGGAAGGGGGATGTTCTACTACTGAACTACACCCGCACGCTGCGTGAGGTCCGGCCTTGCGGCCTCGCCCCTCGGCGTGCTCCAGACTCTAGCCGATCACCGGGGGTGTCGTGCAACTCGGTAGCTGGTGCCCCGTCAGGGGTGGGGGTCAACTGGCCTCGCGGAACGCCTCGTAGACCCGCTTCGGGATCCGGCCGCGGGCGGGCACGTCCATCTTGTTGGACTGCGCCCAGGCGCGGACCGCCGCGGGGTCGGGGGCGAGCGTGGTGTGCTTGTACGAACCGCCGGTCGGCGTGCCCGGTCCGCCACCGCGGCCGGCCGCGGCCTTGCCGGTCTGCTTCCGGCCCGCGGCGAGGTACGGAGCCAGGGCCTTGCGCAGTTTCTCTGCATTGGCGGGATTCAGGTCGATCTCGTACATCTTCCCGTCCAGGCCGAACGCAACCGTTTCCGCCGCTTCTCCGCCGTCGATGTCGTCGAAGAGGGTGACCACTACACGCTGAGCCACGGATATCGGTCCTTTCGTGCGGTCCGCCGTGTCGTGTCGGCGTACGTGACGCGTCTGACGTGCGGCGATACCGTCTTTACGGCTATCCCGGGGTAATGCTGCTTTCCTCTGTATTCCTTTGTACAGCGGTAGGTGTCGCATTGTGAAGCCCAGCCAATTGCATCCGCGTGTCCCGCCGCAATGGGCGACGCGATATTTCACTTGAATTTTCCGTACGGATCCGTGGTGGCGTTTGTAGGGTCCTCCAGTCTTCTACCCGCGTAGAATTTGGAGGCAGGTACGCTGAGGGAACCGCCCACGCAACACACCACCGGGAGTGCCAGTGGCACGCGTCGTAGTCGACGTCATGCTCAAGCCGGAGATCCTCGACCCGCAGGGACAGGCGGTGCAGCGTGCACTGCCCCGCCTCGGTTTCACCGGGATCGCCGACGTCCGCCAGGGGAAGCGCTTCGAGTTGGAGGTGGAGGGGCCGGTCGACGACGCCGCCCTCGCCCGCATCCATGAGATGGCCGAAACCTTCCTTGCCAACACCGTGATCGAGGACTTCGTCGTCAAGGTCGAAACGGCCGAGTCCGAGGTTCCCGCAGGGGTCCGGTCGTGACCACACGCATCGGCGTCGTCACGTTCCCCGGAACGCTCGACGATCAGGACGCACTGCGCGCCGTCCGTCTGGCGGGCGCCGAGCCCGTCTCGCTCTGGCACCGCGACAAGGACCTCAAGCAGGTCGACGCCGTGGTCCTGGCCGGCGGCTTCTCCTACGGCGACTATCTGCGGGCCGGAGCCATCTCCCGCTTCTCGCCGGTCATGGGGACGATCATCGACCAGGCGAAGGCGGGCATGCCCGTCCTCGGTATCTGCAACGGCTTCCAGATCCTCACCGAGGCCCATCTGCTGCCGGGCGCGATGCTGCGCAACAACCACCTGCACTTCATCTGCCGCGACCAGAAGCTGCGGGTGGAGAACGCGGACACCGCCTGGACGGCGGACTACGAACAGGGCCAGGAGATCCAGGTCCCGCTCAAGAACATGGACGGCCGGTACGTCGCCGACGAGCGGGTGCTCGACGAGCTGGAGGCCGAGGGGCGGGTCGCCTTCCGCTACCTGGACATGAACCCCAACGGCTCGCTCCGCGACATCGCGGGCATCACCAACGCCGCGGGCAACGTGGTCGGCCTCATGCCGCACCCGGAGCACGCCGTCGAGCCGCTGGTGGGTACGGGCCGTACCGACGGGCTCGGTTTCTTCACCTCGATCCTCAAGAAGCTGGTCAACGCATGACTCTCGACACCGTCAAGCACGCGACCGAGACGCCTGACGTCGAGCAGCCCTGGAAGGAGCTCGGCCTCAAGGAGGACGAGTACGCGCGCATCCGCGAGATCCTCGGCCGCCGTCCCACCGGCGCCGAGCTCGCCATGTACTCCGTCATGTGGTCCGAGCACTGCTCGTACAAGAGCAGCAAGGTCCACCTGAAGCAGTTCGGCGAGAAGACCCCCGACAACGACGCCATGCTCGTCGGCATCGGCGAGAACGCGGGCGTCGTCGACGTCGGCCAGGGGTACGCGGTCACCTTCAAGGTCGAGTCGCACAACCACCCCTCGTACATCGAGCCCTACCAGGGCGCGGCCACCGGCGTCGGCGGCATCGTCCGCGACATCCTCGCCATGGGGGCCCGCCCGGTCGCGGTCGTCGACCCGCTGCGCTTCGGCGCGGCCGACCACCCCGACACCAAGCGCGTCCTGCCCGGCGTCGTCGCCGGCATCGGCGGCTACGGCAACTGCCTCGGCCTGCCGAACATCGGCGGCGAGGTCGTCTTCGACGCGTGCTACCAGGGCAACCCGCTGGTCAACGCCGGCTGCATCGGCGTGATGAAGCACGAGGACATCCACCTCGCCAAGGCCTCCGGCCCCGGCAACAAGGTGATCCTCTACGGCGCCCGTACCGGCGGCGACGGCATCGGCGGCGTCTCGGTCCTCGCGTCCGAGACCTTCGACGCCGCATCCGATAGTGCCTCCGGCACGGGGAAGCCCAAGAAGCGTCCCGCCGTCCAGGTCGGCGACCCCTTCCAGGAGAAGCTCCTCATCGAGTGCACCCTGGAGATCTTCAAGGAGAAGCTGGTCGCGGGCATCCAGGACCTGGGTGGCGCCGGACTCTCCTGCGCGACGAGCGAACTCGCGAGCGCCGGTTCCGGTGGCATGCGCGTCGAGCTCGACCGGGTCCACCTGCGCGACGCCACGCTCTCGCCGGAGGAGATCCTCATGAGCGAGTCGCAGGAGCGCATGTGCGCGATCGTCGAGCCCCAGCACGTCGACCGCTTCCTGGAGATCTGCGAGAAGTGGGACGTCATCGCCGTCGTCATCGGTGAGGTGACCGAGGGCGAGCGCCTGGAGATCTTCTGGCACGGCGAGCAGATCGTCGACGTGCCGCCGCGCACGGTCGCCCACGAGGGCCCGGTCTACCACCGGCCGTACGCCCGCCCGGAGTGGCAGGACGCGCTCCAGGCCGACGACGCGAACAAGCTGCCCCGGCCGGAGAGCGGTGCGGAGCTGAAGGACCAGGTCCTGAAGCTGGTCTCCTCGCCGAACCAGGCGTCGAAGTCCTGGATCACGGACCAGTACGACCGGTTCGTGCAGGGCAACACCGTCCTCGCGCAGCCCGAGGACGCGGGCATGGTCCGCATCGACGCCGAGACCAACCTCGGCGTGGCCATGGCGACCGACGGCAACGGCCGGTACGCCAAGCTCGACCCGTACACGGGCGCGCAGCTCGCGCTGGCGGAGGCGTACCGCAACGTCGCCGCCTCCGGCGCCAAGCCGCTCGCCATCTCGGACTGCCTGAACTTCGGCTCGCCCGAGGACCCGGCCGTGATGTGGCAGTTCGCCGAGGCCACCCGTGGCCTGGCGGACGGCTGCCTCCAGCTGGGCACCCCGGTCACCGGCGGCAACGTGTCGCTGTACAACCAGACCGGTGAGACCGCCATCCACCCGACGCCGGTCGTGGCCGTGCTCGGTGTGATCGACGACGTCAACCGCCGTACGCCGATCGCCTTCGCGGAAGAGGGCCAGCTCCTCTATCTGCTCGGCGACACGCGTGAGGAGTTCGGCGGCTCGGCCTGGTCCGAGGTGATCCACCAGCACCTCGGCGGACTGCCGCCGGCCGTGGACCTCGACCGGGAGAAGCTGCTCGGCGAGATCCTGATCTCGGCCTCCCGCGACGGCATGATCGACGCCGCGCACGACCTGTCCGACGGCGGTCTGATCCAGGCGGTCGTCGAGTCCTGCCTGCGCGGCGGGACGGGCGCGCGGCTGGTCGTCCCGGACGGTCTGGACGCCTTCACGTTCCTCTTCAGCGAGTCGGCGGGCCGCGCGGTCGTGGCCGTCCCGCGCAGCGAGGAGCTCCGCTTCACCGACATGTGCGGGGCGCGCGGCCTGCCCGCGACCCGGATCGGTGTCGTGGACGGCGACGAGATCGACGTGCAGGGCGAGTTCAGCATCGCGCTGAGCGAGCTGCGTGCGGCGCACGAGGCGACGATCCCGGCCCTGCTGGCCTGACCCGGTCGTACGGTCGTACGTGAGGCAGCCCCCGTCCTCCTCGGACGGGGGCTGTCCGCGTTCAGTCCGCCTGGTCCCAGAAGGCGTCGGTCTCGTCGATGTCCTCGACGCACTCGTCGATGTCCGAGATCTTGCCGCCGATGATGGTGAAGAAGATCCCGCCTCTCATCTCGATGCCGCGGTCCCCGCGCTCGGCGAACCACTTGTGCGCCGCCATGACGTGACCGCGGCCGTCCGGGTAGACGCCCTCCAGCTCGACCCGCATCGAGCCGCCGGACAGCTCGAAGAGCTTCCGCTCGTCGGCGATGATGTTGTCCCGGCCCTTCACATGCCCGGAGACCTGGCTGTTGCCGGGCGTGTGCTTGACACAGTCCGCCGTCATCAGGGACCCGAGGGCCTCCATGTCTCCCTTGCTGAACGCTTCGTAGCCCCGCCGGACCAGGGCGGCGTCGGGGTGCATGCTCATACCGGCTCGACCCCTCTCGTACGTGTAGGTGTCCTCCCGGCCCTCCCCTCCCAGTCTCCGACTACCCTCGCCCCCATGCCACCGGCCAAGAAGCGCACCCGCAGCTACGACTCCGCCAAGACCCGGGCCGCCGTCCTCGCGCAGTTCCGGAACGTACGGGAGGCGGTGGCCGGGCTCACGCCCGAGCAACTGGATGGGCCGACCCGGCTGGGGGAGTGGACCGTACGGGAGTTGGCCGCGCACCTCACCATGGCCCTCGGCTCGCTCGCCCGGAAGCTCGGCGAGCCCGAGCCGGCGCGACAGGACCTGGCGTTGCTCGACTGGCCCGCGGTGACCGCGACGCAGGCCGCGACGATCGACGAGGACACCCGGGCGATCGGGACCGACGACCTGCCGGGCCTCTACGACCGGACGGCGGCCCTCTACGAGGAGCGGATCGCGGGCGCCTCGGACGACCGGCTCGTCCCGACCCGGTTCGGGGCGATGCGGCTGGCCGACTTCCTGGTGACCCGCACCGTCGAACTCGTCGTGCACACCGACGACCTGAACGCGGCGACCGGACTCGCTGTCCCGTACGACCGGCAGGCCCTGGCCGCCTGTACGCGCCTGCTCGCCGACGCGCTCGCCGTGAAGGCCCCCGGCGGCGCGGTCGAGGTGCGGGTCCCGCCGTTCGCCGTGGTCCAGTGCGTGCAGGGCCCGCGGCACACCCGGGGCACCCCGCCCAACGTCGTGGAGACGGACCCCCTCACCTGGATCCGTCTGGCCACCGGCCGCGTCGACTGGGCCGAGGCCCTGGCAGCGGCCCAGGTCAGCGCGAGCGGGGAGCGGGCCGACCTCTCGGGCCTGCTGCCGGTCCTGGGCTGACGGAACCGGACCTCCCGTCCGCCCGTCCCATCTCCATGCAGAAGCCGCGCACCACCGCAGCCACCGTCGCCGCCCTGGCCTCGCTCCTCGCCCTCGCCGCGTGCGGCACCCAGAAGGCGGGGACGGACCCGGGAGCCGACACGGTCGCCCCGGACGTGCCCGTCACCGGCGTCCACTGGGCCTTCGACAGCGTGACCGTCGCCGGGAAGAAGACGCGTGCCCCCGCCGGAGCCCATGTCGAGATCGAGAAGAACGGCCGCGCCAAGGGCAACAGCGGCTGCAACCAGTTCGGGGCCGCCGTCGCCGTCAAGGGCGACACCCTCACCGTGTCGCCGGCGGAGACCACGGAGATGGGCTGCCCCGCCGAGCTGCAGACCTTCGAGTCCACCCTGCACAAGGCGTTCTCCGGCACCCTCAAGGCGAAGCTGGACGGCGACCGGCTCACCCTCACCGCGCCCGACGGCAAGACCGTCCTCGCCCTGACCTCCGAGCCGGCCGCCCCCTTGAACGGCACCACCTGGAACGTCACCTCCCTGCTGTCCGGCGACACCGCCGCCTCCCCGCCCAAGGGCAGCGAGGGCAGGGCCCACTTCGTCATCGACAAGAACGGCAAGGTCAGCGGCAACCTGGGCTGCAACAACTTCTCCACCACCGCGAAGATCTCCGGCAGGACGATCGACTTCGGCGAGATCGCCACCACCCGCATGATGTGCACGGGCCCGCAGATGGCGCTGGAGACGGAGCTGTACAAGGTCTTCGGCGGTACGGCGACGTACGAGCTGCACCACCGCGCCCTCACCCTCTCCACCCCAGACGGCGAAGGGTTCGGGGCGACCGCGAAGCCCTAGGGGGCGTCGCGCGTGCGAGCTGCGTCACACCCGCAGGCCCCCGAGCCCTTTCCTACCGGCTAGTAGCGATCTTCGGGCCACCCCGCCGCCGGGCCCCTCGACCCGTCTCCCCCTTGGGCTCCGGGGCCCTGCGGCCGCCCCGGAGCGGGCCTGCGGATCAGCTCGTAGGATCACACCACTCGAAGGGGTCGCGAATTTCCCCACTTCGGACCAGTGGCAGACCTCGCCTACACTCGGAGACGTGCCACGTGGTGACGGTCGACTCAATCACGATCTGCTTCCCGGCGAGAAGGGCCCCCAGGACGCTTGCGGCGTCTTCGGTGTCTGGGCCCCGGGTGAAGAGGTCGCAAAGCTCACGTACTTCGGGCTCTACGCCCTCCAGCATCGGGGCCAGGAATCCGCGGGAATCGCGGTCAGCAACGGCTCCCAGATCCTCGTCTTCAAGGACATGGGGCTCGTGTCCCAGGTCTTCGACGAGACCTCTCTCGGTTCCCTCCAGGGTCATATCGCGGTCGGTCACGCCCGCTACTCGACCACCGGCGCCTCCGTGTGGGAGAACGCGCAGCCGACGTTCCGGGCGACGGCCAACGGCTCCATCGCGCTCGGCCACAACGGCAACCTGGTGAACACGGCGCAGCTCGCCGAGATGGTCGCCGACCTTCCCAAGAGGGAGGGCCGCGCCACTCAGGTCGCCGCCACCAACGACACCGACCTGGTCACCGCGCTCCTCGCGGGCCAGGCCGACGAGGACGGCAAGCCCCTCACCGTCGAGCAGGCGGCCGCCAAGGTCCTGCCCGAGGTCCGGGGCGCCTTCTCCCTCGTCTTCATGGACGAGCACACCCTCTACGCCGCCCGTGACCCGCAGGGCATCCGCCCGCTGGTCCTCGGCCGCCTGGAGCGCGGCTGGGTCGTCGCCTCCGAGTCCGCCGCTCTCGACATCTGCGGCGCCGCCTACGTCCGCGAGGTCGAGCCGGGCGAGATGATCGCGATCGACGAGAACGGCATCCGCACCTCTCGATTCGCGGAAGCGAAGCCCAAGGGCTGTGTCTTCGAGTACGTGTACCTGGCCCGTCCCGACACGGACATCGCCGGACGGAACGTCTACCTCTCCCGCGTGGAGATGGGCCGCCGCCTCGCCAAGGAGGCGCCGGTCGAGGCGGATCTCGTCATAGCGACGCCGGAATCCGGCACTCCGGCCGCCATCGGTTACGCGGAGGCCAGCGGTATCCCCTTCGGCGCCGGCCTGGTGAAGAACGCCTATGTGGGCCGCACCTTCATCCAGCCCTCCCAGACCATCCGCCAGCTGGGCATCCGGCTGAAGCTGAACCCCCTGAAGGAAGTCATCAAGGGGAAGAAGCTCGTGGTCGTCGACGACTCGATCGTCCGCGGCAACACCCAGCGCGCGCTCGTCCGGATGCTCCGAGAGGCGGGCGCCGCCGAGGTCCACATCCGGATCTCCTCCCCGCCGGTGAAGTGGCCGTGCTTCTTCGGCATCGACTTCGCGACCCGCGCGGAGCTGATCGCCAACGGCATGTCGGTCGAGGAGATCGGCACGTCGCTCGGCGCGGACTCCCTCTCGTACATCTCCCTCGACGGGATGATCGAGGCGACCACCATCCAGAAGCCAAACCTCTGCCGGGCCTGCTTCGACGGCGAGTACCCGATGGAGCTTCCGGACCCCGAACTGCTCGGGAAGCAGCTCCTGGAGACCGAGCTGGCCGCCGGCCCCGCCGCCACCGCGGCCGCCGACGCGCTGCGTCGCCCGTAAGACCCCGCTGCACACCCCGCAGTACGACACGAAAGTTCTTCAGCCACATGACTGAGACCACCGGTGCCAGCTACGCAGCCGCGGGCGTCGACATCGAAGCGGGCGACCGCGCCGTCGAGCTGATGAAGGAGTGGGTGAAGAAGACGCAGCGCGCCGAGGTCGCGGGCCTCGGCGGCCTCGGCGGTTTCGCCGGCCTCTTCGACGCCTCCGCCCTCAAGCGCTACGAGCGTCCGCTGCTCGCCTCCGCCACCGACGGTGTCGGCACGAAGGTGGACATCGCCCGCCGGCTCGGCGTGTACGACACGATCGGCCACGACCTGGTCGCGATGGTCATGGACGACATCGTCGTCTGCGGCGCCGAGCCGCTCTTCATGACCGACTACATCTGTGTCGGCAAGGTCCACCCCGAGCGGGTCGCCGCCATCGTCAAGGGCATCGCCGAGGGCTGCGTCCTGGCCGGGTGCGCCCTGGTCGGCGGCGAGACCGCCGAGCACCCCGGCCTGCTGGGCCCGGACGACTTCGACGTCGCCGGCGCCGGTACGGGCGTGGTCGAGGCGGACCGGCTGCTCGGACCGGATCGCATCCGTACGGGTGACGCCGTCATCGCGATCGCATCGTCCGGCCTTCACTCCAACGGGTACTCGCTCGTCCGCCACGTGCTCTTCGACCGCGCCGGCATGACCCTGGACCAGCGGGTCGACGAGCTGGGCCGGACCCTGGGCGAGGAGCTTCTGGAGCCGACCAGGATCTACTCCCTGGACTGCCTGGCCCTCACCCGGACGGCCGAGGTGCACGCCTTCAGCCACATCACCGGGGGCGGCCTCGCCGCGAATCTGGCCCGGGTCATCCCGGATGGGCTGCACGCCACGGTCGACCGTTCGACCTGGGCCCCCGGCGCGATCTTCGACCTGGTCGGCAGGGCCGGTCGGGTGGAGCGCCTGGAGCTGGAGAAGACCCTGAACATGGGCGTCGGCATGATGGCCGTCGTCCCGGCAGAGTCCGTGGAGGTGGCGCTGGCCACCCTGGAGGACCGCGGGGTCGAGGCATGGGTCGCCGGTGAGATCACCGAGCGCGGTGACCACACGGCGGGCGCGGAGCTGGTCGGCGACTACGCGAAGTAGGACCGTCCCGCACTGCGCGGTACGGACACGGGCGGCCCGGAGGCGACTCCGGGCCGCCCGTCCCGCTTCCCAGAGGGACCGCTTGCCGGAGCAGGGACGGCCTCCCGGGCCGGGCAGCACAGAAACCCGGTCCAGGTTTCCCCGGACCGGGTTTCCGCAGGAGCAGCGCTCTTGTTAAGAGGTCAAGCGCGACGCCGGGACGACGCATCGGGACCGGACTCGTCGTCCTCGTCCTCGTCGTCCGTGTTGTAGAGATCCGCGTACTGCGCGTACGGGTCGTCTTCCTCGTCGTCGTCCTCGAACGGCTCGCCATTCGGCGGCTGGCTCGAAGTCGAAGCGCCCAGCTCGCTGGCCAGACGCGACAGGTCAGTCCCGCCGCTGCTGTACTTCAGCTGGCGGGCGACCTTCGTCTGCTTGGCCTTTGCCCGGCCGCGCCCCATGGCTCGACCCCCTCGGTGACGGGGCTCGACGGCCCCAGAGTCTTGACACGCGTTCATGGTTCGGAACGGACTCTCCAGGGAGAGACCGGTCCGTAGGGCTTCAACGGTACCTGCTTCCGTGGCCATACGGTACGCCGCCCGCATCACATGCCTCGGTACAGAACCATAGAGGTGCCCTGTCCTCGCTGGTCAATCGCGATTTTAACCTCTTCTCGGGGGCCGACCCGCCGACCGGCGTGAGTCATGTCTCGCTCTGGATGAACGTCCAAAGAGCGGCCGGCGGGCCGGGCCTGTCAAGAATCAGCCGCGGCGCGCCTCCGCCATGCGCTGCTCGGCGATCCGGTCGGCGGCGGCGGCCGGCGGAATGCCGTCCTCCTTCGCGCGTGCGAATATCGCCAGCGTGGTGTCGAAGATCTTCGACGCCTTCGCCTTGCAGCGGTCGAAGTCGAAGCCGTTCAGCTCGTCGGCCACCTGGATCACGCCACCGGCGTTGACGACGTAGTCGGGCGCGTAGAGGATCCCGCGGTCCGAGAGGTCCTTCTCGACACCGGGGTGCGCGAGCTGGTTGTTGGCCGCGCCGCAGACGATCTTCGCGGTGAGGACGGGCACGGTGTCGTCGTTCAGGGCGCCGCCGAGCGCACAGGGGGCGTAGACGTCCAGGCCATCGACGCGGATCAGCGCGTCGGTGTCCGCGACGACCGTGACCTGCGGGAACTTGTCGGTGATCCGGCGGATCGACGCCTCGCGGACGTCCGTGATCACGACCTCGGCGCCGTCCTCCAGGAGGTGCTCGACGAGGTAGTGGCCGACCTTGCCGACGCCCGCGACGCCGACCTTGCGGCCGCGCAGGGTCGGGTCGCCCCACAGGCTCTGCGCGGACGCGCGCATGCCCTGGAAGACGCCGAAGGCGGTGAGGACCGAGGAGTCGCCGGCGCCGCCGTTCTCGGGGGAGCGGCCGGTGGTCCACCTGTTGGTGCGGGCCACGACGTCCATGTCGGCGACGTAGGTGCCGACGTCGCAGGCGGTGACGTACCGGCCGCCGAGGGAGGCCACCATGCGCCCGTAGGCGAGCAGCAGCTCCTCCGTCTTGATCTTCTCGGGGTCACCGATGATCACGGCCTTGCCGCCGCCGTGGTCGAGACCGGCCAGGGCGTTCTTGTACGACATCCCCCGGGAGAGGTTGAGCGCGTCGGCGACGGCCTCCGCCTCGGTGGCGTACGGGTAGAACCGGGTGCCGCCGAGGGCGGGGCCCAGGGCGGTGGAGTGGATGGCGATGACGGCCTTGAGGCCGGAGGCGCGGTCCTGACAGAGCACGACTTGCTCATGGCCCCCCTGCTCCGAGTGGAACAGGGTGTGCAGCACGTCAGCGGGGACGACAGGAACGCCGGTCACGTCGGTCACGGTGGTGACTCCCAGGTAAGAAGCGGCGATGGGTGGGTCCTCCTGCGGGTGGGGAGGACCGGTTCGGCAAGAGGGTAAGTCCTACGCGCGCGTAGATCGGCCCCAGTGCTGAGGATCACCCCCTCGCGGAGTACCTCCGTGGAAGGATTTGCGACATGTCGGTCGCTTCCTCGGTCCTCGTTCCGTACGCGTCCTATCTGCGGGTGTACGAGCCGCTGGCGGCGTTTCCCGAGCCGGAGCGGAGCCACTGGGCGCGGTACGCGCGCCGGGTGGACACGCCCACGGCGCAGGACGAGCTGCGCCGCTCGCTCGCGGACCTGGTGCCCACCCCGCCGGTCCCGGTGCCGGTCCACGAGAGCCGGGACGCCTTCGTCGCGTACGTGGACGGGGTGGTCGTGGTCTGTCCCTGGCTGACCCGGCTGAGGGGCTGGCTGGCGCTCCGGGAGCTGGCGGAGGGGTGGGAGCTGCCGGGGACGGTGTTGGACGCGATGGTGCCGCCGGTGGTGCGCGGACAGGTGGCGGCGGACCACGAGCGCTGGCTGGAGCGGAACCCGGACGCGCGGCCGTGGATCCGTACGGCGGTCTGGCAGGTGCCGGTGCGCTGGTTCACGCTCTTCGCGGACGAGGAGCGGGAGTACGTGCCGGGGGAGCCGGGGCCGGCGAGCGGGGCGGGCAAGCCGCCGGTCCTGCGTTACCGGACGCCGATGGTGCAGGCGCGGCGCCGGCTGGCGCGGGCGCTGCGGACGCTGCGCGAGTCGGCCGACGAGGGGCCGCTGACCGAGGGCCTGGTCGACGTGGGCCGGTGGCTGGAGGAGTTCCATCCGCGTTCGCTGGTGGAGCTGGACTACGGCGGTCTGGTGCACCTGGTGCCGGCGGAGCGGCTCGCGGACGACCGGTCGGCGGCCGATGTGGCCGAGGGGATCGCGGCGCTGCGGGACGGCGACGACGAGGGCGTGAGCGAGGCGTACGGGCGGCTCGCGGAGCGGTGGCGGGTGATCCGGAACCTGCGGTTCGCCAATTGATCATCGACAAGACACGTCCGCCTGATGTAAATGATCTTTAAGCACGGTGAGTGCGGGGACGTAGGTCCCGATCCGGGCCTTTGGCTCAAGCGTGACGGACGGCACTTACCGTGCCCTTGCGCCCATCACCCACCCTCGTGCCAAAATAGGACAAGGAGTCCGGGGAGGGTTCCTTCCGTCCAAGTATGGGCGGAACGCTCAGCATTGCACTCTATGGGGGGTCTGAGGACTCCTGATCGCTCTGTGACTGATCGTCACAGTGGCGTGACTGTCCGTTATGGCATGGTCCATCGACTTCCGCCGCTGATGAACACCTGCGAGGGCAATTCCATCGGTTTGGCCGACGTGGCTGGACGGATGGTGTAGTTGTAGTGCCGAGGACAAGCCGTTCGTCCTATAACCGACTCGGCCCGCGTCTGCCATTTCGGGCAACGCGGGTCAAGGTGCAGAATTTAGAGGATAGAACCGAGAAGGTTCGGTTCTCCCGAGGAGGCCGCTCATGACCGCTCGCACCCCTGATGCCGAGCCGCTGCTGACCCCCGCCGAGGTTGCCACGATGTTCCGTGTCGACCCGAAGACGGTGACCCGTTGGGCGAAGGCCGGCAAGCTCACGTCCATCCGCACGCTGGGTGGACACCGCCGGTACCGCGAGGCTGAGGTCCGCGCTCTGCTGGCGGGTATTCCGCAGCAGCGCAGCGAGGCCTGAGGTACGCGCAACACCCCGCTTCACCGGGCATTTCCGGGTCCCCCAACCTGGATCGCCCACCCCTTGCTCTGCCGACCGGCGCCTGCCCCAACAGGCTCTTGGTCACTGATCGCGCTGGACTCCGCCGGGTCCAGCGCGATCTTTTTTATGCCCGGGGCTGGAGGTTCTGGGGTGGTGCAATTGCACATATTAAATCGGGTGGGTGTAGGGAGGGTGTAAGCGAAGGGGTTCCAGAAACTCGTTCGGTGACACCCGTCACACGTTCGAGGTCTTGCCAAGGAATAGCCTGCCACTCCCTGAGGAGCGCTCAACCCGCCCTCGGTCCTGGGCCGGTGGGACTTTCGTCCTCGGCGTTCGACGCCGGCTCCTGGCCGTCGTGGCCGTCGTGGTCGTCGTGGTCGTCCAGGACGTCCGGGGCGTCCATGGCGAGCCGCAGGAGGCGATGGCAGACGGGGCAGTGGCGCGTGACGTGTCCGTAGCGGGACGCGGCCGCCAGATGGGCGCGCAGCAGCGCGCGTGTCTCATGTCTCGACTCACGTGCTGCGGACGCCGCGGCCATGCGCGCCACCTCCGGTGTGGGCCCCCGATTCCCCCCTGATGTCCGGGGTACCCGCGGGCACGTGACTCCGTCAAGACGCGGGACACGGCTTCGCCGTCCGCGTGCGGGCGTACGACGAAGGCCCGCACCTTGCGGTGCGGGCCTTCATTCACGCGGTCCTGACGGGATTTGAACCCGCGGCCTCCACCTTGACAGGGTGGCGAGCACTCCAAACTGCTCCACAGGACCTTGCTCGCAGCTCCGTACTGCTTGGGCTGCGAGAGAGACTGTACAGCAGGTCAGAGGGTCAGGTCGAACCCGCGCCCGGCGAGGGTCCCGCTACGGCGCCGCGGCGTCGATCGCCTTCACGATCCGCTTGTCCGAGACGGGGTACGCCGTGCCCAGCGCGTGCGCGAAGTAGCTGACCCGGAGCTCCTCGATCATCCAGCGGATGTCGGTGACCTCCTTGGGCACCGGACGCCCCTTCGGGAGCTGTTCGAGCAGCCACGCGTACTCGTCCAGCATCTCCTGGACCTTCTCCATGCGCGTGGTGTCCCGCTGGACCCCCGTCGGCATCTGCTGGAGCCGCCGGTCCACCGCCACCAGATAGCGCATCAGGTCCGGCAGCCGCCGCAGGCCCGTCTTCGTGACGAAGCCCGCCGGCACCAGCCACGCCAGCTGCTCGCGCACGTCCGCCAGGTTGCTGATCAGCGCCAGGCTGTTCGTGGCCTTCAGCCGCCGCTCGCAGGCCTGCCAGGCCGCCAGGATCTGCTGGACCTGGTCCACGGTCCGTACCGTCGTGTCGACGAGGTCCGCGCGGACCTTGTCGTACAGCTTCCGGAAGGACTCCTCGTCCCAGACCGGACCGCCGTGGTCCGCGATCAGCTTGTCCGCCGCCGCGGTCGCGCAGTCGTCGAAGAGCGCCTGGATCGAGCCGTGCGGGTTCCGGGACAGCGCCAGCTTCTGCTGGTTGGTGAGCTTGTCGGAGGCGAACTTCGCCGGGTTCACCGGAATGTTCAGCAGGATCAGCTTCCGCGTCCCCCGCCACATCGCCTGCTCCTGCTCCGCCTCCGTGTCGAAGAGGCGTACGGAGACGGTCTCGCCCGCGTCCACGAGCGCCGGGTAGGCCTTGACCGGCTGGCCGGCCCGGCGGGTCTCGAAGACCTTGGTGAGGGTGCCGATCGTCCACTCGGTGAGCCCTGTGCGCTCCAGGGACTGCCCCGAGCCGTCGGGACCCGCCGTGGCCGCCGCGGCGGCCTTGGAGAGGGCCTGGCGGGCCTTGGGGCGCAGCTGGAGCTTGAGGGCCTCCAGGTCCTTGCTCTCGGCAAGCTTCCGGCGCCGCTCGTCGACGATCCGGAAGGTGATCTTCAGGTGGTCGGGGACGCGGCCGAGGTCGAAGTCCTCCGCCGTGACGGGGACGCCCACCATCCGCTGCAGCTCGCGCGCGAGGGTGACCGGCAGCGGCTCCTGGCGGGGCACGGCACTGTCCAGGAAGCGGGCGGCGAAGTCGGGCGCGGGGACGTAGTTGCGGCGGATCGGTTTGGGGAGGGACCGGATCAGCTCCGTGACGACCTCTTCCCGCAGACCCGGGATCTGCCAGTCGAAGCCCTCGTCCGTGACCTGGTTGAGGACGTGGAGCGGGATGTGCACCGTGACACCGTCCGCGTCCGCGCCCGGCTCGAACTGGTACGTCACCCGGAACTTCAGCGGCCCCTGCCGCCAGGAGTCCGGATAGTCGTCCTTGGTGACCCCGGCGGCCTTCTCGTTGATGAGCATCTCGCGCTCGAAGTCGAGGAACTCCGGTTCCTCGCGGCGCTTCTGCTTCCACCAGGAGTCGAAGTGCGCGCCGGACACGACGTGTTCGGGCACCCGCCGGTCGTAGAAGTCGAACAGCGTCTCGTCGTCGACGAGGATGTCCCGGCGCCGGGCGCGGTGCTCCAACTCCTCGACCTCGGTGAGGAGTCTGCGGTTGTCGGCGAAGAACTTGTGGTGCGTGCGCCAGTCGCCCTCGACGAGGGCGTTGCGGATGAACAGGTCGCGGGAGGTCTCGGGGTCGATCCTCCCGTAGTTCACCTTGCGGTCGGTGACGATCGGCACGCCGTAGAGCGTGACCTTCTCGATCGCCATGACCGCCGCCTGGTCCTTCTCCCAGTGCGGTTCGCTGTACGTCTTCTTGATCAGGTGCTGGGCGAGCGGCTCGATCCACTCCGGCTCGATCTTCGCGTTGACCCGGGCCCACAGCCGTGAGGTCTCCACCAGCTCGGCGGACATGATGAACCGCGGGGGCTTCTTGAAGAGCGCCGAGCCGGGGAAGACCGCGAACTTGGCGCCGCGAGCGCCCAGATACTCGTTCTTGGCGCCTTCCTTGACGTCCTTCATGCCGATGTGGCTCAGGAGGCCGGCGAGGAGCGAGACGTGGACGGACTGCTCGGGCGCGTCCTCGTCGTTGACGTGGATGCCCATCTGCTTGGCGACCGTGCGCAGCTGCGCGTAGATGTCCTGCCACTCGCGGATGCGCAGGAAGTTGAGGTACTCCTGCTTGCACATCCGGCGGAAGGAGGACGAGCCGCGCTCCTTCTGCTGCTCGCGGATGTAGCGCCAGAGGTTGAGGAAGGCGAGGAAGTCGCTCGTCTCGTCCTTGAAGCGGGCGTGCTGCTGGTCGGCCTGGGTCTGCTTCTCGGCCGGGCGCTCGCGCGGGTCCTGGATGGAGAGCGCGGCCGCGATCACCATGACCTCGCGTACGCAGCCGTTCCGCTCCGCCTCCAGGACCATCCGGGCCAGGCGCGGGTCGACGGGCAGCTGGGAGAGCTTCCGGCCCTGCTGGGTCAGCCGCTTCTTCGGGTCCTTCTCGGCCGGGTCGATCGCCCCGAGCTCCTGGAGGAGCTGGACGCCGTCGCGGATGTTGCGGTGGTCCGGCGGGTCGATGAAGGGGAACTTCTCGATCTCGCCGAGTCCGGCCGCGGTCATCTGGAGGATGACGGAGGCCAGGTTCGTACGGAGGATCTCGGCGTCCGTGAACTCGGGCCGGGAGAGGAAGTCGTCCTCGGAGTAGAGCCGGATGCAGATGCCGTCGGACGTACGGCCGCAGCGGCCCTTGCGCTGGTTGGCGCTGGCCTGCGAGACGGGCTCGATCGGCAGCCGCTGGACCTTGGTGCGGTGGGAGTAGCGGGAGATACGGGCGGTGCCCGGATCGATCACGTACTTGATGCCGGGGACGGTCAGGGAGGTCTCGGCCACGTTGGTGGCGAGCACGATCCGGCGGCCGGTGTGCGCCTGGAAGACGCGGTGCTGCTCGGCGTGGGAGAGGCGGGCGTAGAGGGGGAGGACCTCGGTGTTCCGCAGCTGCTTCTTGATCAGCGCGTCCGCCGTGTCGCGGATCTCGCGCTCGCCGGAGAGGAAGACGAGGATGTCGCCCGGCCCCTCGGCCTGGAGCTCGTCGACGGCGTCGCAGATGGCGGTGATCTGGTCGCGGTCGGACTCCGCTGCGTCCTCGGGGCCTTCTTCGAGCAGGGGGCGGTAGCGGACCTCGACCGGGTACGTCCGTCCGCTGACCTCGACGATCGGCGCGTCGCCGAAGTGGCGGGAGAAGCGCTCGGGGTCGATGGTCGCGGAGGTGATCACGACCTTGAGGTCGGGGCGCTTGGGCAGCAGCTGGGCCAGATAGCCGAGCAGGAAGTCGATGTTGAGGGACCGCTCGTGGGCCTCGTCGATGATGATCGTGTCGTAGGCGCGCAGCTCGCGGTCCGTCTGGATCTCGGCGAGCAGGATGCCGTCCGTCATCAGCTTCACGAAGGTCGCGTCGGGGTTCACCTGGTCGGTGAAGCGGACCTTCCAGCCGACCGCCTCGCCGAGAGGGGTCTTCAGTTCCTCCGCGACCCGCTCGGCCACCGTGCGCGCGGCGATCCTGCGGGGCTGGGTGTGGCCGATCATGCCCCGGACGCCCCGGCCCAGTTCCAGACAGATCTTGGGGATCTGGGTCGTCTTTCCGGAACCCGTCTCACCGGCGACGATCACGACCTGGTGGTCACGTATCGCCTCCAGGATCGCGTCCTTCTTCTGCGAGACGGGCAGCTGCTCGGGGTACGTGACCGCGGGCACGCGGGCGGCACGCCCGTCGACGCGCTCCTTGGCCTTGCCGGCCTCGGCGGCGATCTCGTCCAGGACGGCCTCACGGGCCTCGGGCTTGCGGATGCGGCGGGCGCCCTCGAGACGGCGGCCGAGCCGGTGGGCGTCCCGCAGCGAGACCTCGGCCAGGACGGACTGGAGGGCGGCGAAGGAAGTAGACATACGGAGTCCAGGATCGCACCTGCGGCCGAGAACCGGCGAACCGATTTACCGGGCCCCCCGCCCGCGGCCCGTACCATTTCGGGCAGTCCACCCGAGAGGCTTCCCGATGTCCCGCACCCTTCGCGCGCCGGCGGCGTTCGCCGCCGTCGTGGGTGTGCTGCTCGGGCTGCTGGTCTGCGGCACGACCCCGGCCGTGGGGTCCCCCGCGGTGGCGAGCACCGCGGTGGTCGTGGACGCCGGAGCCCCGTCCCCGGGGTGCGACCAGGGACACGCGGCCGACGGAGCCGCCCGGCCCGCGACCCCGCCCCGCCCGAACGGGTTCGGCGAGCTGCTGCCCGTGCTCGCGGCCGAGCGGCCGGCCGACGGGGCCTGGGGCGGGGACCAGGACATACGGGACCTGCTGCCGGGTCCGGAGCCGCCGGAGCTCGTACCGCCGTCACCGATGGAGCTGTCGATCCTGCGCGTGTAGAGGGCGGGCCGCTGTCGCCGTCCGTCCTCTTCCTCCCTGTTCAGGAGCGTTTTTCCATGCCCAAGTCCAAGGCTCAGGCCACGTCCGGTGCTGCTGCCACGTCCAAGGCCCCGGCCACGTCCAAGGCTCAGGCCAGGTCCAAGGGCGCGGCCACGTCCGCGTCCCGGTCCACGACCAGGCCGGTCGTGATCGTGGCCGGTGTGGCGGTCGCCGCCGCGCTGCTCGGTCTCGTCTCGTACACCGCGACCAAGCCCTCGGCCGGCGGTTCGGCCGGTTCGTCCTCGGCGGCCGAGGTCGCCGCCGACCCGTCCGCCGGCGTCTACCCGGAGCTGGAGGCGTACGCCCGCCGCGACGCCTCCGACAAGCTGGCACTCGGGCGGGCCGACGCGCCGGTCGTCCTGATCGAGTACGCCGACTTCAAGTGCGGCTACTGCGGGAAGTTCGCCCGCGACACCGAGCCCGAGCTGGTGAAGAGGTACGTCGACAACGGCACCCTTCGCATCGAGTGGCGGAACTTCCCGATCTTCGGTGAGGAGTCGGAAGCGGCGGCCCGCGCCTCGTGGGCGGCGGGGCAGCAGGGCAGGTTCTGGGAGTTCCACCGGGCCGCGTACGCCGAGGGGGCCAAGGAGAAGGGCTTCGGCAAGGACCGGCTCGCCGCCCTGGCGCGGGAGGCGGGCGTCGCGGACCTGGCGAGGTTCACCCGGGACGCGGACAGCGAGGCCGCGCGGGCGGCGGTGAGCAAGGACCAGGAGCAGGCGTACTCCCTGGGCGCCACCTCGACGCCGTCGTTCCTGATCAACGGCCGGCCGATCGCGGGCGCGCAGCCGATGGAGGCGTTCACGCAGGCGATCGACGCGGCGGCGAAGACGGCGAAGGCGGCGAAGACGGCGAAGGGTCCGCAGCCGGCTGAGCCGGCTGAGCCGGAGAAGACGGGGCAGCCGGAGAAGACGGGTCCGTCGGCTTCGGGCGGCCCGCGGTGAGCGCGGACATCGGCTATCTGGCCGCCCTCCTCGGCGGCCTCCTCGCCCTGCTGAGCCCGTGCAGCGCCCTGCTGCTCCCGGCGTTCTTCGCGTACTCGATCGACTCGACGAGCCGGCTGCTGGCCCGTACGGGCGTCTTCTACGCGGGTCTGGCCACCACCCTCGTCCCGCTCGGCGCGGCCGGATCCTTCGCCGGACGGCTGTTCTACGGCCACCGGGACCTGCTGGTGGCCCTCGGCGGCTGGCTGATCATCGTTCTCGGTGTGCTCCAGATCCTGGGGATGGGCTTCGCCTCCCGCCGTATCGCGGAGGTCAGCGGCCGGATCCGCCCCACGACGGCGGTCTCCGTCTACGCCCTGGGCCTGGTCTACGGGCTGGCCGGGTTCTGCGCGGGCCCGATCCTCGGCAGTGTGCTGACGGTGGCGGCGCTGAGCGGCAGCCCGGCGTACGGCGGGCTGCTGCTCGCGGTGTACGCGCTGGGGATGGCGGTGCCGCTGTTCCTGCTGGCGCTGCTCTGGGAGCGGTACGAGCTGGGCCGGCGGCGCTGGTTGCGCGGCCGGCCGCTCCGGGTCGGCCGCTTCGAGCCGCACTCGACCTCGCTGCTGTCGGGCCTCTTCTTCGTGCTCCTCGGGACGCTCTTCCTGGTGTTCGACGGCACGACCGCCCTGCCGGGGCTGCTGTCGGTGGACGACTCGTTCGCGGTGGAGGAGCGGGTGGCGGCGGTGGGCCGCGCGGTGCCGGACTGGGCGCTGCTGGTGGCGCTGGTCGCGGTCGTGGGGCTGGTGCTCGCGCTCCGCGGACGGCGCGTGAGGCGGCGCCAGGAGGGGTGAGGGGCGGGGGCGCCCGGCTCTGCGGGGCGGGGCGCCCCAGCGCGTACGGGTGGTGCTCGCGTACGGGCGTAGGGGTGGACGCATACGAAAAAGGCCCCGTTCTTTCGAACGGGGCCTTCTCTTTGTGGCTGGGGCCGGGGTCGAACCGGCGACCTATCGCTTTTCAGGCGATCGCTCGTACCAACTGAGCTACCCAGCCACGAGATCATTTCTGACCTCAGCGATCCTGACGGGACTTGAACCCGCGACCTCCACCTTGACAGGGTGGCGAGCTAACCAACTGCTCCACAGGACCTTGCGATGTGCGAGAACCAGTCTCGCACAGGATCTAGCGTGCCCCCAACGGGATTCGAACCCGTGCTACCGCCTTGAAAGGGCGGCGTCCTGGGCCACTAGACGATGAGGGCTAGAGGCTCACCTGCGCGCTTCGCAGCGCGTCGGGGACGTGAGAAGCATATGGGATGCCGGCGGCTATCGCCAAAACGGTTTCCCGTGGGGCGACAATGGGCGGGTGCTGGAGATGACGCGCGAGGAGTTCGAGGAGCTTGTCGCCGAGGCCCTGGACCGGATCCCGCCGGAGCTGACGCGGCTGATGGACAACGTCGCGGTGTTCGTGGAGGAGGAACCCTCTCCGGACGACCCCGAGCTGCTCGGGCTCTACGAGGGGACCCCGCTGACGGACCGCGGTGAGTGGTACGCCGGGGTGTTGCCGGACCGGATCACGATCTACCGGGGGCCGACGCTGCGGATGTGCGAGTCGCGCGAGGACGTGGTGGCGGAGACCGAGATCACGGTCGTGCACGAGATCGCCCACCACTTCGGTATCGACGACGAGCGGCTGCACGCGCTGGGCTACGGCTGACGAAGCCGCACGGGCGCGGGGTGCGGCCGACGGGCCGACTCCCCCGCTTCGTACGGCCGGGGCGGCCGGGGTGTGCGTGGGGGCGTGCCGCTTCGTACGGCCGGGGCGGCCGCGGGCGTGTCCCTTGTGGTGCCAAGGGAGTTGGGCAGCGAGACGCGTTCCCTTCGCGTTCCCGTTTCCACCCCATGTCTCCTGGAGGTGCCCTCCGTGCGCCATTTGCCCACCCGCGTGAGATGGGCCGCCACCGCGCTGGCGGTCGCCGCCTGTGCCGGTCTGAGCGGCTGTATGAGTGTGAGTGACGAGGGTGCGAAGCCCGCACCCGGCAAGTCCGCGGGGAAGCAGGGCGTGGCGGCCGAGGTCGAGGGCGGTGCCGGGGGCCCGGGCGGGCACGGCGGGGCGGGGCGCGAGGGGGCCGGAGAGGGCGGACCGGACGCGGACGGAGCCGGCGAGGAGTCACCGGTCCCCAGTGGATCGCCCTCGGCCTCCGGGAAGCCTCCGGCGGGCGCGCCGGCGGGACCGGGCGGCAAGCCGAAGCCGCCGGCCGAGCCCGGTGGGGCGGGCGGGTCCGGTGGGGCCGGCGCGCCGAGTGCGCCGACCGAGGAGACCACGCCCCCGGCGGAGCCGTCGCCGCCTCCGGCGCAGGAGCCCTCCGCCACCCCGGACCCCACTCCGGAGCCGACCGCGGAGCCGTCCGATCAGCCGACCTCGACGCCCGGCGCGGACACCCACATGGGCGCCATGAGGGCGGCCGACGCGCCCGGCGGACAGTCCGAACCGGAGGCATCGCCGCAGGTCGCGCCGGTGTGACGGAGGCCGGTTTGCAATGAGGCGGGGAGGGTGCGTATGGTTATAGATCGTTTGATCCCATTGCCCGGCGCCGAAACAGAAGAGCGCCGTGTGGCGCGTACTCTCCCTAGCCGTGGCTGACCGCATTGAGGCGGTCGATTTGCGAATTCACGGAGTTGACGGGCGCGTGCCGAGACTCCGGAAGGTTTCGCATTTCGCATGTCCATTTTCAGTCCTGACCACGCCGTCCTGCCCGAGCACGACGAGATCGTCGAGGCCGTAGCGGCCGCCGTCGACGAGGCCGCCGCCGAGGAGACCGCCGAGGCGGCCGAGTCCTCGGAGCCGACGATCACCTTCGCCGACCTGGGCCTGCCCGAGGGCGTCGTGCGCAAGCTCGCGCAGAACGGTGTGACCAGCCCCTTCCCGATCCAGGCCGCGACCATCCCGGACGCCCTGGCCGGCAAGGACATCCTCGGCCGCGGCCGTACCGGCTCCGGCAAGACCCTCTCCTTCGGTCTGCCGGCGCTGGCGCAGCTGGCCGGCGGCCACACCGAGAAGAAGAAGCCCCGCGCGGTCATCCTCACCCCGACCCGCGAGCTCGCGATGCAGGTCGCGGACGCCCTCCAGCCGTACGGTGACGTGCTCGGCCTGAAGATCAAGGTCGTCTGCGGCGGTACGTCGATGGGCAACCAGATCTACGCCCTCGAGCGCGGGGTCGACGTCCTCGTCGCCACCCCGGGCCGTCTGCGCGACATCATCAACCGTGGCGCCTGCTCCCTGGCGAACGTCCAGGTCGCGGTCCTCGACGAGGCCGACCAGATGTCGGACCTGGGCTTCCTGCCCGAGGTCACCGAGCTGTTCGACCAGATCCCCGAGGGCGGCCAGCGCATGCTCTTCTCCGCCACCATGGAGAACGAGATCGGCACGCTGGTCAAGCGCTACCTGAAGAACCCGGTCAGCCACGAGGTCGACAGCGCCCAGGGCAACGTCTCGACCATGACGCACCACGTCCTCGTCGTGAAGCCGAAGGACAAGGCGCCGGTCACGGCCGCGATCGCCGCCCGCAAGGGCCGCACGATCATCTTCGTCCGCACCCAGCTGGGTGCCGACCGCATCGCCGAGCAGCTCATCGACTCCGGCGTGAAGGCCGACGCGCTGCACGGCGGCATGACGCAGGGCGCCCGTACCCGGGTCCTCGAGGACTTCAAGAAGGGTTACGTCAACGCGCTCGTCGCGACCGACGTCGCCGCCCGCGGCATCCACGTCGACGGCATCGACCTGGTCCTGAACGTGGACCCGGCCGGTGACCACAAGGACTACCTGCACCGCTCGGGCCGTACCGCGCGGGCCGGCAAGTCCGGTGTCGTGGTCTCCCTGTCGCTGCCGCACCAGCGCCGCCAGATCTTCCGGCTGATGGAGGACGCGGGCGTCGACGCCACGCGCCACATCGTGCAGGGCGTCGGCGCGTTCGACCCCGAGGTCGCCGAGATCACCGGTGCGCGTTCGCTCACCGAGGTCCAGGCCGACTCCGCGAACAACGCGGCCAAGCAGGCCGAGCGTGAGGTCGCCGAGCTCACCAAGCAGCTGGAGCGCCTGACCCGCCGGGCCGCCGAGCTCCGCGAGGAGGCCGACCGTCTGGTCGCCCGTTCCGCGCGCGAGCGGGGCGAGGACCCGGAGGCCGCGGTCGCCGAGGTGACCGAGGCCGCCGAGGCCGAGGTCGCGGCGGTGACGGCCGCTCAGGTGGCCGAGGAGCTCCGCGAGGAGCGTCGTGAGGAGCGCCCGGCGTTCCGCGACGAGCGGGGCAACTACGAGCGCCGTGACCGTGGTGGCGACCGTGGTGGCGACCGCGGTGGTTTCCGTCGGGACAACGACCGTCCGTCCGGTGGTTTCCGCCGTGACGACCGTCGTGACAACGACCGTCCGTCGGGTGGTTTCCGCCGCGACGACCGTCCGTCCTCGGGTGGCTTCCGTCGGGACAACGACCGTCCGTCCTCCGGTGGCTTCCGCCGCGACGACCGTCCCTCGGGCGGCTTCAACCGCGACGACCGTGGTGACCGTGGCGGCGACCGTGGTGGGTTCCGTCGGGACAACGACCGTCCGTCCGGTGGTTTCCGCCGCGACGACCGTCGTGACAACGACCGTCCGTCGGGTGGTTTCCGCCGCGACGACCGTCCGTCCTCCGGTGGCTTCCGTCGGGACAACGACCGTCCGTCCTCCAGTGGCTTCAACCGCGACGACCGTGGCGGCCGTTCCTTCGACCGTCGTGACGACCGCCCCTCGGGCGGCCACCGCGGCAGCGACCGTCCGTTCAACCGCGACCGTCGCGACGACCGCCCCGCCGGCGGCTTCCGCTCGGGCGGCGACCGCCCGTACGTCCGTCGTGACGACCACCGTGGCACCGGCCCCAACACCGGCACGAACACCGGCTCCTTCGGGCGCCGTGACGACAAGCCGCGCTGGAAGCGCAACGGCTGATTGAGCCGAGGCCGAAGGCCCGCATCACACCTCACCGGTGTGGTGCGGGCCTTCGTCGTTGCGAACGCGCCCGGCTGCGTCCCACCGACCTGACGGTCGCCGGGGCGCCGGCGGGGCTGACCAGCCCCCCTCGTCGTGGCCCCGCACGCTGACGCACAAGGCCACGGGCGCCCATCGCCCGTACCCTGTCCGGCGGAGAGGCGCACGGTCTGGTCACCGCCGCCCGGGACGGCAAGGACGACAGCGGGAAGCCGGTCACGAACGGCGCGTCGGTCGATCTGATCGCGGACATCGCGGGCCACTGCACCAGCTGACCCCGGGTCCTGGCGGGCACCCGCGTGCGCCAGGACCCGCCACTGCCGATACCCGATCGGCTGCGGGGCCTGATCCGGCTATGCTGCGGGGGTGCCCTTGTGCCGAGGGCCGTTAGCTCAATTGGCAGAGCAGCGGACTTTTAATCCGTTGGTTGTGGGTTCGAGTCCCACACGGCCTACCGATCGGCCCCAGGTCAGAGACTCTCCGACCTGGGGCCGAACTCGTTTCAATGCAGTTGAAGACCGCTAGCTCAGCCGATGCTCAGCCGAGATGCGCACGAAAGTGCCCCGCTCGGTCAGGGGGACGGACCTGGCCGAGCGGGGCAGAGGACCTCGCGGACGTCCGGCGTCGCGCCAGCGGTGAGGAGCCCGTCCCAGGACCGTGCGCGCACCGGGTCCGCCGCCCTGAGCCGCCCCCGCTCTTCGTCGTGTGCGGCGGCCGTTGTCAGTGGGTTGCGCGAGGATCGCAGTGGGTCCGTGCCGGCGGGGTCGGGCCTCAGGAGGGGTGGTCATGGCCGAGGTGTTGTTGTTCCATCACGCGCAGGGGCTGACGGACGGTGTGCGCGGCTTCGCCGAAGAGGTGGGGCGGGGTGGGCATGTGGTGCATGTGCCCGATCTGTACGAGGGGCGGACGTTCGACCGGCTTGAGGACGGCGCCGGGTACGCCCAGCAGGTCGGCTTCGGGACGATCGTCGAGCGCGGGGTGCGGGCCGCCGAGGGGCTGCCCCCGGGGCTGGTGTACGCCGGGTTCTCGCTCGGGGTGCTGCCCGCCCAGAAACTGGCGCAGACGCGGCCCGGTGCGGCCGGAGCCCTGTTGGTCAGCGCGTGCGTGCCCCCCGGTGAGTTCGGTACGGCCTGGCCGGCCGGCGTTCCCGTACAGGTCCATGGAATGGACGCGGACGAGTTCTTCGCCGGTGAGGGCGATCTCGACGCCGCCCGCGCCCTCGTGGCGGATGCCGAGGACGCGGAACTGTTCCTCTACCCGGGCGACCGGCATCTGTTCGCCGACAGCGGCCTGCCGTCCTACGACGAGGCGGCGACCGGGCTGCTCGTCGAGCGGGTCCTCGCCTTCCTGGAGAAGCACGGCTAGTCACCGCCCACGCCGAGCCGTTCCAGCCGCTCGCGGGTCGGCGGATTGAGCGATGTGCCGGACGCGGCCCGGGGCGCGGAGTCGTCCGATGGGTGAGATCCACGCCGCGCCCCGGCGAACTCGCCGTTTTCCCCTGCCGATTCCCGCCGTCACCGGGAATTGCCACTTCAGCGCGCCGATCCGCGACCGTAGATTTTCACGCATGACGACAACGACGCAGGTCAATTCGGTACTCCGCACCCCGCCGGCCTCGCCCGCCGCCGCGGCCGCCTATTTCGCCGCGGCGCTCGCCTTCCATGCCGACGTGTCCGACGTCGCCGCCGCCCTCGCCGCCGGCGGGGACCCCGGCTTCGTGGTTCTCGACTCGCGCTCCACCGCCTCCTGGGACCAGGGCCGCATCCCCGGCGCGATCCACCTGCCGACCGCCCTCGTACCCGAGCAGGCCGAGCGGCTGCTCGACAAGTCCGTCCCGGTGGTCACGTACTGCTGGGGGCCCGGCTGCAACGGCGCCGCCCGCGCCGCGCTCGCCCTCGCCCAGCTCGGCTACCAGGTCAAGGAGATGCTCGGCGGCTTCGAGTACTGGGTGCGCGAGGGCTTCGCGTACGAGACGTGGGAGGGCGCCGGGAAGAAGGACGCGGACCCGTTGACGGCCCCCGTCGACGCCGAGGACTGCGGCTGCTGAGGAAACGGATTTCCGAATCGGCTGCCCATGCCGTAAGGTCATATTCACCGACGCGGGGTGGAGCAGCTCGGTAGCTCGCTGGGCTCATAACCCAGAGGTCGCAGGTTCAAATCCTGTCCCCGCTACTCAGTAGCAACGAAGGCCCGGATCCATTCACTGGATCCGGGCCTTCGTCGTGTCCCGGCGCGGCATTTTTCGCCGCTTGACCTTGACGCGACGTCAAGATTTAGCGTTTCCGGCATGGAGTGGTCCATTCAGGAGATCGCCAGGAAGGCTGGCACCACCAGCCGCACGCTGAGGCACTACGGCGAGCGCGGACTGCTGGAGCCCAGCCGGATCGGCGCCAACGGTTACCGGTACTACGACCAGGCGGCACTCGTGCGGTTGCAGCGCGTCCTGCTGCTGCGCGAGCTCGGGCTCTCGCTGTCCGCCATCGCCGAGGTCCTCGAAGGTCAGCGCGACACGTCCGCCGCCCTGCGGACCCATCTCGCCCTGCTGGAGCAGGAGCGGGAGCGCATCGGCCGGCAGATCGAGTCGGTGCGGACCACTCTCCACAAGACCGAGAAGGGAGAAGAGCTCATGGCCGAGGAAGTGTTCGACGGGTTCGACCACACGCGGTACGAGGCGGAGGTCACCGAGCGCTGGGGCCGGAAGGCGTACGAGAAGGGCGACCGCTGGTGGCGCTCGCTCGGCGCCGAGGAGAAGCGGGCGTTCATGGACCGGCAGGCCGGCATCGCCCGTGAGTTCGGTCGGGCGGCGCGGGACGGCCTGGCCGCCGGCAGCGACGAGGTCCAGGCGATCACGCGACGCCACGTCGAGTGGCTGTCGACCACCACGACCCCGTCGAAGGAGTACGTGATCGGCCTCGGCCGGCTGTACGTCGACGACCCGCGTTTCACCGCCAACTACGACCAGCACGGCGAGGGCACGGCGATCCTCGTCCGGGACGCGATGGAGGTCTACGCGGAGCGCAACCTGTGACGGAAGCTCCTGGAGTAAACGGTGGCCAAAACCGCGCCTGTCCTTTTGCCCAGGGGCGAGTACCGGCCGTAGTGTCGCGCGCACCATGCGTGATCATGATGTGACGGACGTGCGAGCGGCGGCAGGACGGCGGGCACCCGCCGTTCTGCTGCTCCTCGCCCTCGTCGCGCTGATCGCCGGCGTCTGTCACGGGACGCACGGTCACGTGCTGCCCCTCGCCGACCGGACCGGAACCGTCGCCTCCGCCCCCGCCCTGCCGCACGGCTGCGAGCGGAACGGTGAGACGTGGTCCTTCGACGTCCATCTGCCGGCGCAGACCGCCGCCGCCTCGCAGCTCGCGGCGCCGGACCCGGGGGGAGCCGTACGCCTCTCGTGGGACGACGTCTTCCCCGCCGATCCGCACGCGCGCTCTGTGCGGGGCAGGGCGGGGCCCGGCCCCGAGCCGGGAAGTCTGCTGCTCGCCCTCGGAGTGGACCGGAACTGAGCCGGGTCTCGCCCTCGCGTGACCAGGTTCTCTCCGCGTACCACGTCAAGGACGTACCCATCATGAGCAAGCTGCTCCCCGGCGCCGGCTCTCCGCCCAGCGCCGCCTCTCCGCCCAGCGCCGTCCCTCTGCCCGCCGCCTCCGTGTCCGGCAGGACGACGTCCCGCGTCGCACCGTCCGCCGCCGATCAGACCGTCGGCAACACCCCCGTCCTGTGGATGGACGACGGCTACTGGGCCAAGCTCGAAGGCTTCAACTTCGGCGGCATCAAGGACCGCGCGGCCCTCCACATGGTCGAGCAGGCCCGCCGCCGGGGCGAATTGCGGCCCGGCGCGCCGATCGTCGAGTCCACCTCCGGCACCCTGGGCCTCGGCCTCGCCCTCGCGGGCGTGCTGCACGGCCACCCCGTCCATGTCGTCACCGACCCCGGTCTCGAACCGATCGTCGAGCGGATGCTCGTCGCGCACGGCGCCCAGGTCCATGTCGTCCCCGAGCCGAGCGCGCACGGCGGCTGGCAGCAGGCCCGGATGGACCGTGTCGCCGAGCTCCTGACCGCGCTCGACGGAGCCTGGTGGCCCGACCAGTACGGCAATCCCGACAACCCGGAGGCGTACGCCGGACTCGCCGCCGAGCTCTCCCAGCAGCTCGACCGGATCGACGTCCTCGTCTGCGCGGTGGGTACGGGCGGCCACTCGGCCGGTATCTCGCGCGCGCTGCGCGCCACCAGCAGCCCCGCCCTCGAACTCGTCGGCGTGGACTCCGTCCACTCCACCGTCTTCGGCCTTCCGGCGGGCGAGCGGCTGATGCGCGGGCTCGGATCCTCCATCCACCCGGGCAACGTCGACCACGGCGCCTTCGACGAGATCCACTGGGTGGGCCCCGAGGACGCGGTGCGGGCGGCCCGCCGGCTCGCGGCCCGTCAGTTCGCCACGGGCGGCTGGAGCGTGGGCGCCGTGGCGCTCGTGGCGGGGTGGCTGGCCCGGACCCGGCCGCGCGGCACCCGGATCGCGGCCGTCTTCCCGGACGGACCGCAGCGGTACTTCGACTCGGTGTTCAGCGACGAGTTCTGCGCGGCCCACGGGCTGCTCGACGCCCCCGTGCGGGAAGAGCCGGCGGCGTACGAGAGCGACGTGCCCGTCACCGGCTGGACCCGTCGGGTGCTGGAGCGGCCGACGCCCCCGGGGCGGGTCCGATGAGTACGACACCCACCACGACCGCCGCCGCCAAGGGCGGGATCTGGAAGCAGAGCCGTACCTTCGAGCCCGCCGCGCGGCTCCTCTTCCTCAACCAGCTCACCATCAATCTCGGCTTCTACATGCTGATGCCGTACCTCGCCGCGCATCTCGCGGACGGGCTCGGCATGGCGGCCTGGTCGGTCGGTCTCGTCCTCGGGGTCCGCAACCTCTCCCAGCAGGGCTTGTTCCTGATCGGCGGCGCCCTCGCCGACCGGCTCGGTTTCAAGCCGCTGATCGTCGCGGGCTGCGCGCTGCGGACGGCCGGCTTCGGGGCGCTCGCCTTCGCCCAGTCGCTGCCCGTGCTGATCGCCGCCTCGGTGGCGACGGGCCTGGCGGGAGCGCTGTTCAACCCGGCCGTACGGGCCTACCTGGCGGCCGAGGCGGGGGAGCGGCGTGTGGAGGCGTTCGCCCTGTTCAACACGTACTACCAGGCGGGGATCCTGCTCGGGCCGCTGGTGGGGGTGGCACTCACGGGCGTCTCCTTCCGGCTGACGTGCGTGGTGGCGGCGGTGCTGTTCGCCGCGCTGACGGTGGTGCAGCTGCGCCATCTGCCGGTACGCGTACGGGAGCGGGCGGCCGCGCCGGCCGACGGGGAGGGCGGCCAGTTCCGTACGGTGCTCGCGAACCGGACCTTCTGGCTCTTCTCCCTCGCGATGACGGGCTCGTACGTCCTGTCCTTCCAGGTCTATCTCGCGCTGCCGCTGGCCGCCGACAGTACGGCGGTGACCACCGCGCTGTTCGTCGTCTCGGCGCTCGTCGCCCTGGCCGGCCAGTTGCGGATCACGGCCTGGTGCAAGCGCCGGCTGACGCGCGAGCGGTGTCTGGTCCTGGGACTCGGTCTGATGGGCGCGGCCTTCCTGCTGCCGGTGGCGGTGCGCGGGGTGGTGGGGCTGCTGCTGTGCGCGGCGGTCCTGGCGCTCGCGAACGCGATCCTCTACCCGTACGAGATGGACACGGTCGTCGCCCTGTCGGGCGGGCGGTGGGTGGCGACGCACTACGGCCTCTACAACACCGTCTGCGGGGTCGGCATCACCCTCGGAAACCTGGGGACCGGGGCGCTGCTCGACCTGACGGGCCGGTCTGCCACGCCCTGGCTGGTGCTGTGCGGGGTCGGTCTCGTCTGCGCGGTGGCGGTGGGGGCGCTGGCCCGGGGAGGGCGGCTCGCGGCGACGGCCTGACCGCCGGGTGCCGCGCCCGGGCCCCGCGGGAGCGGGCCCGGGCCTCCGTGCCCGTACCCCGGTCGGCGGAGCGGGGGTCGCCGCCCGGCGCGGCTCCCGCCACGCTGGGAAGGGCGCGGTACCGTCCGTCGCCGTGTACGGACCGGGCAGGAGAGCACAGGTGGGGCAGCAAGCGGTGGGGAGCGGGTCCTCATCCCGGCCGCGCCCGCGCGGTGAGCGCGCGCGCCGGTTCATCCGTGCCCTGCCCCCGCTGATCATCGCCGGAGGGGGCGTCTTCGACCTGTCCACCCCGCCCGCCTTCACCGCCGCCCCGATGTTCTCGGCCGCACCGCTGATCGCGGCCCCGTTGTTCTCGATGCTGACGACCCTGCTCACCGGGATCGCCGCCGTTCTCACCAGCGTCGGGCTGCACGTCTACAACGACACCCTCACCGACGTCCCGGCGCTCACCGAGACCCTGACCGTCATCACGGTCTCCGCGCTCGCCCTGCTGATCAACCGGGTCGTGCGGCGCAGCGGCGAGCGGCTGGCGTCGGCCCGGGTGATCGCGGAGACGGCGCAGAAGGCGGTGCTGCCGACGCCGGCCGAGCGGATCGGCGGCTTGCAGGTCGCCGCCCGCTACGAGGCCGCGCAGGCGGACGCGTTCATCGGCGGTGACCTGTTCGCGGTCCAGGACACGCCCTACGGGGTACGGCTCGTCGTCGGCGACGTACGGGGCAAGGGGCTCGACGCGGTCGAGGCCGTCGCGGTCCTCATCGGTGCCTTCCGCGAGGCGGCCGAGCAGGAGTCGACGCTGGAGGGTGTCGCCCAGCGGCTGGAGCGGGCGCTGGCCCGCGAGGGGACCCGGCGGACCGGTCTGGACGCCGCCGAGGGGTTCACCACCGCCGTGCTGGCCGAGATCCCGCGCGGCAGCGGCCTCGTACGGGTGGTGAACCGCGGGCACCCCGAGCCGCTGCTGCTCCACGCGGACGGAGAGCTGACCCTGCTGGCACCGAGCGAGCCGGCGCTGCCGCTCGGTCTGGGCGAGCTGGCCGCGTGGCCGGACCGGGCCGACGAGGCGCCGTACCCGCCGGGCGCCACGCTGCTCCTGTACACGGACGGGCTCTCCGAGGCGCGTGACGCCACAGGAGCCTTCTACGATCCCGCCGAGCGGCTCGCCGGGCGGATCTTCCCGGGGCCGGAGGCGCTCCTGGACGCGCTCGTCGACGATGTGCGCCGCTACACCGGGGGCGGGACGACGGACGACATGGCGCTGCTGGCCGTGAGCCGCCCGACGCGGGGGCAGCCGGAGCGGCGGCGGACCATGCCCGTCGTGCCGTGACCATCCGTAGTCACAAGGTGCCACTCCGATAACAATTGACACACAGTCAGATTCACGTTGTTCGCCGGACGTTTACTGAAGCGGGGTCAAGTCGGGCCATTCTCCCGCAATCTCGCTAATGATCAACCGGAACGGCTTGGAATCAGGACCCTCTGTCTATTAACGTTCGATAACGCAGCGCGGTCGTCCCAGCCGTCGCAAGAGACGGCACCGTGCGCACGCGCCGAATCCTGAAAAGGAACCGGGGAACCACCAATTGGGGTGAATCGGGCACTTCGCATCCGTGCGAGATGCCCGTAGGAGACCTTCCTGCTCCGAACCCGTCAGCTAACCCGGTAGGCGAGAAGGAAGGAAAGGAGCGCGCCTTCGTGGCGTCCAACACCCCTGCCCCCGAAGCCCCCTTCGACGCGTTCGGTGCCTCGGGTGCCCCCGGGGCGGACCCCGGCACAGCCGCGTGGGAGGAGTGGAATCCCACCGAGGACTCGCTTCGTCAGCAGACGCGCTCCGGCGCCGGCGGCCGTCATCGCGTCGTCAAGCAGCGCTCCAACTTCGCCCGTTCCTCCACGGTCCTGGGCGTCGGTGTCATCGCCGCCGTCGGCGCGGGCGGCCTGGCCACCGCGCAGGAGAAGCCCGCCGTCTCCATATCGCTTCCCGACCTCGGCCTCCCGGGCGCCTCCGAGCTGCCCGGTGTCGGCGAGCTGATCGCCGACGTGAACGGCGCGACCGGCGGGACCGACGGCGAGGACGGCTCGGGCTCCGGTACGAACAACCCCCTGCCGCTCACCGCCACCCTCGCCCTGGAGGCCGAGGGCCCCGGGAACACGGGCGCCTCGACCACCGCGGCCACCGCCGACGCCGGCGAGGCGCTGCGCACCCGCATCCTCCAGCAGGCCGAGCAGCAGCAGGCGTCCGCCGACGCCGCCGAGATGGCCGCGGTGGAGAAGGCGGCGGCCGAGAAGGCCGCCGAAGAGGCCGCCGCCAAGGCGACCGCCGCCGAGAAGGCGGCCGCCGAGGCGAAGAAGAAGGCCGAGGAGGAGGCAGCGGCCAAGGCCGAGGCCGAGCGCCTGGCCAAGCTCGCCGCCAGTTACGCCCTGCCGACCTCCTCGTACACCATCACCTCCACGTTCGGTGAGTCCGGCTCGATGTGGTCCTCCGGCTACCACACCGGCCTCGACCTCGCGGCCCCCACCGGCACTCCGGTCAAGGCCGTCCACGGCGGCACCATCAAGTCCGCGGGCTGGTCGGGCTCGTACGGCTACCGGATCGTCCTGGAGCTGGAGGACGGTACGGAGGTCTGGTACTGCCACCTGTCGTCCATGACGGTCGGCGCGGGGCAGTCCGTGGGCACCGGCGAGACCATCGGCCGCGTGGGCGCGACCGGCAACGTCACCGGCCCCCACCTCCACCTGGAGGTCCACACCCCGGGCGGCTCCGGCGTGGACCCGTCGGCCTGGCTGCGCGGCAAGGGCCTGAACCTCTGACGGAGCCTCCCACCTCTGACCGAACCTCTCACCTCTGACAGAACCGGTGACCGGCCGCGGAACGGGCGCGGGCGGGCGGCACGGAACCGGGGGCGCGACGGGTCGGCACGGAGCCCGGGCGGGACGGAATAACCCGCCTGGGGCGGGTGGTTGTGGAACCCATGACTTCTCTTCGCCGACTGGGCTCCTCGGACCTGCACGTCTTCCCGCTCGCGCTGGGAGGCAACGTCTTCGGCTGGACCGCCGACGAGACGCGGTCCTTCGCCGTCCTCGACGCCTACACCGCAGCGGGCGGCAACTTCGTCGACACCGCCGACTCCTACTCCGCCTGGGCCGAAGGCAACGAGGGCGGCGAGTCCGAGACCATCATCGGCAAGTGGCTCGCCACCCGCGGCAACCGCGACGATGTCGTGATCGCCACCAAGGTCGGGGCCCACCCCCGCTACAAAGGCCTCTCCGCCGCCACCATCAAGGGCGCCGCCGAGGAGTCGCTCCGCCGGCTCGGCACCGACCACATCGACCTCTACTACACCCACTTCGACGACGAGTCCGTCCCCGTCGAGGAGATCGTCACCGCACTCGACCAGCTGGTGAAGGACGGCAAGGTGCGGGCCGTCGCCGCCTCCAACATCTCCCCCGAGCGGCTGCGCGCCTCCCTCGACTTCGCCGAGGCGGAGGGGCTCGCCCGCTACGTCGCCCTCCAGCCGCACTACAACCTCGTCTCGCGCGACACGTACGAAGGTGAGCTCCTGGAGACCGCCGAGCGCGCCGGTCTCGCGTCCGTGCCGTACTACGCCCTCGCCTCCGGCTTCCTGACCGGCAAGTACCGCCCCGGGACGGTCGTCGACAGCGCCCGCGCCCAAGGGGCCGGCGCGCATCTCGACACCGAGCGGGGCAGGGCGGTGCTCGCGGCGCTCGACACGGTCGCGGCGGCTCACGGAGCCGAGCCCGCCACCGTCGCGCTCGCCTGGCTGGCCTCCCGGCCCACCGTCGCGGCTCCGATCGCCTCGGCCCGTACGGTCGAGCAGCTCCCGGCCCTCGTCGCGGTCGCCGACCTCACCCTGACCGAAGCGGAGCTGGCCCTGCTGACCGAGGCCTCCGCGGTCTGACCCTGCCGACGGGGCTTTCGCGGGTCATGACCTGGCGACCGGGTGACCGGGGTCTTCGCGGTCGGACCGCGTCCGACCTGGGGCGGTCCCGGTCAGCTCCGGTACGGGTTGTAGCCGCCGTAGTCGAGGTACTGCGGCGGCGCCCACACCCGGCCGGTGGCCCGCGCCGCGTACGTCAGCGCGGGGGACGCGACCGCCTTGCGCTGCCAGAGGTGGTGCAGCAGCTCCTGCTCGCGGGCGGTGAAGTCCTCCTCCGCCGTCCCCCGCTCGGCCCGGTCGCGCAGAAAGGCCAGGCTGGTCGCGAACGCCTCGTACTCCCCGACGGCCTGCGCCGCCGGCTTGCCGTACGTACGGGCGGCGAAGTCGCGGGCCACCGAGCGGGCCCGCATGGAGGAGAGCGCGAGCGGTTCGGCGGGGGACAGCCAGCCGGCCGCCGCGTACGCCGGGAGCTGCCCGGATATGGTGCGCAGCTCCTTCTGCCGGCTCCATATCGCCAGCCAGGTCAGCAGCCCGAAGACCGGCACCATGAACATGCCGTACACCAGGAAGAAGCCCCACGGTCCGAAGACCGCCGAGCCGTTCCACAGGGCGTGCGTGCCCATGGCGAGGACCAGGCCGGTCAGCGGCAGCAGGATCCGGCGGACGCGCCGGCGACGGGCGGCCAGGGCGGCGAGACCGAATCCGAGCCCGGTGAGCACGGTGAAGAGCGGATGCGCGAACGGCGACATCACGATCCGTACGAAGAACGTTCCGGCGGTCACGGAGCCGAGCCCCGAGCTGCCGAACTCCTGGTCCTCCCCGAAGGCGTTGCCGAGATAGAGGATGTTCTCGGTGAAGGCGAAGCCGGTGGCGGTGAAGCCGGCGACGACGACTCCGTCGAGGAGGCCGGTGAAGTCCCGTCTGCGGAAGAGGAAGACCAGCAGGATGGCGGCGGCCTTCGCGCTCTCCTCGACCACGGGCGCGACGGCGGTGGCGCCGAGGGTGTCCGCGGACGCCGGGTCGGCGGTCGCGGTGGCGATCCAGCGGACCGCGAAGGAGTTGGCGAGGATCGCGACGAGCGCGGCGGCGAAGGCGCCCCAGGCGAAGGCGAAGAGCAGGATCTTCCAGGGGCCGGGCTCCACGCGGTCGAGCCAGCGGAACGCGGCCATGAGGAGCGGCACGGGCAGAACGGCCAGGCCGAGGCCGACCAGGAACCCCTCGGTGCCTGTCTGGTCTCGCACCAGCGCCAGGATCACCAGGGCGCAGAGCGCGAGCACCGCGATCACGGCGACTGCCCGGACCACCTTGCCGCGCCAGAAGGCGCGCCGGGGCCGGTAGCGCCACTGGGCACGGCCGGGGACGGCGGGGAAGGCCGGCTCCTCGGTGTCCCGGGCGGGGACGGGGGCGGGGACGGGGTTCGACACGTAAGCGACCCTAACCAGCCCCACCGACAGCGTGCGCGGGAGTTCCGCTTCCTGTGGAAAAGCAGGCCCGTCCCTGTGGAGAAGTGGGTCCTCCGGAGAAGCAGGCATGCTGCCTGGGGAGAAGCAGGCCCTACTTCCTGCGGAAAAGCAGGTCGTGCACGACGTGGCCCTTGTCCAGGCCCTGTCCTTCGAACCGGGTGAGGGGGCGGAACGCGGGGCGGGGGGCGTAGCCGCCGTCGGGCTGGGTGTTCGCGAAGTCGGGATGCGCGGAGAGCACCTCCAGCATCTGCTCGGCGTACTCCTCCCAGTCCGTGGCGCAGTGCAGGACGGCTCCGGGCTTCATCCGGGTCGCGAGGAGGGTGAGGAACTCCGGCTGGATGAGGCGCCGCTTGTGGTGGCGCTTCTTGGGCCAGGGGTCCGGGAAGTAGACGCGGCAGCCGTCGAGGGCGTCGGGGGCGAGCATCTCGCGCAGCAGGATGATCGCGTCACCGTTGGCGACGCGGACGTTCTCGAGCCCGTTGCGGTCGGCGAGACCGAGGAGGTTGCCCTGCCCGGGGGTGTGGACGTCCACGGCGAGGATGCCGGTGCCGGGGTCGGCGGCGGCCATCTGCGCGGTGGCCTCGCCCATCCCGAAGCCGATCTCGAGGACGACGGGAAGGCCGCCGAACATCTCGTCCAGGTCGAGGACCCGCTTGCCGTCGATGTCCAGGCCCCAGTCGGGCCAGCGCTTGAGCATCGCCTCGGCCTGCCCCGCGGTGACGCGGCTGCGCCGGGGCTGGAAGCTGCGGATGCGCCGCTCGTGGTGCGACCCGGCGGGGTCGGGCAGGGGCCCCTCACCGGCGGCGAACATCCGGCTGCCCCGCCGCGCGACGACGGGCTCGGCGAGGGACTGCGGAACGTTTTCACGGGACTCAGACACAATGCGGCAATTCTACGGGGCCGGGGGCTGAGGGCCTGTCCGGTGGAGACAGGTGCCCACAGCCCCGCGGCCGGCTACAGCATCGCCAGGGCTCTTGCCGCCACCTCCCGGCCGATCGGGAGGGATGCCGTCGCGGCCGGTGACGGCGCGTTCAGGATGTGCACCGTCCGCGAGGCCTCCTTGATCAGGAAGTCGTCGACCAGGGTGCCGTCCCGCAGGACCGCCTGGGCCCGCACGCCCGCCGCGGCGCGCCGCAGGTCGCGCTCCTCCACGATGGGCAGCAGTCTGCGCACCGCCTCGGTGAAGGCCCGCTTCGACAGTGAACGCCGCAGCTCACCGGCGCCGTACCGCCAGTGCTCCCGCGCGATCGCCCATGATCCCGGCCACGCCAGCGTCCCCGCCAGGTCCCCCGGCCGGACGACCGACCAGCCGTACCCCTCCCGGGCCAGGGCGGGCACCGCGTTGGGCCCGACGTGGACGCCACCGTCGATGCCCCGCGTCAGGTGCACCCCGAGGAAGGGGAACGCCGGGTCGGGAACCGGATAGACCAGGCCGCGGACGAGCGACGCGTCCGCCAGTTCGTAGTACTCGCCGCGGAACGGGACGATCCGCATGCCCGGGTCGTCGCCGGCGAGCCGGGCCACCCGGTCGCAGTGCAGGCCCGCGCAGTTCACCAGGACCCGCCCCCGCAGCACGGCGCCGGCCGCCGTGCGCACGGCCACACCCCACGGCCGCCGGTCGACCGTCGTGACCTCAGCGCCGTACAGGATCCGGGCCCCGGACGCCTCGGCGAGCCGCGCCGCCACCGCGCCGTAGTCGCAGATCCCCGTCGTGCCGACGTGGATCGCCGCGAGCCCCCGCACTCGGGGCTCGTACTCGGTGATCTGCGCCGGCCCCAGCTCGCGCACCGGAATGCCGTTCTCCCGGCCGCGCTGCACGAGGGCGTGCAGCCGCGGCAGCTCCTCGCGAGCGGTGGCGACGATGAGCTTGCCCGTGACCTCGTACGGAAGGTCGTACTCCGCGCAGAACTTGATCATCTCGGCCGCGCCCGCGACCGCGAACCGTGCCTTCAGGGACCCCGGGCGGTAGTAGATCCCGCTGTGGATCACGCCGCTGTTGCGTCCCGTCTGGTGGCGGGCCGGGCCGTGCTCCTTCTCCAGGACGGTGACCCGGGTCCCGGGCGCGGCGCGGGTCAGGGCGTACGCCGTCGCCAGACCGACGATTCCGCCGCCGACGACGAGCACGTCGCAGTCCACGTCCCGCACGGACACCCGCACCACCTCCCACCCCGATAGTGCACTGGCCCACTGACAGAGCCGCTAAACCCGGTGGGACACGTGTCACGCCGGGCTCCGGCCGGACTCACGGGCACCCAGGCCGGGGTCGCGGGCACCCAGGCCGGCCTCACGACGGCCTCATGCCGGACGCACGCCGGAGTCCGGCGGGCTCACGCGGGAGCCATCAGGAGCGGCCGGGCCCGCTCCCGCAGCTCCATGACCCGGGGCTCGTCCCCGTACGGTTCGAGCCGGTGCAGCAGATCGCGTACGTACTCGGTCGTCCGGGCGGACGAGATCCGGCCCGCCACCTCCACCGCGCGCGTGCCCGCCGCGCAGGCCGCGTCCAGATTGCCCGACTCCAGCTCGGCCACCGCCGACACCACGAGCCGCAGCCCGTGCGAACGGACGTACTCCTCCGTCGGCCGGGAGAGCGCCTGCTCGGTGAAGCGGCGCACCTGGCGCGGCGCCTTCAGGTCGCGGTAGCACTCGGCGGCGTCCGCGCAGAACCGGTCGTACGAGTAGAAACCCAGCCAGGACGGGTCGGCATCGCCCTCCCGCGAGCGCTCGAGCCAGCCCTCGGCCGCCTTGAGCGCGGCCGCGGCCGCCGCGCCGTCGTTCGCCTTGGCGTGCGCCCGCGCCTCGACGAGCCGGAAGAAGGACATCGTGCGGGCCGTGGCGAGCCCGCGGTTGCGCTCCAGGGCGGCCTGGGCGAGGTCCACGCCCTCGTCGGCGAAGCCCCGGTAGGTGGCCTGCAGCGACATCGAGGCGAGGACATAGCCGCCGAGCGGCACGTCCGCGGCGGCGCGCGCGAGGCGCAGCGCCTGGATGTAGTAGCGCTGGGCGGCCTCCTGCTGACCGGTGTCGAAGGCCATCCAGCCGGCCAGCCGGGTCAGCTCCGCCGTGGCGCCGAAAAGAGCCCGGCCGACCTCGTCGGAGTACGAGCCCAGCAGCAGCGGCGCGGCGTCGACGCGTAAGCACTCCGGGACCATGGAGGAACGCCAGTCGCCGCCCCCGTACTTGGAGTCCCAGCGGCGCGCGTCCTCGGCGGCCTCGCGGAGCTTGGCGACGTCGCTGTGCCCCACGCGCGCGTGGGGGCCGGTCTCCGGCCCGTCGGCCGTCCCCTCGGGGCCGGCGGCGGGACGGTGCGACAGCCGCTCCACGGAGGAGTCGGCGGGGGTGATCAGCCACCGGGAGGCGGGGGTCGCATACGCGCTGACCGCGAAGGATCCGGCCAGCGACTGCCAGATCCCGCCACCTCCGGCCCGTCGACCGGCGAGATCCAGCCGGTACAGCTCGGTGGCCGAGCGGACCGCCTCGCCCACGTCACGGGGGAAGGCGAGCCCCACCTCGGGCGCCGGGTCGGCGTCGGCGAGGCCTATCTCGTGCAGCGGTACCGGCCGGCCGAGCTTCTGGCCGATCGCCGCCGCGATCAGATGCGGCGCGGCGCCCTGCGGCACCATGCCCTTCGACACCCACCGCGCCACCGACGTCTTGTCGTAACGAAGGGTCAGCCCCCGCTGAGCCCCGAGGTCGTTGACGCGCCGGGCGAGGCCGGCGTTGCTGATTCCCGCGAGGGCGAGAACCGTGCCGAGCTTTTCGTTCGGCCCGCGTTGCTCCCTGGACATGACGCCACCCCTCGACCACCCAGACGGCCGCCACGACGCCGGGCATAGGCGTGCGGCATTCGTGAACACAGCGTAGTTCGCCGCATCCCTACCGTTAAGGGGCGGTGTTCCCTATGGCGGGATTGTTGTGTGGACCGACGGAGGAGGGGCGGTCCGCGGGCAGCGGCCGGGGCCGGCGGTGGTGGGGGCGGCGCCGGGGAGCGTGCTCCGGTGGTGTGGCCGTGCGCCCACCCGTGCGCTCTCGCCCGGCCGGAGGGGGAGCGCTTCCATGAGTGCTGCGTGGGTCGGCCCATCCGGCTGTGGACGGTGGGCTGGGGGATACCGTCGCCCCCTCCCCGCGGGCGGCGGACGGCTCCGGGAGGCGCAGGCCGCCTCCCGGACTGCCGACGCCCCTAGGGTCTTTCGTTCGGATCATCCCGGGCTCGCGTGCCCTGGCACCGCGCCTCGCCGCGTTGTCGTCGGTCGCCAACTCCCCCGTAGCCCTTCGGGCACGGGTGGTGCCCCCACCGCGTTGACTCCCTCCTCCGCCTTGCGATCCGTCCCCTCGGCCCTGGCGGGCCTGGGGAGACCCCATGCACCAGACCCCGCTCCCTGATCCGGCCTGATCCAAACGAAAGACCCTAGCCCGTACAGAATGGCCGAATGACGACGGTGCGCAACTGGCCAATGCCAGCGGCTCATTCGCCTTTCGCGTGCCTTGCTCCCGAGCCCGTCCTGTGCGCCCTTGTCGTGGCAGCATGTTCCTCCACTGAACCGACGTGGAGGCGCCGATGCGATGGCTGGTGGGCTGGAGCAGTGTCGCCGCGAGCTTCGGTACGGCGGGAGCGGTGGGGGGCGGCGCGTCCGAGGGGCGCACGGTGCACCCCGTGGGCGCACAACTCCTGTGGGGCGACCCCGATCCGCTGTGGGCGGTCGGTGACTGGCGCCCCGACGAGATCCGCGTCGTCGGCGTCGACACGCACAGCCGCCTCGCCGTCCTGGGGTGCTGCGCCGCGAGCGACGAGGAACTGAGGAGCGGCCTCTTCGCCGCGCGCGGTGGCGCCCTGCGCCACCTCACGGCGTGGGCGGGCAGCTACACCGCCGTCGTCCAGGTAGGCCGCCGTGTCACCGTCACCGGCGATCTGGCGGGCGCGCGGCCCGTGTTCCACACCCCCTGGGCCAACGGCACCGCGTACGCGACCGCCGCGCTGCCGCTGGCCGACCTCATCGAGGCCCAGCTCGACATCGGCCATCTCGCCGCGCTCCTGGCCTGCCCCGAGACCCCGGAGGCGCTGCGCGACTCCACACCGTACGAGGGCGTGAAGCGGGTGCCGCCCGGCCACGCGCTGATCCTGCGCGAGGGGTCGCGCGAGATCACCGGCTACGAACCGGTGGCCTCGCTCGCCGTCGCGGCGCCGCAGGTCGAGCCGCGGCGGGCGGTGGAGGGGGTACGGGACGCGCTGGTCGACGCCGTACGGGCCCGGCTCACCGCGCCCCGGCACGCTCCCGAGACGCCGCTGCCGGACCCCGGGCCCGTCCCCGGCATGGGGCCCGCGGAGCGGCGGGCCGCCCGGGGCGGCGGACCGGCGCCGGGGATCGGAGCGGATCTGTCCGGAGGCAGCGCTTCCGGGACACTCGCCCTGCTGGCCGCCGGTCTCCCGGGCGTGCCGGGGACGATCCTCGGCCACGGCACGGGCGCGGGGGAGCGGCTGCTCGCCGTCACCTTCAACGACCTGGCGACCCGGGCCGGTGCCCACCGCGAGGAGGAGCTGGAGCGGGCCCGCGTGATCGCGGCGAACCCGCGGCTGCACCATGTGGTCGTCGCGGCGGGCGAGGAGGCGCTGCCGTACGCGGAGCTGGAAGGCCCGCTGACCGACGAGCCCGGCCCGTCCCTCGTCGTCGCCGGCCGCCACCGCCGACGCCTCGCGGGCGGCAGCGCGGACCACTTCACGGGGCTGGGCGCCCGGCAGGTCCTGGACGCCCATCCGGCGCGACTGGCCGACCTGTTGATGGACCGGCGGCGCCGCTCGCTGGTGCGTCCGGTGGCGGCGCTCGCGAAGGCGACGGGCACGTCGGCGGGCTCCCTCCTCGTACCGCTGACGGTGTACCGGGCGGCGCGCCGGCTGGCCCGTACCCCCTACCGCACCGGCCTCGAGGCGGCGGCGGCGGGGCTCCTGGAGGCGAACCGGACGGCGGCGGGCGCGTTCGGCCCGCTGGAGGCGTCCCTCTCCGCCCTGGCCTGGTCGCGCCCCGGCCCGGCGGCGCGCTGGCTGACGGGGGAGGCCCTCGCTGAAGTATCGGTTCGTCTGAACCGGGCGGCGACGCTGCCGGCGTCGGTCCAGCGGCCGGGGGAGGCACGCGCGCGTGCGGCGCTCGCGCGGTCCGCGGCCGACCACCGGGTCCTGGAGCAGGCGGCCGAGATCCGCGGTCAGCGGCTCCACGCGCCCTTCCTCGACAACCAGGTGGTACGGGCCTGCCGCGACCTCCCCGAGTCGCTGCGGGTCCAGCCGGGCGCCCGGGCCACCGTCCTGCGCACGGTCCTGGCCGGCGCGGGCATCCACGACCTGCCGCCCGGCTGGGGCGCCCCGAACCCCGCGGTCCCGGCCGCCGCCGCCCGCACCGGCCTGCGCGCGGCGCTCCCGGACCTGCTGGCCCTCTTCGACGCCCCGCTCCTGGCGGACGCCGGCCTGATCGAGGCGCGCGTGGTCCGCAAGGCCCTGCGCGCGGCCGCCGACGGCGAACCGGTCCCACTGGACGGCCTCGCCGACCTGGTCTCCACCGAACTCTGGCTCCGCCGCCTCCTGTCCCGCCGCGGCACGTGCTGGACGGGCACGGCGGCACCACGTCAGCGGGCGGTTCCGGGGCCGTTGATCCCCGCCTCCCGGCGCTCGCTACCGGCGTGAGGGCCGCCAGGACGGCGAAACGTGACAGCACCGCCGAGGTCACCTCCTCCTCGACGGCAGGCCGCGACCGGGTCAAGAAGATCCGGCGATACGCCCGTGCGCGTATCCCGGGTGTACCTGCTGATCGACCGCCAGGCAGGTGAAGCCGTCGTCTGCTCCGATCTCTTCGCAGACGACCACGCCCACAAGTCCATCCACAAGCTGGGGACGGCCGTGCGGCTCCCCGCCCCCTCGACTTCGAGCTCGACACCTCCGAATGCCGAGCGGGTAAACCCCCAGGCGCCGACCGTTCTCGCCAGGGACAATGACCCGGTGCGGTACCTCATCCTCGGTTCGACCCAGGCCCTCGACCCCCACGGCACCCCCCTCCCCCTCGGCGGCGCTCGGCTGCGCGCGCTCCTCGCCGCGCTCGCTCTGCGCGCCGGACGGGCCGCCTCCGTCACCGAACTCGTCGACGACGTCTACGGCGACGAACCCCCGCACGACGCCCCCGCCGCCCTCCAGGCCCTCGTCGGGCGCCTCCGTCGCGTGATCGGGCGGGACGCCGTCGCGTCGGCGCCCGGTGTCGGCTACCGGCTCGTCGCCCGCCCCGACGACATCGACCTGTACGTCTTCGAACGGCGCTCCCAGGAGGCCGCCGCCCGCCTCGACGCCGGTGACCCCGAAGCCGCCGCCACCCTCCTGCGCGGCGCCCTCGCCCTCTTCCGCGGCCCCGCGCTCGCCGATCTCCCCGAGCACGCGCGCGTGCGCCCCGAGGCCCAGCGGCTCGCCGCCCTGCGCCGGCGCGTCGAGGCCGACCTCAGGCGCGGTGCCGTGGACGGACTCGTACCGGAGCTGTCCGCGCTCACCACCGCCCACCCGTACGACGAGGGCTTCCGCGCCCAACTCGTCCGCGCCCTGCGTGCCGAGGGCCGGCAGGCCGACGCCCTCGCCGCCTACGAGGACGCCCGCCGCGCCCTCGCCGACGGCCTCGGCGCCGACCCGGGCCCCGAACTGCTCGCCCTCCACAGGGAACTGCTCCAGGCGCCCCCGGAACCCCCGTGCCCCGGCAACATCCGGCCCCGGCTCACCTCCTTCGTCGGCCGCGAACCCGAACTCGCCGCCATCCGCGCCGACCTCGCCCGCTCCCGCCTCGTCACCCTCACCGGCCCCGGCGGCTCCGGCAAGACGCGCCTGGCTGAGGAGGCCGCCCTCGCGGCCGCCCGCCCCGGCTCGACCCGCTCGGCTGAGGAGGCCGCCCTCGCGGCCGCCCGCCCCGGCTCGACCCGCTCGGCTGAGGAGGCCGCCCTCGCGGCCACCCGCCCCGGCCGCACCGGCGGCACCGGCGGCTGCGGCGCCTGGCTCGCGGAGCTCGCCCCGCTCGACGACCCCGACGCCGTACCCGGCGCGGTCCTCTCCGCCCTCGGCCTGCGCGAGACCAACCTGATCACCCGCGACGGCCAGCCCCTCCAGGACGACCCCACCGCCCGCCTCGTCGAGCACCTCGCCCACCGCCCCCTCCTCCTCGTCCTCGACAACTGCGAACACGTCGTCGACGCGGCCGCCGCACTCGCCGAGACCCTGCTCACCCACTGCCCCCGGTTGCGCGTCCTCGCCACCAGCCGCGAACCCCTCGGCGTCCCCGGCGAGACCGTCCGGCCCGTCGAACCCCTGCCGCCGCACCCGGCCCACCTCCTCTTCGCCGAACGCGCCCGCGCCGTACGCCCGGACTTCCGGCCCGAAGCCGACCTCGACGCCGTCGACGAGATCTGCCGCCGCCTCGACGGCCTCCCCCTCGCCATCGAACTGGCCGCCGCCCGCCTGCGGCTGCTCACCCCGCGCCAGATCGCCGACCGGCTCGACGACCGATTCACCCTCCTCACCTCCGGCAGCCGGACCGTCCTGCCCCGCCAGCAGACCCTCCGCGCCGTCGTCGACTGGTCCTGGGACCTCCTCGAACCCGACGAGCGCACGCTGCTCCGCCAGGTGTCCGTCTTCGCCGGCGGCTGGGACCTTCCCGCCGCCGAGGCCCTCGGAGCCGCCCACGCGGCCGACACCCTCGGCGCCCTGGTCGACAAGTCCCTGGTCGTCGCCGCCCCCACCCACGACGGCGAGATGCGCTACCGCCTCCTGGAGACCATCCACGAGTACGCGAGCGAGCGCGCCGCCGAGACCCCGGGCCTGCTCGCCGCCGCCGAGACCGCCCACACCGCCCACTACACCGCGCTCGTCGAAGAGGCCGAACCCCGGCTGCGCTCCGGCGAGCAGCTCCCCTGGATCCGGCGGATCGAGACCGACCTCGACAACATCCGCGCCGCCCTCCACCGCGCGGCCCTCACCGCCGCCGATGAACCGTCCGCCCACCGGCTGGTCCTCGCCATGGGCTGGTTCTGGTGGCTGCGCAACTACCGTCCCGAGGGCCTGGCCTGGGCCGAACGCGCGCTCCGGCTCGGCACCGACCCGGACGATCCCGCCGACCCGCGCTACTGGCCCCGCATGCGGCTGCACATGCTGCGCTTCTTCCTCGCCGTGGAGAGCCATACCGTCGGCGAATTCCGCGACGACCCCGAACTCGCCGCCCTGGTCCGGCGGGTGCGTGCCGCCTTCGCCGACCACCCCGGCCCCGAGTCGGCCCGATTCCCCGGTCTGCTGTGGCCGTTCACGGCCTATCTCACCGAGAAACCGGACGTCGTGCGCGCGATGCTGGATGCCTCCGTCGCCCACTGCCGCCGCCATGGCGGCGAGTGGGAGATCGGTGTCAGTCTGATGTTCCGTACGCACATGGCGGTCGACATGCCCGGCGGCATGACCGGCATCGACGAGGACCTGGCCGAGCTGCGCGCCCTCTCCCGCCGGGTCGGCGACCGCTGGATGCGGGCACAGGTCGCGAGCGCCGCGGCGGAGGCGAACATGCTGCGCGGCCGGCACGCGGAGGCCGGCGAGGCGTACGAGGAGGCGCTGGAGCTCGCCCGTGAGGTCGGCGCCCACGCCGAGGCGCCCTTCCTGGTCGCACGCCTCGCCGAAATCGCCTTCCGCGCGGGCGACATGGAAGCCGCCGAGAAGGGCCTGGACGAGGCGTCCCGTGAGGCGGAGCGCTCCCACGTCAACGACGCCCGGACGTACATCGGGACCATGCGCGCCCTGATCGCCCTGCACCGGGGCGATGTCCCGAGCGCCCGCGCCCGGCTGGACGAGGCGCGCCGGGTGGTGACGACGGGCGCCCCGCCGCCCCATTTCGCGGTGGTACTGAGCGGGCTCGACGCCCGGATCCGGGCGGACGAGGGCGGCGGCACCGAAGCCGTCGCGGGCGCGGTGGCGGCGCTGCGCACGGCGCGGGAGGCGCAGTGCGCCGACTTCGTCATCGCCGCCCTGGCGGAGTGCGTGGCGATCACGCTCTCCCGCTGCGGCGCACCGGCCCTCGCGGTCCGGACCCTGGCGGCGGTCGACACCTGGCGCGGCCCGCTGGTCCGCTCCGTGCCGGAGGTCAGGGAGGCGGAGGCGCTCACCGCTCGCGCCCGCGAGGCCCTGGGCGAGGACGGTTACGCCGAGGCGTACGCCACCGGCAGCGCGCTGGACGCCGGGGCCGTCCTGACGCAGGTGGAGGCGTACGTGACGGGGTCGGCCCCTTCCCGCACACCTACGTGACGGGGCCGGCCCGCTCGTGACGGGCGCGGCGGATGGGCCTCACGCGCAGATGGCCCGGGGCCTCACGCGCAGGTGATCCGGGACTGGGCCCAGTCCGCGACCGCGACCCGGCCGAACGGCGTGTGCGGCTCGACCACCAGTCGGAGCGTCTCGTGTCCGGCGATCCCGACGTGCACCGGTACCGGTGGATCGCCCGGCTCGACCACGGGTGACCGCCACAGCCGTCTGCCGTCCCCGTAGACGGAGAAGAGGACGCCGCCGACACCGAGGGGCGCGCTCATGTCGTCGATGCCCACGAGCGCGTCGTAGCCGGTGCACGGCCGGTTGAGGTCGATGGTGAGCGAGGACGGCGCCTGCACCGTCACGCCGTGTCCGTACCGCTCGCCGCCCATCGACAGGCCGTCGCGCTGCCACATCGGGCTGCTCTGCTCCAGCCGCACCTCGGGCCTGGTTCCGTCCCCGGCGATGCCGTAGTCGAGCCGGCTGACCCGGTAGACGGCCGGAGGCGGCGCGGGCGGCGGCTTGGGCGCGGTCCTCGACGGGCTGGGCTTCGGTGAGGGCGTCGGCTTCGGAGCCGGCTCGGGCCGGGGCTTCACCGTCCGGCTCGGCGTGGGCCGCGGGGGCGCGGACGGGGCTGGCTCGGCCGTGGGCACCGGCGGCGGGGTGGGCCTCGGCTTGGGCGGCGGGGTCGGTTCCGGGGGTACGACGGGGGCGACGGCCGGCGGGGACGGTTCGGGTGTCGCGACCGGCTGGGGGTCGCCGGACAGCGCCCACACCAGACCGGCGGCCGCGGCGACGGCGACCGCGGCCGCGAGCCCGGCCTTCGCGGGCGCGCCGAGTCCCTCGGCGACGGCGGCGGACGACGCCCCGGCCGTGCTCGTCGAACCGGCTCCGGTGGCGGCCGCCGCTCCTGCTCCGGCGGCCCCGGCCGCTCCGCCGGCCACCACGCCCGCGGCCTTGAGCGAGTACCCGGCGGCGAACCAGCCGATGACGGCGATCGGAAGCAGCGCGGGGATACCGGCGTTGACGTGCTCCAGCTCACCGGCCGCGAGCCGGCACTTGGCGCACTCGTCCAGGTGCTTGCGCAGCCCCCGCTCGGCCCGCGTCCGCAGCCCGCCGCGCGCATAGGCGCCGAGCCGGTCGGCGTAGCGGGCGCAGTCCCCGCCGGCGGTGAGGGACTGGCTGACATGGGCCTGGAGGTAGGCCTGCTTCAGGCCCTCGCGGGCGCGGCCGGCCAGGACGGCGGTGGCGTTGGCGGTCAGCCCGAACAGCGGCGCGACCTCGCTCGGCGACTCCTCCTCGACCGTGGTGTGCCAGAGCACGGCCTGCCAGCGCTCGGGCAGCGAACGGAACGCCTGCATGGCCAGGGACTGCTCGGCCTCGTGCATGGCCCGGACGTCGGCGCCGAGGTCCAGCGTGTCCTGGTCGGAGACCTCAAAACCGCGTGCGGCCTGTGCCGCGAACACGGCGAAGTCCTCGACCAGGTGCTCCCGCCTCCGCGTCCTCGTCCAGTTCGCGGCCACCCGCCGGACCGTGGTCAGCAGATAGGCGCGTACGGCCTGTTCCGGCCCGGCCCCGTGCCGTACCGCCTGGAGCGTGCGGGCGAACACCTCCGCCGTCAGGTCGTCGGCGGTGTGCGCGTCGCGGCAACACGTCCTGGCATAGCGCCGCACGGCTTCGGAGTGCCTGCGGAACAGCTCTTCGTACGCGCTGTCCTCGCCGTCCCGCATCAGCTGGATCAGGTCGGCGTCGGACGGCGGGAGTTCGACCGGCGGCGGCAGTACGCCCTCGTCGGCCTCGTCCGCGCCATGCGCGTCGGCCTCCGCCCCCAGGGCGCCGCGCTCACGCTGCTGCGGCACGCCAGGCTCGGCGCCCACAGGTATCGGTCCCGCCGCGCCCGGGGACGTGAGCGACGAGCCACCCGGCCCGCCCTGGCTCGGCACCTGCCATGAGGGTGGGCCGCCGCTTCTCGGGCCGGCGGCTCCCGGGGCGTCGCCGGTCTCCGTGGCGCCGCCTTCACCCAGCGGCTCGTCCCGTCCGTCACCCCGTCCGTCACCGCTCATCGCGGAAGCCCCCGTACGCACGCTCAGACCCGAACACCGGGCAAGCGTGCCACAGCGCGGAGACGCCCTGAACCGACGCGTCCACCTACCACTCGTCCGGGGAGACTTCCTGTATCCGGGCGTAACCGCTCACTCGTTCGTGCCATGCTCGACGGTTCCGTGACCGCCGAACAGGCGGGCGTGAGCGGCCGTCACCACAGGGTCGTCCGGGTCAGGGCGGCGCAGGGCCTGTGCGGCCCCGACCCGCCGCCACACTCCCTACCGCGACCGCAGGCCCTCCAGCAGGATGTCCAGGAGCCGGGTGGAGGCCGCCGCCTGCTGCGCCGCGTCCGGCAGCGCGGGCGCCGCCGTGGCTATGACGAGAAGGACGTCCGCCACGGTCACGTCCGCCCGCAGCTCACCGGCCTCCCTCGCCCGGTCCACCAGGCGCCCGACGACCTCCAGGAGTTCCGCCGCGCCCGGGTCGTCGTCCCGCTCGTCCACCGGCACCGCGCGCGGCGCCACCACCCGGGCAGTCGTCCGCTCCGCGAAGCCCCGCTGGTGCGGCACGCGCGCCTCGTCGTCCGAGGACCGGTCCACCGGCGCCGACGGCAGCGCGTCGACGGCCGCTCCCTCGTCCACGCCCACCCGCAGCACCTGCGGAGGCAGCAGCCGCCCCGCTCCCGAGGCCACCGAGGTCCGCAGGAACCGGGAGAGCGCCGACCACGGCTCGTCCTCCTGCCCCAGGGCCGTCCGCGCCTGCTCGGTCAGCCGGGCGGTCTCCTCCTCGGCTATGCGGCGCACCAGCACGTCCTTGCTCGGGAAGCGGCGGTAGACCGTACCCACCCCGACCCGGGCGCGACGCGCCACGTCCTCCATCGGCGCTCCGTAGCCGAGCTCCCCGAACACCTCGCGCGCGGCGCGCAGGACGTGTTCCAGATTGCGCTGCGCGTCCACGCGCAGCGGAGCGGCCCGGCCGATCAGCGCTGATCCCGCCGACCCGCTCGTACGCCCGTCGGTCCGGCCGTCCGTCGCCGTGACGACGGCGTGGCCGTACGAATCCTGCATGTGCATAAGCGTTCCCCCGCTCATGATGTCTCCCCCCGGAGACTCCCCGCCCTGACACGGGAATCGGACGCTTCCGCGCTCGGTCTACGCGCGGCGGTCCGATGCCCGACGACATACGAACATAGTTGAGTCCGGGTCAATTCAGAAGGGGAAGTTCCGCACGGTGCGCCCCCCGATCGGAGCAAGGACCGGAACTCTCCCGATTCCGACCCCGGACCCGACCCCCCGCGCCTGCCCTGACCTGGGCACTTTCCGTTGTACCCACCCCGCGCGCCACCCCGCGCCCCCGCACTTCCGCGGTCACACAATTTGCCGGGCCTGTGGACAAACCTCGAACGGCGTTGCGTCATGGGACAGTGACCGAACCTGTGCGCATTCTCGTTGTCGGCGGTGGCTACGTCGGGATGTACACCGCGCTGCGCCTGCAGCGGCAGCTCAAGGCCGAGCTCAGAAGCGGCGCCGTCGAGATCGTCGTGGTCACACCCGACCCGTACATGACGTACCAGCCGTTCCTGCCCGAGGCGGCGGCCGGCTCGATCTCCCCGCGCCATGTGGTCGTCCCGCTGCGCCGCGTCCTCGACAAGTGCCGCATCGTCATCGGCGAGGTCCACGCCGTCGACCACGCCAAGCGGACGGCGACGCTCTCCACCCTCGCCACCGAGGAGGAGGGCACCGGCAACATCCAGCTGACGTACGACGAACTCGTCATCGCGCCCGGCTCGATCTCCCGCACCCTGCCCGTTCCCGGCCTCGCCGAGTACGCCATCGGCTTCAAGACCGTCGAGGAGGCCATCGGGCTGCGCAACCACGTCATCGAGCAGATGGACATCGCCTCCTCCACCCGCGACCCCGGCCTGCGCGCCGCCGCCCTCACCTTCGTCTTCGTCGGCGGCGGCTACGCGGGCGTGGAGGCGCTCGCCGAGCTGGAGGACATGGCCCGCTACACCGCGCGGTACTACCACAACATCAAGCCCGATGACCTGAAGTGGGTCCTCGTCGAGGCGACCCACCGGATCCTTCCCGAAGTCGGCGAGGAGATGGGCAAGTACGCGGTCCGCGAGCTGCGCGCCCGCAACATCGACGTACGCCTGGACACCCGGCTCGAGTCCTGCGAGGACCGCGTGGCCGTCCTCAGCGACGGCAGCCGGATCCCCACCCGTACCGTCGTGTGGACGGCCGGCGTCAAACCGGCGCCCGTCCTCGCCGCCACCGACCTGCCCCTCAACGGACGCGGCCGGCTCAAGTGCACGGCCAGACTGACCGTCGACGGCGTCGAACACGCCTGGGCGGCCGGCGACGCCGCCGCCGTCCCCGACATCACCGCGGACGAGCCCGGCCGGGAGTGCGCCCCCAACGCCCAGCACGCCGTGCGCCAGACCAAGGTCCTCGCCGAGAACATCACCGCCTCCCTGCGCGGACAGCCGCTCAAGGAGTACGCCCACAAGTACGCGGGCTCCGTCGCCTCCCTCGGCCTCCACAAGGGCGTCGCGCACGTCTACGGCCGCAAACTCAAGGGCTACCCCGCCTGGTTCATGCACCGGGCCTACCACCTCAGCCGCGTCCCCACCTTCAACCGCAAGGCCCGCGTCCTGGCCGAGTGGACCCTCGCCGGCCTGTTCAAACGCGAGATCGTCTCCCTCGGATCGCTGGAACACCCCCGCGCCGAGTTCGAACTCGCCGCCGCACCCCTGCCCCCCAAGGAAGGCCCCGAGCCGGGCTGACACCGATGTCAGTGCGCTCGGTCACACTGGACGTGTGACCATAGGTGGGCTCACACCTGCACAGAGTGACTCAGCACGGCCGACGACACCGCGAGGCATACAGATCCGTGAACTTCACCCGTTGGAGCGCCCGGCTCCCCGGCACGCAGCGCCGCATGGCCGCGCGGGGGACCGAGGGCTCCGTGCCCGCGGCCCGCGGTGAGTACGGGCCGCAGCTGGAGCATCTCCCCGACGAGACCCCCGGCGTCCCCGCCCTCGAGGACTTCTCCGTACGGGAGGTCATCGGCGGGCTCCCCGGCCTGGTCGCGCTCGCGCACGGCCCCGAGCACCGCATCGCGTACGTCAACGACGCCTACGCCACCGCCTTCGGCCCCCGTCCCGCCGGGGCCACCGTCGCCGACGCCTGCCCCGAGGCGCACGAACTCGGACTGCTGCCGCTGATGGACCAGGTCCTGCGCAGCGGCAAGCCGCGTACGGTCAAGTCCCGCAAGACCAAGGACGGCGGCTCGTACACGGTCACCTGCCTGCCCGTGGAGTCCTCGCGCCTGGAAGGCGGCGGCGTCCTCGTGCACGCGGCCGACGTCACCGACCACGCCGAGGCCGCCGAGCGGCTGCGCGCCAGCGAGCGCCGGCACCGCGAAACCGCCGTCACCCTCCAGCGCTCGCTGCTCCCGCAGGAACTGGAGCAGCCCGACGACCTGCGGATCGCCGCCACGTACCAGCCCGGCGGCACCGACGCCGCCGTCGGCGGCGACTGGTACGACGTCATCACCCTCGGAGCGGGCCGGACGGCCCTCGTCATCGGCGACGTGATGGGACGCGGGGTGCGCGCCGCCGCCGTCATGGGCCAGCTCCGTACGGCCGTACGCGCCTACGCCCGCCTCGACCTGCCCCCGCACGAAGTGCTCCAGCTCCTCGACGGCCTCGCCGCCGAGATCGACGCGAGCCAGATCGCCACCTGCGTCTACGCCGTCCACGACCCCAACGAGGGCCGGCTCGTCTACGCCTCCGCCGGTCACCTCCCGATCCTCGTCAGAGACGAGGACGGCTCGGTCCGCCGCGCCGAGGACCCCACCGGGCCACCGCTCGGCACCGGCGGCTGGCTGCACACCTCGGGCACGATCGCCCTGCCCCCCGGCTCCACGGCCGTCCTCTACACCGACGGGTTGGTCGAACGCCGCCGCGAGGACATCGACGAGGGCGTCGCCGCCCTGGAGCGCGCCCTGTCCGGCGCCACCGGCACCCCGCAGGTGGTCTGCGACCGGCTGCTGCGCTCCCTCGGCGTCACCGCCGACCACGACGACGACGTGGCGGTGCTGGTCGTCCAGCATCCCGCCCGCAAGGGAGCCGACGCCGAGCTCTTCCACAACGCCGCCCTGGACCTTCTGGGTGGTGTGGAGGCCGCGCCACGCGCGCGTGCCTTCGCGTCGGGCGTTCTGGCCAGCTGGCGCTTCCCGGTCGAACTGCGCGATCTCGGTGTGCTCGCGACCAGCGAGCTGGTCGCGAACTCCCTCAAGCACGGCACCCCGCCCATGCGCCTCAGACTGCGCCGCACCGACCGCCGGCTGATCATCGAGGTCACCGACGGCGACGACCATCTGCCGCGCCGCCGCAGGGCGGAGTCGGAGGACGAGGCGGGCCGCGGGATCTCGATCATCGCCACGATCGCCTCGTCCTGGGGAAGCCGCCGCACACCGGGGGGCGGCAAGGCGGTCTGGTGCGAGTTCGCCCTGCCGGACTGAGCCGGCCCGGCAGGCGGGCGCGGCCATGTCCGGCGGGTCGGAGCCCTCAAGCGGCGGCGGTCTGCTTCTCCGGCTGGTGCCGCGCGACGATCCGTGAGGTCCTGGCCGCGAGCGACGGCTGGTTCTGCACCGGAGTGAGCTGCTTGCCCAGACGCACCGCCAGGAACGTGATCCCGAGCGAGAAGAGCACGAAGGTCACGATGTACGGCCCGTGCAGCGCGGCCCCCATGGGCCCGCCCACGGCCGGACCGGCCGCCAGCGCCAACTGCTTGACCAGAGCGAACGCCGAGTTGTACTGCCCGACCATCGACTCCGGCGCCAGGTCGGCCACCAGGGGTGCCACGGTCGGCGACAGCATCGCCTCGCCGAGCCCGAAGAGGGCGTACGTGGAGATGAACGCCGCGGTCGCCATGGTCTGGCTGCCGTGCCCGAGGCCGGCGTACCCGGCGATGACCCACGCCACGGCCCAGATCAGACCGACGGCCGCGATCACCCGCGTCCGCCTGCGGTGTTCGACGAACCTCAGCACCACGAACTGGGCGAGGACGATGACCGCCGTGTTGGCGGCGAGCGCCATCCCGAGCGTCGCCGGCTCGATGCCGGCCGCCTCGGTCCCGTACGCCGCGAGGCCCGACTCGAACTGCCCGTAGCAGGCGAAGAACAGCACGAAGCCCAGGACGCACAGCCGCACCATGGCCTTGTGCCCCAGCAGCGCCAGCACACCGCCACCCTTGGAGGCGGCCGGCCGGTCGGTCTGGAGGGCGGGGGAGCCCGGCATCCGCACGGTCAGCACGATTCCCGCGAGGACGAGGAACATCACCGCCTCGATCGAGAAGAGAAGAAGGAAGCTGCCGGGCCGGCTCTCGTCGACGAGCTGCCCGCCGATCAGACCACCGACGCCGAGTCCGAGGTTCTGCAGAAAGAACTGCGTGGCGAAGGACCGCGTCCGGCCGGCCGGCTCCGAGCACCAGACGATCATCGTCGCCAGCGCCGGCTGCATCACAGCCGTACCGGCACCCAGCAGCGCCGCGGACCCCACGACCGCGGCCACGCTCCCCGACAGGCCCATGCCCAGGGAACCGAGGGAGGCCAGCACGGCCGCGACCAGCAGCACGGGGACGGGACCGCGCCGGTCGATGGCGCGCCCGCTGAAGGGAAGGACGACAAGTGCGGCCATGGCGAAGACGGCGAGCACGATGCCCGCCGTGGTCGCGCCCAGATCCCGCACCTGAGCGACGTACACATAGAGGTACGGAACGGTGAAGCCGAGCCCGAACGCGCTCAGCGCGCTGCCTGCCTGGATTCGGCGCATCGCTGCACCCATCGCCTTGGTCACACTCACCCACTTCGGTCGCGAGTTCAGCCCTGTACGCCTGAACTCTGAAGACTTCAATACTAAAGTTCGATGCTTAACTGTACACATCGAAGGACTTCAACGCCAACGTCGACCGTGGGATACTCCCCGCATGTCCGACACCCCCGAGCAGTCCGGCCCGCAGCCCCTGCAGGAGCCGAGCCTCGACGAGCAGATCGCCGCCTACCAGCGCGAGTACCGCGACCTCGACCCCCAGGTCGAGAAGGTCGTCTCCGCGCTGGGCCGGCTGAACCGCCGGATGAACGTCGCGTACGGCCGCCAGGTCGCCGACCTCGGCATCAGCAACGCCGAGTGGGAGGTCCTCAAGACCCTCGTCCTGGCCGGTGCCCCCTACCGCCTGGGCCCCGGAGAGCTGGCCAAGCGCCTCGGGCTCACGCCGGCCGCGATGACCCACCGCATCGACCGCATGGCGGGTGAGGGCCTGGTGACGCGCGACCGCGACGAGAACAACCGGGTGCGGGTGATCGTGGAGCTCACGGACGAGGGCCGTTCGAAGTGGCTCGAGGCGATGCGGATGGCGACGGGCTTCGAGGAGGAGCTCCTCCAGGACCTGTCGAGCGAGGAGCGTGGCCTCCTCGGCGAGATGCTGATCCGCCTGCTCAGGCGGGTCGAGCACACCCAGCCGGACGCGGGCGGCCGGCTGACGGACCTCGACTGAGGAGGCCGTCCGGGGGCCCGCCGGGGCGGGGTTGACACGCCCCGGCCGTATCCGTAGTGTTCTCCGAGTTGTCACGGGGCCGGAACGGTTCTGCGACAGCCACTCCCGCCGCTCATGCGGCTCCTCAACTCAGCACGATCTCCCGACCGGGACGAATTTCGGCATGCCGGAATTCATTTCGAAAGACTCGATTATGAGTCGCAAGGGGAATCCGCTAGAGTTCGAGCGTCGGAACGGCCCAACAGCCGGGAAGACAAACCCCGCTGACTGGGAATCAGGCCCGAAAGGATCTGATAGAGTCGGAGCCGCCGGAAAGGGAAACGCGAAAGCGAATTCCCGGAAGGTGAAACCCGCTCCAGCGGGTGGCGGAAACGGAAAACGGATCTGCTAAGCTGGAAACACGAAAGACCGAAGGGAAAAGCCCGGAGGAAAGCCCGAGAGGGTGAGTACGAAGGAAGCGTCCGTTCCTTGAGAACTCAACAGCGTGC
>NZ_JBSFTU010000028.1:0-88564 GCF_053591435.1 Streptomyces sp. NPDC003027
CGGCGCGACACCTCCATGATCGAGTGCCCCTCAGCGCACTCCAGAACGATCCTTGAGCGCTGAGCCAGGGACTGGGCTGTCGAGCGCCGACGCACTCAGCCCTCCAGCACAGCCCGTTGGGCATCAGTGATCGACAACGGCGGAATCTTCGGACCCGGACGACTCATACCCAACCAACGACGAATCTCCGACTCAGGTCACTAAGTGGTCGGCTCCGGAAGTCCTTCGGGGGTTGATCATGCTGCAGCGCGACGGAGGATTCTTCCTGGTGATCGGTGGTGTGCCGGTCGAGCCTGGCCAGCAGATCGTCCAGGTCGGAGGTGGTGAACCTCCACTGGGAACGGCTGTGCCGTGGCGTTGTAGCGGTCTTCGAAGGCTCGGAGCCGGTCCTCGACCTGGGCCAGTTCGGTGAAGTCGTTGGGCGAGACGACCTTGCGCTGCACGACGGAAAAGAAGATCTCCACCTGGTTCAACCAGGAGGCGTGGACAGGAGCGTGAGCCATCACCGCGTTCGGGAACGCCGCGACCAGGCGGTCGGCTGCCTTCTGTCCGCGGTGGGAGGAGCCGTTGTCCACGATCCAGAACACGCGCTTGGCGCTGGCGTAGGGCTCGACGCTCATCACCTGGGCGACCAGGTTCATGAACGGGTCGACACCGGTGCGCGGTTCGGTGCGCCCGAACCCCTTCGCCTGGTGGACGTCGTAGGCAGCCAGGTAAGCCAGGGAGCCACCGCGGCCGTACGTATGGTTGACGCGCATCGCACGGGCCCGGCCGGGCGGCAGGGTGGGGCGGCAGCGGCAGCGGGCTTGGATGGAGGTCTTCTCATCCGCGCTGATGACGTACTCGTCTGCGCCCAGCTCGACGCCGTCGAAGGTGCGGCGTACAGGTCGAGCACGCACCCGGCCCTGGTGCGGAAGTCGGGGTCGGTGATGAAGATCCACGAGCGGTGCTGCCAGGGCTTAAGCGCATCCTGGGCCAGCCAGCGGCGCACGGTGGACGCCGACACGGAGGTGGCGATGCCACGCTCGACAGCCTCGCGGGCCAGCTCCGGGCACGACCAGCGCGCCAGCGGGGTGCCGGTCTCGGCGGGCAGCTGGCAGGCCAGGGCCTTGACCTGGGCGGTCTGTAACGCGGTGAACACCGGCGGGCGGCCGGAGCGTGCCCGGTCTGCGAGCCCGGCGAGCCCCTGCCTGGCGAATCGGCCTCGCCAGCGGCGCACCGTATCGATATGGAGCCCCGTCTCCCGGGCGATACGGCGTTGGAGCGTCCACGCGCGGCGTGCAGCACACCTGTGCCCGTACTTGTTGCCGGTACTGACTCTTCTGGCTCCAGGCCATCTTCTTGAGCCGCCTGCGGTCGGCGGCGGTGAGAGATATCGGGCAGGCCATGGGCACGGCGGACGGACCAATCGGAAGGAGAGGATGAACGCTGGCTGTAAGCGACAGCACTGGGCCGCGCGCGCGTACCGCGGGACCCGAATAGGTCCCGCGGCATAGCTGCTCGGGCTACTTGCCGCTGCCTTCGGCGAGGGTGTGAGCGACGAGCGCGTTGGCGTGGCCGTGGCCGAGTCCATGCTCGGTCTTGAGCCAGGTAACGAGTTCCATATGCTTGGTCAGGGGCGAGGTGCGGATGAGTTCCTTCCACTCCGCGATCGGGCGGCCGTACTTCTTCTCGATCGAGGGGAAGTAGCTGGCGGGACCCTTCACCGGTGCAGTCATGGGCTCTGTCCTACCTGTTCGTTTCGAAGAGTTCATGCTTGTTGATTTTCTTCTCAGCAGGCCGGGCGGATACCGCTAGTTACGCTGGCCGGGAGCGCGGTGGCCAGCCGGGCGGTGACCGCAGTCAGCCATGCGAGGCCGAGGGCGGCTCCGGCAGTGAAGGCCAGCACGGTGGCGGAGGACGCGGCGAAACCCGCAAGGATGCCGAGCGGCACCAAGCGGGAGCCCAGGGCCCCGCCCCGCTGCCGCAGGGCGGCGAAGTGGCGGGCCAGCATCAAGAAGGATGCGCCCAGTGCGAGGAAGCCCACCATGGCACTGAGCGTGTGGAGGGCGCCGTGCCAACTGAGGGAGGTAGCTGGGGCCTCAGGGGCGCCGACAGGGAACCCGGCGCCCGGATCCGCGGTGAATACCGCGGCAAGGAGGAATGAGGCACCGAACACACGGATCAGTCGCGGCGCCCAACGGCCCTCAATCGTGTCGGCCAGCATCCGCAGGGCGCTCTCCGGCCAGACGCCCCGATGTCTTACGGCGGATGCGAAGGAGCCAGGCCCCGACCCCATGCTGCACGACGCAACCTGTTCGCACCTACCTGTGCGTACCGGGGCCGGACGTCCGCAGTCAGGAACGCTGATGAGTCATGGAGAGCTCCTCACGCAGAAGGCCCGCTACCGCTCTCGATGCACGGCATCGGGCACCAGGCCGGCCTCCAGCACCTCCAAGCTCTCCAGGGGCAAGACCCGGCACCGTCCGCCAGCCATGACCAGGCCTGCCTGGAGGCCGCTGTGTTCGAGCGGCTGGGCGGAACGATCGACTACTGCGCGCACCCCGTCGGCGTCGCGCGCGTTCATCCCACCGCTGACCACCTGGTCGTGGAGGTCGATCCGAAGCTCGGCCCCGAGCACTCGCTGCCGGAACACTGCCTTCAAGCCCTCCTGCCCACCCAGTACACCGGGCCTGACGAGGACGAAGGACGGGAGCCGGGAGGCATCGCCGGGGTCAGGCTCCTCGGATCAACGCAGCCGGCCTCCACCTCGGATTGGCAGGCACCGACGCTCGCGTCACTATCGCCGGGCCGGACCCCAAGCAGTGGCGGACCATCGTCACCCAACACCGGGCCTCATGCCCTGACCGCGACCTCCTCCCACTGTGGGACGCGCCCGCGGTGACCCCATTCGAGTCTGCCTACCTGGCAGCAGACCCCACCTGGTGGCAGGAGCAAGCAGACCACGCGTGGCTCGCCAGCGGCCTGCTGCGCCGCAAACCGTCCACAGCCGCTCGGCGGACAGGTGGACGAAGCGGCTCGGAGGATCCAGTACAGCCGGGACCCGCCGTTCTGGCGTCGTCCGCGCGGGCGGGGGCGATACTGATCGTGACAGTCGTCCCACCGTCGGGTCGGCCTCGGACGCGGGCTCGGCCGGTGGGGTCGCACCTTTGCCGATGTCTGCGAGGGGAGCCGTTCATGACCACGGCGAAAGACCTGTTCATCATCGCCATTGACCTGAAGCGTTCCGTGGGGCAGGGAGACCTGTCCCTCGCACTCGCGGGAGCCGAGCTGATCGATCTCATGGGTGCGGGGGCGGTCGCCGTGGACGGCGACCGCCTCGTGCCGGGTGGACCGCCGACGTTGGACGATCGGTTCCTGGACGAGGCTGCGGCAGGACTCACTCGACAGGCGCCCTACGAGCGGATCGAGGACTGGCTGTGGCGCCGGGGCCGAGACCTCTCGGCGGCGTACCAGGCCGCACTGGAGAAGAACGGTGAGCTGAAGCCGCAGCAAAGCGGCCGGTTGTCCTTCGGCACGGAACGCGTGGAACCGGCCGATACGCCCGCACGCCGCCGTGCAGCCGACCGCTGGAAAGAGAAGGAACCCGTCTTGGCCGCCCTCGCCTCGGTCGTGGGCATCGACGACGAATGCTCCGACGATGAGGCCGGCCTCGATGACGAGGCGGTGACGACCGTGGTGGCCGCCGTCCACGACGCGGTGATGGAGCTGGAGGCCGTACGCCAGAGGCGGACCATCGAGAACAGGGCCTTCGCCAACCTCTGGCGGGGACCGTGAGCCGAGCCCACCTTCGGGGGCGCGGTCAGGTCCGACGGCGGCAGTGAGCGGTCGTGCGGCCGCCGGGTGGCACTACGGCATGTCCTTGGACCAGTTCCGGTCAGGGCCGCGCCGCCTCCACCTGGAAACTGGGTGGGCGTCCGGCCCACAGTCCGATCACGGTGTTCATGAGACACAGCCAGTCTGGAGAACGACGGCTACAGATGCCTTCTGTTCACCCCGGACCGACCGGGCGCGCCGGTGCTCCTGCAGTCCCGACGCGGCAGCCTGATCCAGCGACACTTCCCCGACGTCCTCACCGCGGCTGCGCCCCTGTCCGAGGCCTGGTCCTCGACGGAGTTATGTGACCTGTACGGGTGTCTCAGACCCAAGGTTTCTCAGGCGGCGCACCTCCGTAGACGAAACACGTTCGCCGCCGATGGTTCGGGAAACCACGGAAGGAGATAGGGTCGTGCGCTCGCGGGCGACGCTCAGGCCGACGGCACGGGCCTCAGGGGAGAGGCCGGGGTGCTCGGCGACCTCCTGGGCGCGCCGCCACCAGCACACGCTTCTCGGGTCGACGGCGTAGTGCCACAGCGGCTGTTCGGGGTCCGCCACGCCGATCAGCACCCTGCGCAGCACGTACTCGCGGATGTCCGGGTTGCCGATCAGCCGGTCGGCGACGAGCAGCGGGTGCTCCCCGTCGAGGCGGGCCCGGACCAGCACCCAGGTCATCAGCTGGCCCACGTCGTGGGCGGGCGAGGTGACGAAGTCCCACAGTTCGGCGGCCTTGGCCTCGTCGGGGGCGCCGAGGTGGGTGAGGAGCCGCAGTTCGTCCTTCCACAGCGGCCGGGCCGCGTTCCACCAGGAGACCAGTTTCCCCGCGGCCGGGTGGTCCAGGTCGAGGGCGAGACAGGTCAGGGTGACGAACGGGTGGCGCCATTCGGTGTACGTGGTCCGGTACTTCTTGGTGAGGTCCTTCAGTCGACGCGGCAGCAGGGCCTCGACGTCGGACGCGGTGGCCAGACCGTGGGCGACGAGGAGTTCGAGGCAGAACCCGAGCCCCTGCAGGCCGGTCGTCGGGTCGGCCACCCGGTCCCGCAGCCAACGCACGTCGACGTCGGTGAGCGTCCGGTACCGGTGCCACACGTCGGCGAGCTTGGTCTCGGAGCCGGTGAGTTCGGGGCCGGTACCGGACAGGAGTCCGTCCCTGGCGGCCTCGTAACGGTCCACGGCGGCCAGTACGTCGGCGGTGCCGACCCTGTCGAGGTCGGTCTGGCCGGGCCGGAGCGCCTCCTCCCGGATGTGCTCCACCTGTTCACGGGCCGCGTCCGCGGCGAGGACGCGCAGCACCCGCGGCAGTCTGTCGTCGGTGGCGAAGCGGACCGCCGCGAGCCCGGCGTACGACCGGCCGGCGTGGTAGCCCGCCCCCGTCTCCCGGCGCCAGTCGGCGGTGACGGCCTCGATCAGCGCACCGTACAGCCCGTGCAGCGAGGTCTCCGGCACGTCATGCGCGGCCAGTTCCGCCGCGAGGGCCGCCGCGGCCCGTACCGCGTCGGGCTCGCGGAGCGACCGGTGCAGCGCGAGCCAGGCGTGCACCGGGGCACGATGGCCCGCGAGCGCGGCCTCCCGCACGACGGCCAGGCCCCGCTCCGACGGCATGCGGGACACGACGGCGGCTACCCGGGGGTCGCCGACGCCGAGGGCGTCGACCGTCCCCCACGCCTCCGCGTGGCCGTGGCGCAGCAGCGCGTGGAGCAGCTCCGCCCAGGCGCCCCACGCCGTGAGCCGCCCTTCGTACTCCGCACGCCAGGCGCGCAGCAGCCGCTCCGTCTCGTCGGGCGTGAGCCCGTCCCTGCGCTCCAGCGAGACCGCGAACCGGGTCGCGGCGGCGAGGTCCTGGGGGTCCTCCAGCCGTTCGTGGAGCCAGGCGGCCTCGACCGGGGACAAGGGCCGGTACCGGAGCGGGGAAACGCTGCGGTCCACCGGCTCGTCGAGCGCGTCGAGGAACTGCCGTACGCCGTCAGGGTCAGCGGGATCGGGCAGTCCCGCCTCGTCCCGGTCGGTGATCCGGTCCAGCCGGAAGGCGCCCTGAGGACCGCCGTCCACGACCCGGAAACCGGCCGGCCCCTCACCGAGCCCGGCGGCGACGGTGGCGTGGTCGCCGCCCCAGTGCAGCAGCAGTTCGCCCTTCAGTGCGCTGGAACGGCCGAAGGCCCGCCCGTGGGACTGCCAGTGCCAGTACGCGAAGGAGACGGGGCCGGTGAGCCCGCGCTCCGCGCGGACCTCGGCGGCGTCCTCGTGGCCGTCGGACTGCGTGTAGCGGCCCCGGTTCGGCGGCGGGAGCACGAGGAACCCGTCGCCGCCGAGCCCCTGCCACCAGGCCGTGATCAGGGCGAGGTCCGAGGGCCGTCCGCGCGCCGCGCGGCAGCGGGCGGCGGGGGCGCCGGCGGCGTCGTTCACGTGCTGCTCCCTGGGTTCTCCGGGGTCTTCTCCGGGATCCGTTGAGGACGGCTCTCCCGCCTCGGGAACCACCGTGCCACAGGGGTCTGACACGCCCTCTCCGCCGGGGGGGGCAGGGAGCGGTGAGCCGTCCTACGATCGCCGTATGACCCCTCGCCGCGCTTCGTCCGGTTCGTGCCTGTCCCTCTGGTCGCGCGACTCGTTCCTGTCCGTCGGATCGGTCGGGTCGACGCTCTCGATCGGCTCCGTCGGCTCCGTCGGCTCCTCGCTCTCTGTCGGTTCGGTGGGCTCCTGGGCGAGCGCCGGTTCGCTGCTCTCGGCCCGGTCCTGCTGGTCGTGCGCCTCGGCCCCGCCGGCACCCGAGCAGGTGGGCGGCCGGGTGGTGATGCTGCCTCGGGGCGTGAGCCGATGTTGTACTTGTAGTGGCTGGGGCAGGGCGAACGACAGCATGACGGGCTCGGTGTGGCTTCGTTCAATTCTCAGAGCAGCGCTTGTTCATGTGCTCGGGAGGCAGCGGGAGACGAGTCGGCTTGCGGATGTCCGTCACATGTGACGCACGGCCCTCACCCCTGAAGCAGGTGACGGCACGAGGCCCTCCCGAAGAATCGGGAGGGCCTCGTTTAAAGCTCGACGCCGGTTGCCTTTGTCCGGTCTCGGTTGATGCTTGACACAGCTCCGCGAATGCCAAGGTCGCTGACCAGGAGCAGGCGTGACGTGCCTGTCGCTGGTTCTCAGTTCAGCGCGGTGGGTTCAGTCTTGACGTTCAGAGTGGTTGCGCATCGCGGAACAGAGGGGCTGCTTCAGCCTGTCTGCCGTACTCGCCATCCATCGGCGTAGCCGTCGTCGCTGCCGTCAAGAGCCCTTGAAGCGCCCCGCAGTCGACGGAATTCGATAACGACTGGCCCGAAGCCGGTTGCCACCTAGGGTCGGCTTGCCCGCCGCAACATCTCCTCGCTCACTGGATTGTCAAGAAATGAAGGAAAGCCCACACCTAGCTCCGCAACAATTCGCTCCACAAATTGTTTTACCGCGAGACGCAGTTCACTGAACGAGCAGCGCGCCGACCCAGGAGTGAGGCTCCACTCAACACTGACCATACCTCCGGTCCGAGCGAAAGAAATAACTTCGTCCGCTTCCGTGAAGGAATATTCCGAATTAGACTTCGCACTTTCTGACAAACTTTCCGTAATGGCCACCAGTGACAATCCGAAATGTAACACGGGAACCCATCCGAAATGAGTCGTAAAGTCGACTCCATTCACGTCTATGCGAACATCACCAGGAAAGAAGTACCAGAGGATGTCGCGGCGGCTCGCTTCCTTGCAATCCAGCCGATGCTCCCACCCTACGGGATCTGGTCGGTTTTCCAGGACGTAGTCGAAGGTGATCAATCCGTGGCTCCCATTTAGAGAGGGTGCATAGTCGTGACGTTCCCATGAGGATCTACCCAGACTCGCAAACGAGTAGATCCGTCCTCTCCGATAGTCCGACGAAGACCGAAGTCGTAATCGTGAGCGTGGTTCCCTGTTACATTGTCAACTTTACTCGGGATCGGCGACCCCCTGACTGCCTCGTTGGCAAGCATCCCGAAATCATCAGGATCGAGGTCGTCATGGAACTTAGTTCCCGCCGCAGGAGAGCCGGGGCCATGGCGAGGGAGGATATGCACATCAATTACGTCGTCAGACAGCGTTACCGGTCCGCCGCAGTTGTGGACGAGGACCGGAGTCTGCCCCGCCAGCACATAATACGTGTGGTGGTTGCTGACGGTTAGGTTGTGGACGGTGGTGTTCTGTGCGGTCCAGCGGTGGATTGCTGTGATCTGGACGCGGATGCCGGCGCTGGTCTGGAGCCATTGGCCCGGGGGGCGTGTGGCGTCGAGCCAATTCGCCGAGTTCGGGCACCCAGAAGGGATGGCCGTCTGTTGCGGTGACCGTGGCTGTCTTGGTGCCGTGGGAGCCGTCGGTGTCGATGGTGATGCGGACCAGGTTCTTCTTGCCCTGTCCGACGATTTCGGTGGTGACGGTTTCGGTGCGGGTTTCGCCTGTTTCGGGATCGGTGGCCAAGACCTGGTCGCCGGTTTCGATGTCTTCGATGGGCTTGGTCGTGCCATCCGCCATCAAGACCGGGGTGCCTGCAGCGAAGCTATTGTTGAAGCAGCCCTGAAGCCTGCTTGCGACCCTGCTGCTCGCGCCGGTGACCGCTCGGGCGCCCGCTCCCGCCATGAGGGAATTTGTGAGTGCTTGGGAATACTTGTGATCACTGAAGGGGGATTCAATGATCTGTCCCGACAGTGCCGATTCAAGCGGTTTTCCATAGTTGCACTTGAGGAAGTTGCACGAGTTCCTCATGAAGTACTCGATGTCTTCTTCATGTGCACCGTAAAGCCACATCTGCCAGGCCGCGTCATGAGTCGGTCCGGCACTCGCAGGCTGATAGCGCCTTACCGCTTCATCGAATTCTGCCTCCGAGGTGTTCTTGGAGCTGCGCACCTTCCGATCGCCGCTGTTGTACATCGTCACGGTTTTCACGAAGGCGACGGTTGTGGAGGCGTCGGTGCCCGGGACATATTCGGTGGTGCTGGTGGTGATGACTTGGTTGCCGGAGCACTTGTAGAGCGATCCGCATTCGTCGCTTTTCAGTCCGGTGGGGTCGGACTGGGTGACGGGGGTGGCGTGGGCGTAGGTGTACCCGTTCATCTGGAGCGGGTCGGTGAGGTCGATGATGGGGTCGGCGGAGAGGAATCGGCCGGTGGTGGGGTCGTATTCGCGGGCGCCGATGTGGGTGAGGCCGGTGGTGGGGTCGTCGATGCCGGTGCCCAGGAAGGTGTGCCTGCTGGGCCAGTTGGTGGGCTGGGTGCCGCGGGGGTTCCCGTAGGGGTCGAAGAAGCGGCGGGTGACGGCCTGGTTGCTGGTCTGCTCGATGGCAGTGGTGGCCGTGTTGTGGTGGTCGGAGAGCAGGACGGTGAGCTTGTGGCCGGTGGTCTTGCCGCCGGTTGAGCGGACGGTCGTGGGGACGCCGGGGTGGCCGTAGTAGCGCTGGGCGTTGAGGGCTTGCCCGGCGGTGTTGACGGTGATTTCGGCTTCGCCGAGGAACAGGGTGCGGGTGGTGCCGTTGTTTTCGATGAGGCGGTTGCCGGATGCGTCGTACAGGTAGGTGACGTTCGCGGTGCCGTTGTTGTCGGTGTCGACGGACGTCAGTTTGTTGCGGCGGTCCCAGTCGAAGGTGGCGGTCGCACCGCCTGCGGTGACACGCTCGGTGGTGTTGCCCGAGGCGTCGTACGTGAAGCTCTGGGGGAGGTCCAGGCTGGTCCCGTCCGCGTTCTGTGTGCTTTCGACGCTGACCAGGGTGTAAGGCTGGGCAGTGGTGGTGGGCTGGGTGAGGTTGTTCTCGACCGTCTTGCCGTAGGTGTAGCTGTAGGTCTGTGTGGGCTGGACGCCGGCGGGGTCGTGTCCGCCCTTACCGTCCCGTGGAGCGACGACATCGAGGACACGGTGGGTCGGTCCGAACGAGGGTTTGGTCGGACCGGCGCCGTGCTTCACGTGATGTAGGGCGCCACCGCGCCGAGCAGCGCGAAGAACATCGCCGGCTTCTACCTGGGCACCGGAGTGGCAGTAGCAGCACCTGACGGCCGCTCCGGCGGAGTCGGTGCTTGACCTGAACCTTGGTTGATGTACGAGAGTCGTGTCATCGAACGGCGAGACGAGGAGGTTCCGATGACGCAGCCCAGGATCCTGGTGACCGGCGCGACTGGAAACGTCGGCGGCGCGGTGGTGAGTCAACTGCACGCGGCGGGCGTGCCCGTGCGGGCGCTGGTGAGAGGGGAGGCGGACTTCCCGGAGGGTGTGCAGGCGGTACGCGGTGATCTCGCTGATCCCGCGTCGCTGGACATGGCTTTGGAGGGCGTCGATTCTGTCTTCCTGGTGTGGCCGTTCCTGAGTGCCGAGGGCGCGTCGGACGTGATCGACGCGATCGGGAAGCACGCCCGACGGGTGGTGTACCTGTCATCCGAGGGGGTCGGGAGCGAGAAGGAGAAGCCGGGCGAGGCGATCACCATGTTCCACACCGAGCTGGAGCGGCTGATCGAGGTATCGGGTCTGGAGTGGACGGCGCTGCGGCCCACCGGGTTCGCGAGCAACACGCTGGGCTGGGCGGAGGAGGTCCGCACGACCGGTGCGGTACGGGCGCCGCTGGCAAGGCTGGCCCGCCCGCTGATCCATGAGGCCGACATAGCTGCCGTCGCCGTTCAGGCGCTGACGACCGACGCCCTACTGGCCGCCCGCCCTCTGATCACCGGCCTCGAACTGATCAGCCAGGAACGGCAGGTGGCACTGATCGGCGAGGTGATCGGGCGGTCAGTGCGGTTCGAGGAGGTTGCACTGGAGGAGGCCATCGAGCAGATGAAGGCCACAGGCTACCCGGCAGAGCTGGTGGAGGCTGTGTTGCCGGCCCAGGCGGAGATGCTCGACAATCCCGAGCCGGTCAACGATGAGGTGGAGCGGATCACGGGCACCCCGGCCCGATCCTTCCGGGAGTGGGCAGTTGACCACGCGGCGGACTTCCGCTGAGAGCGCCAATGCACGTTGACATAGGCGTCCGAAGCACCGGATCCCGGCTCCGCAGCGCAGACGCTTGACGCCGAGGCCGGGCCGCCTGCTCAGGGAAGCCCCGAGCGGTTGAACCGTGCAGGTGGCGGCGCTATGTCGCGGCAATGGCGTGCCGTCACTCAGAAGGATCCGCACCTTATCCGCGAAAGCACCCTGAGTGTGACCACACCGTCTACGCGCTGGCCAACTACCCGTGAACGAAATGGCCGACTAGGAAGCGGCGGCATCCCGTGAGTTGCTCTGGTCACCGGACCCTTGGCAACAACGAAGCAGAGTCGCAAATAGGGCTTAAGGGGCAAGCCCGGCCCCCTTGCCCAGCTGCCGGCCCAAAGGCCGCCCCCGGCGGTCGACCCCTTGTCCGGGTGCGTCGCCCGGCCGCGCACGCCAAGTTTTTCCCTTGATACAGCTCGCTAGCGGCCGCTGTCAGACTGTGGTCAAGGGGTACCCCTGCACGCTGCTCCCTCGATCACCCCCCACCCGGGGCGTCCCGAAGCGAAGGAGCCATCGCGATGACCGCGCACCGACCACCAGCCGGCACCCTGCGCGCCCGCCCCGACCATGGGCCGGCCAGCACTGGGCAAGCCGAATGGGCCTGCTTGGGTGCCCCACTTCGAAGGGCACTCAATGATCGTTTCACAATGCCGTCCTGCGGGGACGCTGGCGGCCCATGGAACAATCCCTTCAGCCACGGGCTCAGGGGGATGACGCCGTATGGAACGGGTTGGGGCTGCGCGAGACCTCGTGCTCGGTTACGTCAAAGCGCTGAACGCGATTGACGAGGCCACGAGGGTGGCGATCCCCTCGCTTGACCGGCTGGCAGATGTCCTCGGCCTGGTCCGTTCGCGCCGGATCAGCCGGAGTGGGCAGGTCGGCACCTACTCCTCCTACACGGTTCATGGGGCAGGGTGCCGCTTCGTGTGCGACAACGGCATTGAGGTCGATGTGGACTTCGCAGCCGACGGGAGCGAAGTCTTCGACCTCTGGCGGCTGCGCTGGTATGGGCTGAGCCTGCCGGAGCCGTTTGATGTGACGGATCAGGACCTGCGGTCCGCAGTACGGTCGCTGCAACCGCTTCTGACCGAGGTGTGGCCGGGGTGGTTCAGCGTAGCCAGCTGATGGCTTCAGGATGAGGTGCGCAGGCGGCGCAGGCATATGAGGCTGTAGGCCAGTTCGAGCAGGGCCCTGTTGAAGATCGGCGCGTCGCTCATAGCGGGTGCGGAGCCGCTTGACCTGGTGCAGCCAGGCGAAGGTGTGCTCGACCACCCAGCGCACCTTGCCCAGTCCGGAACCGTGGCCGACGGCGAGTCGCGCGTTCAACGGCTTGATGGCCCCGCTTCCACAGGCGGCGGTACTTGTCGAAGTCGTAGCCCCGGTCGGCATACAGGCGCCGGGGCTTGCGGCGGGAACGCCCCCGGAGACCCCGGATCGACGGGACGGCGTCGAGCAGCGGCATGAGCTGGGTGGCGTCGTGCCGGTTGCCGCCGGTGAGGGTGACGGTGAGCGGGATTCCGTGACGGTCCACAATCAGGTGGTGCTTGGAGCCGGAACGGTCACGGTCGACGGGTAAGGGGCCGACGTGATCCCCCCTTTGAGAACCCGGGCATGTGACCCGTCCACGGAGCAGTTGTCCAGGACCAGCAGACCGGCGCGGCGAAGCTCGTCAGCAGGGCAGCGTGCAGGCACGACCACACGCCCGCCTCGGTCCAGTCCCGCACTCGACGCCAGGCCGTCACCCCGGAGCAGCCCACCGTCTCCGCGGGGACATCACGCCGTGCAACACCGGGTCCGCAACACGTACATGACGCCGGCGAGTGCCGCCCGGTCGGGAACGCGCAGCCGCCCGGGGTGGCGATGGCGCCGTTCGGAAGCCGGCGGCAGCAGCGGGGCCACCCGCTCATGGCGCCGTCGGCGTCGTAGGTGTAGCGGTTCTCGCCGGAGGGCCGTTGGGCGTTCAGGAGCATGCCGCGGTCGTTGTAGGTGTAGGTGTTGGCCGGGTGCTGGGGCGTGGAGGTTTCCGTGGTGGATTCGAGAAGATTCCAGGAGTTGAACGTGTAGGTGGTGGTGGTGCCGCGGCCGTCGGTGAGGCGGGTGCGGTTGCGGGGAGGTAGCCATGAACGAACGCGATGTCCTGCTCAACCAGCTCGCGCAGGGGCTGCGCCCGAAAGATGCTCAATGCTCCTTCCTGTTCCAACTGCTGATGTCGCCGGGAGTGCTGGGGGACGCCATGGACTGGCCTCTGGCAGTTCCGCCAAGGCGCCTGAGGGCCATCAAAAGCGTGGATGGATCCTCAGGCGCGCGCGAGGTTGGGACACACGTCCGGGCCCGGCGGCCGGGGGAACGTGCCGGCTCGACGGGCGGAGCTGGCCACCGGGCTGCCGGCAACGACGCGTCTGGTTCGACCGGAACCCGGGTGCCACGCGGCCGAGTGTGGGAGGCGCTGCCGGTCGAACCCGACGGATCCTGCTCATCCCCCTACCAGGCCTGCACGAGAGCGCGACGCGGCTCACCGTGCCGCAGTGCCCGTAACGTTGGTCAGCGGCACAGCGGAGAACCTACGTACAAGAGCGGTGGACCTTGGGTACGAGTGGAAAGCAGCGCGGTGAGCAATTCGCCGACACCTGCGCTGAAGCCGGACGGTGCCGACGGCACCCCATCGACCGGCTCCGGAGCACCGCCACCTGCACACCGCCTGCCGCCACGACGCATGCGCGTAACCTGCCCGGCTGGCATGACATCGGCACCGCGCTGCGGCGGACACCGGTATCGGTATGGAACGACAATCTGACGGACTGCGCCGCCGCGCTCACCTATTACGCGGTCCTCGCGCTATTCCCCACCCTCCTGGTCACGGTCTCGCTGATCGGGATCGCCGGCGCCTCGGCCATAGAGAACCTCATCAGCAATGTGATCGCTGTTGTCCCGGCCGAGTCCCGGCCGGTAATGCACAGCACGCTCAGGAGCATGGCCGACCAGCGCACAGCCGCCTGGGTTCTGGCGGTCTTCGGCACGATCGGCGCTCTGTGGTCTTCCTCCAGCTACCTGGGAGTTTTCCGCCGAGCCCTGCACGCCATGCACGGCGTCGAGGACCTCCGGCCCGCATGGAGGACCGCACCACGACTGGTGATCACCGCTCTGGTATTGCTGGCGCTCCTGGTCACCAGTGCCCTGGTGCTCATCCTGACCGCCGAAGCGGCCCCCGTCCTCGGCCGACTGGTCGGCATGGACAGCATGGCCGGCACCGCGTGGAACGTACTGAAGTGGCCACTCCTGCTGGGCCTGGTCGCCGTCCTGGTGCTGGTGTTGTTCCGCTCCGGACCGGCCCAGACGCGCGGCGTGCGGCAACGACTTCTGGGCGACGCTCTGGCCATGACCCTCTGGCTCGCCGCCTCCGCCGGCTTCGCTCTCTATGCCTCGCAGGTCGGCTCCTACAATCGGCTGTACGGCTCCCTCGCCGGGATCGTCGTCTTCCTGGTGTGGGTCTGGCTGTCCAACCTCGCCCTGCTCATCGGTGCCCAGTTCAACGCCGAACTAGCCAAGATCCACCGCTGATAAAACCCGCCCTTCTCTCATCCCCAAGGGAACCACCCGATGGATGGGCGGTTCGGCCAAGGGGCATTAGGGAGGGGCGACTGGAGAATGCCGACAGTGTTGCTCGCTTCAGGCTATGGGGTAGCCGGTCCGTGGTGGCAGCTGTTGCGGTCGTTGCTGTTGTCGAGTGTCACGCTGCCGTACCCTCGGTCGGTCACTCGACCTTGAGCGAGATTCCGATGTCCCGCTTATCGGGGTGGAGCCTGAGGCGTAGTTGTTCTGGCCTGTCGGCCGAAAGTATGAGGGGGGAAGCCTCTCCAGACAGGTTCAGCGTTCTTGACTGTTGGCTCTACGGGGCGACCGCCTCCAGCTGCTCCGCAAGGGTCACCGCGAACTCCGGGTCGTTCCCTGGGCTGGAGATCGCCGACTGGTTCGGTATCGATATCGTGGGACCGAGACCCCAGCATCACACGGGGCCCAGTGGAGGCTCGTCGAAGGTGGCAGACCATGCGCCATCGTGACGAGTGCACGAGTCGGTCGTGATCCCGTCGTGATCCCGTCTCCACTGGCTGGGGCGCCGGCTGCCGTCGCCAACAGCAAGGACTGAAACAACCCGGGCATCGCGCCAGGGAACCTGGCCATGACACAATCAAAACTGATCCGTGGTCAATGTCCGCCACGGCGCCGAGGTACTCGACGACGCGCTGTTGCGCCCCATGCTCGCCCACCATCTCCTGGGCGAGCCGACTGTACGGACACGTACGGTCCCTGCGTGAACCGCCCCGCCAAGGATCCTGGCGAGTGGGTTCCCGGAAAACCCCCCTTGTCTACGCTCGGCCGGGTGCTGGCCATGATGCTGGCTTTCGCGGGGACGGTCGTATTTGCGGTGGTTCTGGCCCGGCTGACTCTGGAACCCTCGGCAGCATCCGTGCCGCTGACGCACAATAACCTGCGCCCTGGTGACTCCATCCGTGCGTACCTCGCGCATCCCATGGCCCCGGACACAGTCAAGCAGCTCGGCGGCAATATCGTGATGGGGATACCGTTCGGTGTGCTGCTGCCGGTACTGGTACCCCGAACGCGAGGACTGGTCCGCGTAGCGGCGGCCACCGCTCTCGTGATGATCCTCGTCGAACTCGTCCAAGGCGCCCTCATTACCGGGCGCGCCTTCGACGTCGATGATGTACTGCTCAACACCACGGGTGCCCTCATGGGCTATCTGCTGATCGGCCGCCGGATGGGTCGCGCAGTGCATCCCCGACGCCGCCACTGGTGGCACCGGTTCACCAAGCGCCGGCTGACTGCTGAAGACCCGGCATAGGTGCGCGGCGGCCCCTGTTCGACACCGGGCTGCCCGGATCCCGTGTCGTACGGTCCGACGTCGCGGTCGCCTACCGTCCGCAACGGATCTCACCGAGCCCGGCGGTGACGCCGGTACGGCTGAAAGATCTGAACCAACACCGGGGATCAGGCCGCGACGAGCTCCCGCTCGCGGTCCGGCGTCTTGACCTTGGGCTTCTTGTTCGGCAGCGAGAGCCGGAAGACCTTGTGCCACGCGGAGAACACCTGCTTGGGCAGCGGCCCGGTGACGTACTCCAGCTCGTACTTCTCGAACAGGGCGCGCACCTTCACCGCGACCTCGGCGTACCGGTTGCTCGGCAGGTCCGGGAACAGGTGGTGCTCGATCTGGTGCGACAGGTTGCCGGTCATGAAGTGCATGGCCTTGCTGCCGCTGATGTTCGCCGAGCCCATCATCTGGCGCAGGTACCACTGGCCGCGCGTCTCGCCCTTGATCGACCGGCGCTCGAAGACCTGCACGCCCTCGGGGAAGTGCCCGCACATGATCACCGAGTGGGTCCAGAGGTTGCGGACCAGGTTCGCGGTGAACGTGGCGGCGAGCGTGGTGAGGAACGACGGGCCCGACAGCAGCGGGTGGATCACGTAGTCCTTGAGCACCTGCTTGCGGATCTTGCGGCCCACGGCCTTGGCCCGCGCGCGGAACTCCGGGCTCGTACGGCGGCGCTTGTGCAGGTTCTTGCCGAGCTCCAGGTCGTACGCCGCGATGCCGTACTCGAAGAAGCAGGCGTTGAGGAAGTTCCACAGCGGCTGGCCGAGGTGGAACGGGTGCCACTTCTGGTCCTCGTCGACGCGCATGATGCCGTAGCCGAGGTCGTTGTCCTTGCCGATCACGTTGGTGTACGTGTGGTGCAACTCGTTGTGCGAGTGCTTCCACTGGTCGGACGGCGAGACGTGATCCCACTCCCAGGTGGTGGAGTGGATCTTCGGGTCCCGCATCCAGTCCCACTGGCCGTGCAGAATGTTGTGGCCGATCTCCATGTTGTCCATGATCTTCGCCACGGACAGGCCGGCGGTGCCGATCAGCCACGCGGGCGGGAAGAACGAGAACAGCAGCACACCCCTGCTGACCAGCTCGAGCTTGCGCTGCGCCGAGATGACCTTACGGATGTAGGCGGCGTCCTTCTCGCCGCGGCTGGCGATCACCTCGTCGCGGATCGCGTCCAGCTCGCGGCCGAGCTCCTCGATCTGCTCCGCGGTCAGGTGGGCGGTGGGGTCGATGGCGGTCAAGGTGCTCCTACCGTTCGATGTCGCAGGGGCCCGCCGCGGCGGACACGCAGGTCTGGATGAGGACGCCCGGCTCGGCCTCGGTGATCTCGCCGGTGCGCAGGTCGCGGACGGCGCCCGCCTTGAGTGGCGTGATGCAGCCGAAGCAGATGCCCATGCGGCACCCGGAGGGCATGAGCACGCCGGCCTCCTCGCCGATGTCCAGCAACGGCGTGGCGCCGTCCGCGTCGACGGTCGTGCCGGTGGCGCTGAACGTGACCTCGCCGCCGTCGCCGGCGACGACGATGCTGGGGCGGAAGCGTTCGGTGTGCAGGCGCTCTCGGACGCCGTGCTCGGTCCAGTGCTCTTCGGCGGCGTCGAGCAGGCCTGCGGGCCCGCAAGCCCAGGTCTCGCGCCCGGCCCAATCGGGCACGAGTTCGTCGAGACGGGCGATGTCGAGCATGCCGTCGGTGTCGGTGTGCACCTCGGTGAGCCGCAGCTTTGTGTCCGCGACCAGGTCGTGCAGTTCGTTGCGGAAGATCACGTCTTGTGGCCGTGGCGCGCAGTGGACCATGACGACGTCGTCGAACTCGGTGTCGCGCAGCATGCCCATCACGGGCGTGATGCCGCTGCCGGCCGTCAGGTAGAGCACCTTGGCGGGCTTGGCCTGCGGCAGCACGAAGTCACCGGCCGGCTGGTCGAGCTGGATCAGCGTGCCCGGTTTCGCCCTGCGGACCAGGTGGTTGCTGACCTTGCCGTCCGGGATCGCCTTCACGGTGATGGTGACGCGGCCGTCCTGGCGGTTTGTCGGCGAGGTGAGGGAGTAGGCACGCCACAGGCGCACCCCGTCGACGTCCACCCCGATCCGCACGTACTGACCGGCTGTGTGGCCGCGCCAGCCCCGTCCCGGCCTGATCACGATGGTCGCGGCGTCATTCGTCTCGGGGTGCACGGCCTCGATGCGCCCACGCAGGTCAGCGCCCGCACGCAGGGGGCTGACCAGGTCGAGGTAGTCCGACGGCAGCAGCGGCGTCGTGACCATCTCGAGCAGTTTCCACGCCCTGCTGCGGAGGGCTGCACTCGTCATGACTCCAGCTTGCTGTGCCTGAGGGCGTAAAGTCCTGACCGCAGGATGTGAATCTGATCGGCTGAATTGTTCGCAGGGAACAAAAGCATGAGCCATGCACTCCAGAGGGCCAGCGAACTGGCTCTGGACGAGACGACGGTCACCGCACTGCGGGCCGCGCTGAAGACCACCGCCGACGAGGTCGTCCAGGCGATCATCGACGAGGTCCCTTCCTACGCCAACGCCCTTTCGGGCAGCATGGGCGGAACCATCCGCCGAGCTGTCCGCACCGCCCTGGGGCACTACCTGGACCTCGCGAGCGGGAACGCCACAGGCGGCGACGCCGGTGACGCAGCCTACGAGCTGGGCCGCGGCGAGGTGCGCGACGGCCGCTCGATGGACGCCCTGCTCAGCGCCTACCGCGTCGGCGCCCGCGTGGCCTGGCGATGCCTGGCAGCGGGTGCCGTACCCGCAGGTCTGCCCGCCGCCGAGGTCGCCAAGTTCGCCGAGCTGACCTTCGCCTACATCGACGAGCTTTCCGCCGCGAGCGCCGCGGGCCACGCCGACGAACTGGCCGCCCGGGGCAGGGCCCACGAGCGCCACCTGGAACACCTGGCCCGCGACCTCCTCGCCGGCGCGAGCCCGGACGTGCTGCTGGCCTCTGCTCAACGGGCCGGGTGGCAGCCTCCGGTTTCGCTGACCGCGGTCCTGCTGCCCGCCGCCCAGGCCCGGCCTGCCTACCGCGCGCTCGACCCGAGCACCCTCGTCCTCGACGATCTGCCGGACGCCACCGGTGTGCTGCTCGTGCCCGATGCGGACCGATCACATCTCTTGCGGCAGCTGACCGACCGCACCGCCGTGGTCGGCCCGGCCCGGCCATGGACTCGTGCGTCCGCCTCGTACGCACGAGCCGTACGCGCGCGCTCCCTCTCCTCCGATATTCGCGACACCGAGGACCACCTGCCCGAGCTGGTGCTGAGCGCCGACGTGGACGCGTTCGCAGACCTGCGTGCCCGAGCCCTCGCACCGCTGCGGACCTTGCCTGTCGCGACCGCACGGCGGCTGGAGGAGACGTTGCGGGCGTGGCTGCTGCACCAGGGCAGGCGGGACGAGGTGGCGGCGGCGTTGTTCGTCCATCCCCAGACAGTCCGGTACCGGATGTCGCAGCTGCGGGAGCTGTTTCCGGATCTCGCATCGCCACACCGGGTCCTTGAACTGACGCTGGCGGTCGGTCTTCGGGCCAGCTGATGAGTACTGCCTCATTCGCGGTGCCATCAGCTGGCTCATGCGGCCCGCCAGCGTCAGTTCGAGGAACTCCCGGGTGCTGTCGCAATGCGCCGGCTACGGATGTCGCCGAGCGGAGGGGTGCGACTTTGGCGCTCGTCGTGCCCATCGGGGCACCCCGGTCTCTGGATCGTCGGCGTCTGGTCCTTCTGCCGCGGGGTTTGTGCCCCGGTTGCGGCCCGTCATCCGGGCTTGTCCCGGCATCCATGACTGTTCGAGGGTGATTACCTCCCTGTTGAGCACACGGAAATCTATGTCGGCCGGAGTAGACATTGGGCAGTGGTGTGGTTATGTTTCTCTCGTAGCCCAGAAGGACCGCAGGGCCCGGCAGAGACGAACTGCCGGGCCGCAGTACCCGCAGTTGCAGTTCGCATGACGGTGCGGTGGTGGAGTTTCGAAGCCAGGGTTGTGCAGGACGGTGACGGGACTGACGACCGGACCGGGTGGCCCGCAGTGATCAGGGGCCGCCACCAAGGGGCAGTACCCAGCAGTGAAGTCAGTGAGCAGTACCAGCAGGAGGAAGTTCCCGTTTGGTAGGTAGTTGATCCAGAGGGAAGAACGGAGGAACGAAGCGCCATCAGGATCGCCCGGGCGGAAGTCTTGGGCCCGGGTACCGCAGGACATCGATAGTGAGGTGGTCTCCGGTCAAGCAACCGCGATCCCCGCACCCCCGACAGCAAGCAGGTCGGGTCGGCGGACATAGAAGGTCGGCGCAGTATCAGGGCCGGCAGATGGTGTAGTTCCTTCGGGGCCCTGGTGCCGTACGGCACCAGGGCCCCTCTACGCGTTCCGTGGGTTCCACGAGAGAGGTGCAATGACAGCAGATGACTCCTACGGCCGTCTCGATGACGACGACTTCCCCGCCTACACCATGGGCCGGGCCGCCGAGATGCTCGGCACCACCCAGGGCTTCCTGCGCGCCATCGGCGAAGCCCGCCTCATCACCCCGCTCCGCTCCGCCGGCGGGCACCGCCGCTACTCCCGCTACCAGTTGCGTATCGCCGCTCGGGCCCGCGAACTCGTCGACCAGGGCACGCCCATCGAGGCGGCGTGTCGCATCATCGTGCTCGAGGATCAGCTCGAGGAAGCCCAGCGCATCAACGCCGAGTTCCGCCGTGGTGCTGAAGCGGCCAACCCGCCAACCGCGGCCTGAGACGGTCGCGGGCCCGCCGGATACCGGCGGGCCCGCGCACACATGCAGGCGCTTCCTGTGGTGGCAGGGTGTAGGGACGTGCAGTCCCGGTTAGCCGTCGTGGTTCGGAAGTTCCCTCTGCCCATGCCCTACGGCGTGGGCGTTTTGCTGTGCTGTGCCGCAGGAACCAGCGCGATCACCTCCGCCTCCCGCATGGTGGGGGAGGCGTTCATCTCGTGGCCTCGATGAGGCCGTCCACGACTGCGTTCAGGCCCGCTTCCGTACTGTTCCAGGAACGCTGGAGGTCCGCGCCGGAGCCCCGGACCTCCAGCCGCTCCAGGAACGCCTTGACCAAGTCCAGGTCCCCATACTCCTCCAGTACCGGGCGCACATAGGCGACCAACTGCGCCGCCTGGTCGGCGAACGGCATGAGTGTCCCGGTCATGACGTCGATGCCGCTTCCGGCCCGGCCGTCGCGGGCGGCGCGCCAGTACGCGGCGCGGAGCAGTTCACTGCACACCTCCCGTCCCCGGTCGCCCTCCTCGACCCGGCGGGCGGCCGTCACCACCGTGGCCCTGATCAGTGCGGTGAGCGCGACCGTGTCGTCGACATCCGTCAGGACGTCCATGGAGCGCACTTCCAGGGTCGGCAAATGCGGGTGGGGGCGGATGTCCCAGTACGGCATGTCGACAGCCAGCATCGCCTCGGAGGCGGCCATGGCGGCAGCCAGCTGTTCGTGATGGGCCAGGGACCTGGCGTAGGGCGGGGGACCCAGGCAGGGGAAGCGTGAGCGGATCACCGACCGCCAGCTGGCATAACCCGTGTCGCTGCCCTGATGGAAGGGCGAGTTCGAGCTCAAAGCCACCAGCAGGGGCAGCCACGGGCGCAAGTGGTTGCCCGCCAGCACGGCCTGCTCCCGGTCGGGAAGGTACACGTGGGCGTGGAAGGCGCTGATATCGAAATCGTCGAGCATGGCACGGTACTGCTTGAGCCCCGCTCGGTAGCGGGGATGCTCACCCACATCGGACACCCGGGCGGCCGCGACGACCGGGGTACCCGACGCACACAAACGCAGACCCTCCTGCCCGGCCGCCGCGATCGCGGCAGCCCGCACCCGGACCAGCTCGGCCCGCAGTTCTCCCATGGCCGTGCACGGCGGTGTCTTGACCTCGATCTGGTACCTGGTGAACTCCTCTGAGACCAGATCCCCCACCGCCAACGCGGCGCGCGCCACTACCCGGGGCCCGGCCGACACCACCGACCGAGTCACCGGGTCCACGAGGAAGTACTCCTCCTCCACCCCCACGGTGGGCATCTCACACCTTTGAACGTGCATAGCCTCAGCATCGCGCAGCCACAACACCCTGTCCGCCCAACCCGCTCAAGGAAACGGCACGCGCATCACCGCACCGACCAACTGCCAAGGACAGCGGACCCGGGCGCTCACCGACGCCGTCCTATGCAGGACGAAGGCCGGCTGTCGACGACGCTGGAGGGCACCGTGACTGCGTCCAGAACCCGCGCCCGGCTGGTGTGCGCCCTCCACGAGCGCCGGGACCGCCTTACCGCAGCCGTCCCGGCCGCCCACCCCTGGAGGTGAAGTGTTCGACTGCAAGGCGGATCCTGCTGGATGATGCCGGATCCCTTCTCGTCGTCGAATGTCGTCTGTCCCCGCTCAAGCACCGCAACCTGAACCTCGGCCGCTACAGCTTCACCACCTCAGTCCCTGTCGGCGGCCTGCTGCCACTGCGCGATCCGGAAGGGGCCGACCTCGACGAGGACGACGATGCCCGTCAGGACTGACCGTGATTGCGGCGGGTGCGGGGATGTGGACGAGAGGCGCCAGGACGGTCAACTGGTGGCGTCAAGGGTGCGGTGGGCGCTGTTGCGGAGGTGGGTGAGGACGTCGGGGTCGGCGTCGAGGGTGTAGTCGGCGGGCAGGCCCGCCAGGGTCTGGGCGATACGGGTCAGGGAGTCGTCGGAGGCATCGACGAGACAGGTGCTCTCGTCGACCGGGCGGATCCGTGTGCCCAGGTTCCGGGTACGGGCGCGAACCAGGTCGGCTGAGGCGCGCACGGTGGCGAGGGCGCGGTGGCGGGTGGGGGCGGCGGAGAGTCGGGCCGCGACGAAGGCGGCGGGGTCGTCTCCGGGCACGGGCCTGGCGGGCACGCGGCGGCCGGTGAGGGTGAGGCCCGTGATGCGGTCGAGGCGGAAGACGCGCCAATCGTCCTTGTCCGTGTCGTGTGCGAGGAGGTACCAGAGCGCGCCGGAGGCGACCAGGTGCTGCGGTTCCACGCGCCGCGGTGCGGCCGTACCGCCACGGGTCGTGTAGACGAAGGTCAGGATCTCGTGGTCGCGACAGGCGACGGCCAGGGCGCCTAGTACTCCAGCTGTAGATCGTGATCTTCATGTCTGGGTTGCGGCTTGTCGTCGGTAGTGGCCGAATTGGGCTCGGGCCTGGTGGCGGCGTCGCCAGTCGGACCAGCCAAGCGGGTGGGCCGTGTGGTGGACGGGTTGGACGACGAGGGTGATGAACAGTCGCTGGATTTCGTTGCAGGTCAGCGGGATCAGATCGGTGGGGCCGGGATGGCGGGCGTGTTCGTCGGCACGGACGACGGCGAGGAAGGCGTGGGCGAGCATCGCCAGGGTGGCCCAGCGGGTCCAGGACATGAATCGGCGGACCTGGTGTTCATCGAGTCCGGCCAGGCCCTTCTCGGACTGGAAGGTCTCCTCAACCCGCCACCTTGATCCGGCGACCCTGACCAGGGTGGTCAGCGGCACGGTCTGTGGCGAATAGCAGCGGTAGTAGGCGAGTTTGCCGGTGGTGCGGTTGCGGCGGATCAGCAGCTGACGGTGTCCGGGACCAGGGTCGGCGGTGTCGATGACGGCCCAGTCGTAGAGGCGGTAGCCCTTCGCCCCCGCTCCGGCGGACAGCTTCTGCCAGGCCCGCTTGGGCAGCTTGCCGGCCAGGGTATCGGCCCGGAACTTGCCCGCCGGGGTGGTGACTTCGGCCGAGCAGGCGACGGCAAGGACGTAGCTCAGGCCGTGCTTTTCCAGTGCGGCCCGCAGTTTCGGGTTGCTGCCGTAGACCTCGTCCCCGGCAGCCCAGGAGGCGTGGTGCCCGGCGTCCAGGAACCGTTCGATCATCATGGTGGCCAGTTCCGGTTTGGTCGCGAAGTTGCGGTCTTCGGGGATGCCTGCGGCCTGGCAGCGGTCGGCGTCAGTGGTCCACGAGCGCGGAATGTACAGCTCGCGGTCCACCGCGGCGTGCCCGCGGCTGCCGGCGTAGACGAGGTAGACGGCGACCTGGGAGTTCTCGATCCGGCCCGCGGTGCCGGTGTACTGCCGCTGGACTCCGACGGTGTGCGTGCCCTTCTTCACGTCGCCGGTCTCGTCGACGACCAGCACCGCCGCGTCGTCGTGCAGGTGCTCGACCACGTAGCCGCGGACATCGTCACGGACAGCGTCCGCGTCCCAGGAAGCCCGGCCCAGCAAGTGCTGCATCCCGTGCGGCGTGGCTTCCCCAGACCACTCGGCGATCGTCCAGCAGTTCTTGCGCGGCAGGTCCGCCAGCAGACCGAGTACCAACCGCGCTGCCCGGCGTCGGGGCTCGACCCGGGCAAAGCGGCCCGCAATCCGGCCCATCAGGGCCTCGAATGCGTCCCGCCAACGGGCGGGATCTATGCTGTGACCTGCGGCCACCGTCTCTTCGTCAGTCCACACAACTCACGATGATCAACGGTGGCCGCACCTGAGTCCGCACCGGCCCTGACCAGCGAGATCACGATCTCCAGCTTGACTACTGGCTAGACTCGACTCAGGGGCATCTCAGGGACGGAGGTGACTCCATGCCCGCCATCCTCTTCGTCCGGATCACATCCGGACTCGACGCGCAGGAGTTCGAGCGGCGCCTGCTCGAGCGGCGGCCCCGCTTCCGTGACGTACCCGGTCTTCTGCAGAAGGTCTACGGCCGCGATAGCGCAACCGGCGACGTGTGCGGCATCTACTTCTTCGAGAGCCAGGAGGCGCTCGACGCGTTCCGAGAGACCGAGCTCGCCCGCACTATCCCCGCCGCGTACGAAGCGGTCGAGGTCCGCCGCGAGGTATACGAAATGCTCTATTCGCTGCGGCCCGACCGGGGGCCCTTCGCCGAGTCCGGCCACCCGACGGCGTGACCCGCCGACGACTGGCGCGACGGCACCAGACCGGGCCCGTGCCAGCCACTACCAGCGCCAAGCAGCCCAACAACCGTGAAGATCACGATCTACAGCTGGAGTACTAGCAGGGCGGGATCGGCCCGCGGCCCCCGGTCCTCCCACGTGATCCCGGCGACCGATGCCTGCAGCGCGCTCACTCGCGTCCGCAGCCGTCGCGGGAGGACCTGTTCGAGTTTGGCCAGGGCGCGCAGGGCGGTCTCCTCGATGCCGCTCAGGCCGCCGGCCGCGGTACGCAGCGCGACAGCGATCGCGACGGCCTCCTCGTCGTCGAGGAGGAGCGGGGGCAGATCGGCGCCGGCGGCGAGCCGGTAGCCGCCGGCGTGGCCGCGGGCGCTGTCGACGGGGTAGCCCAGGTCACGGAGCCGGTCGATGTCGCGGCGCACGGTGCGCACGGTCACCTCCAGGCGGTCGGCCAGGTCGGACCCGGACCAGTCCCGGCGGGTCTGCAGCAGGGACAGCAGGCGCAGCATCCGGGCGGTCATGTCACTGGTCATGCGTCCACTCTCGCCGGTTCAGAGGACAGAAGGTGTCCTGAAAGCCTTCTACGGTCGATTTGTCCGACCTCAGCACGACCGGAAGGCCCCCATGAAGATCGCAGTTCTCGGCACCGGCGGCGGCGCCCGCGCCCACGTGGCCAAGCTCGTCGACCTCGGCCACGAGGTGTACGTCGGCACCCGCGACCCCGAGGCCACCCTGGCCCGTACCGAGCCGGACATGATGGGCAACATCCCGTACGGGCAGTGGCTGGTCGAGCACCCCGGCATCATCCTCAAGTCCTTCGGCGACGCCGCGGCGGCCGCCGACAGTCTGGTCATCAACGGCATCGACGGGCACAACGCCGTCGCCGCGCTGACCCCCGTCGCCGACCGGCTCGCCGGCAAGACCCTGGTCGACTACGCCGTCCCCTACGTCTACCAGCACGAGACCGAGCACCCCTGGCCCACGCCGTGGGGCGTCATGCCGAAGCTGGAGCCGTGCGACACCGACAGCCTCGGCGAGCAGATCCAGCGTGCCCTGCCCGCCGCGAAGGTCGTCAAAAGCTTCGTCACCCAGGAGCAGACCACCGTCGTCGATCCGAAGGCGGTCGGCGGCGGCGATCACACGATGTTCGTCGCCGGCGAGGATGCGAACGCCAAGCGGCAGGTCACCGACCTGCTGAACGCATACGGCTGGACCGACGTCCTCGACCTCGGCCCGCTGGTGTGCGCACGCGGCATGGAGATGTACGCCCACATGCACTCCGCCATCGGCTTCGGCCTCGGCCAGCAGTTCGGCGGCCACTTCGGCATCAAGGTCGTGCGCTGACCCGGGCCCCGTCGGCAGCCTCCGCTCGTCCCGATATCCGAGCGCTGACTCGGCTCCCCCCGCCGGGTCACCGCCCCCAGCCCCGCGGCCCGTACCGCCCCTGCCCAAGAGGGGCCGGCCACCCGAAGGACATCCTGTGCCATGCGATGTGGGCCCGCGACGGCCGCGAGCTGGCCGCTGCGGCCGTCCAGTGACGGGTACCTGACACCAACGGACAGAGCCCGTCGCGTTGTCCGGGAAGCGGCAGCACTATGCCGGGCGGGCCATCAGGGCTCAAGATCATCCCACGGTCCAACACGACGGTGACTTCAACTACGCACGGCGTTGGGGTCGTCACATAGGGTAGTTTCCGGTGTACGCATCCGTCTTCTCGAAGGAGTTCGAAAATGCTGCTTTCTGTCACCGTTCCCCTGGGCCTCGGCGTGGCGAGCGCCTTCGGCCTCGTCATCGCCTCACTCGGCCTCCTCTAGCGCGGGGGAGCGCACCTGTTCCGCCATCCGCGAGAGTCTGGAGCGGAAGCGGACACGCGGCGGGCAGCAGGTTGTCCATGGCACGGCTGCGCATAGCGATCCGGCGGAGTTCGGTGTGTCGGCACTCTGTCATCGCTGACGTGGTGGGCCGTCAGGGGCGAGATGCCGCTGACGGCCGGACAACCGGTGCGGGAGCCGGCCGGAAGGCCCAGGTGCCCGAGGTCCGGCCGCACTGCGTAGGCGAAGTCGCCTCGGCCCTGTCCCCGGCCGGGCTGGCCCAGGCATCTGTGGACGCGATCCCCTCCGGCCCAGGACCCCCGGCGGGCCCATGCTCCTCCGGTCCCTGAGTTCCGCGGTCACCACCTCGTACGATTAAGGAGCGGACATGACGGAAGCGTGGCGTTGGTCGATCGCGGCGACGTGCTGGGGCCTGTTGACACTGTTCTGGATCGCCGGCGCGTTGCACGCCGCCCGGCGGGCACCACGCAAGCAGACCCGTTCACGGCCGGCCCTCGGGAAGCTGCCCTTCGTCGTGATCGCGCTCACGTGGGTGGCCCTCAACACCCTCTACCCGTTCGAGCGGTGGCCCGCGCTGCCGGCCGGGCACGAGTGGCTCGCCACGGCAGCGGCCGGCGCGCTTCCGCTCTGCACCGCGTTCGCCGTCTGGTCGCGGATCACCTTGGGCACGATGTGGACTCCATGCCCGCCACACGCAGCGGCCATGTCCTGCGCACCGAGGGGCCCTACGTCGTGACACGGCACCCGATCTACACCGGAGTGCTCGCAATGATCCTGTGCACCGCGGTGATCTCCCAGCAAAGCTGGGCGCTGGCCCTGTTCGCCCTGGCGACGGTCACTCTGAGGGTCAAGATCCGCGCTGAGGAACAGCTGCTGCACGAAGTGTTCGGCCAGGAGTACGACACTTATTGCACGCGTGTACCCCGGCTCCTTCCCCTGGGCGTGTGGCGGACCGGCCCAGTGGAAAGGTGCGGGTGAGACTCGTCCGACCGCAGCCGCCCGAACCCCGGTTACCTGCTGGTTCCGGCCGGTCGGACGAAAAGTCTTCTGCGCGGCGGGCCCCGGAGGACCTTGGCCGACGGTGTCCCGGGCGGTGTGGGCGCTGGCTGATGAGTGCTGGTCGAAAGTCAAGCATAGGGATGCCGCGACGCGTTCAGTCTTCGCGGCCGACGTCATCGTCGTCCGCTCGACCGCGTCCGGGTTGCGCAACGGGCGCAGAGACAGCACGGCCTGCCGGTCCTCAGCGCCAGGAACATCGCCATGATCGAGGCCGTGACCATGCTGCCGCCCATCGTCCTCGCCGACCTGTTGGGCCTTTACCCCTCCACTGCGGAGACATGGGCCACATACGCCAACGACGGCTGGACCCACCACCTCGCCGCCCGTGGTCAGCCGGCTGAGTCGATCGTCTCCTCGGGCGCCTGCGGCCCGGTGGCCGAAGTCCCTGTCCAGCTGGCCAGGAGGCCCAGCGCTTCGGCGGAGGGGGAGGCAGGTTCGGGGGTGTAGACGGTGAGGGTCTGTTCGGGGTCGCCTTCGACGGCCAGGACCAGGTAGTCGAGGGTGAGGTCGCCGACGAGCGGGTGGTGGAGGCGCTTGGTGCCGCTGGTGTGCGCTTGGACGTCATGGTCGGCCCACATGCGGCGGAAGGCGTCGCTGTGCAGGGACAGCTCCCCGATCAGCTCGGTGAGCTGCGGGTCGTCGGGGTGGCGTCCGGCGTATAGGCGCAGCATGGCCAGGCAGTCGCCGGCGACCCGGTCCCAGTCGGCGTACAGCGTGCGGGCGGCCTCGTCGAGGAAGACGTAGCGGGCGAAGTTGCGCTCCCGGCGAGGCCGGGCTTCGAAGTCGGTATAGAGGGCGTGGGCCAGCCGGTTGGCGGCCAGGACGTCTGTGCGTCGTCCCTGGACCACCGCGGGGACGCCGAGCGAGTCCAAGGTCCGGTACAGGACCGGGTGGACCCGCTGCGGGGCGAGGGGGCGCTTGCGGCGGGCCCGGGTGGCGGTGGGCTGGGCGAGGTCGAAGAGGTGCGCACGTTCGGTGTCGTCCAGGTGCAGGGCGCGGGCGACTGCCTCCAGGACGGTTTCGGAGACGCCCTGGGTGCGGCCCCGCTCCAGACGGATGTAGTAGTCGACGCTGACGCCGGCGAGCTGGGCGACTTCCTCGCGGCGCAGCCCCGGCACGCGGCGGGCACCGCCGTGCGGGGCGAGGCCGGCCTGGTCGGGGGTGATCCGGGCCCGGCGGGTGCGCAGGAACTCGCGGATCTCGCTGCTGCGGTCCATGGGTCCACCGTACGGCGGTACCGGGCAGGTCAGCGTGCTGAAGGGGGTACTGGCAGACCCCTGGAAGAGAGGTGCCCTCTACGGCGGCCCACGGGGCGTTCGCGGGTGGTTGCCTGGATAGCGGGCCCGGTGCACGGCACTGATCATTCGAACAGTACGCGCCGTAACGGCCGTAGGAGATCTTCACTGCCGCTGCCGTCTGCCCTCACGCCGTACGTCTGAAGAAGAGGACACCCCCCATGGGTTCGAAACTGACCGGCACCGTCGCACTCGTCACCGGCGCGAGCAGCGGCATCGGCGCCGCCACCGCCCGCCGGCTCGCCGAGCACGGAGCCTCAGTGGCGCTCGTGGCCCGCCGCAAGGACCGCCTGGAAGCCCTTTCCGCCGAGATCGAACAGGCCGGTGGCGCCGCCGCGGTGGTGGCGGCCGACATCACCGACCGTATCCAGGCCGAGGACGCCGTACAGCAGGTGGTCGACCGGTTCGGGCGGCTGGACATCCTGGTCAACAATGCCGGCCTGATGCTCCTGGGGCCCGTCGTCGGCGCGGACGCCGAGGAGTGGGACCGCATGATCGCCATCAACGTCCAGGGCCTGCTCTACACCACCCGCGCCGCCCTGCCGCACCTGCTGAAGGCCGCCGAACAGGGGCCGCGCCAGGCCGCCGACATCGTCAACATCGGCTCGTACGCCGGCCGCGTGGCGAGCAAGGGCTTCGGCGTCTACAACGCCACCAAGTTCGGGGTGCACGCCTTCACCGAGTCCCTGCGCCAGGAAGTCACCCAGCGCCACGTGCGGGTCGGTGTCCTCGAGCCGGGCGCCGTGGAGAGCGAACTGGGCACGCACAACAAGCCCGAAGTCCGCGGCGAACTGATCGACCCCTTTTTCGAGGGGACCGAGGTCCTGGCCGCCGAGGACATCGCCGACGGCGTCGCCTACATGGTCACCCGTCCCCGTCACGCCGCCGTCGGCGAGCTGTGGATCATGCCCACCGAACAGGCGTGAGCACTCCGCCACCGGGCCGCCACAGCGTGGCCCACGCAATCCGCCAACTCCCCCAACCCGCCGGGTGCCGCGTGCGGCGCACCCGAGGAGGAATCCCTCATGAGCAAGGTCATTTTCGTCACCGGTGCCGGACGCGGTCTCGGCACGGACATCGTCCGCCAGGCCCTCGTGGCCGGGCACCAGGTCGTCGCCACCAGCCGCCGCCCCGAGGAGGTCGAGAAGACCCTGGGCGGTCCGCAGGACAACCTGCTGGTCACCAAGCTGGACGTCACCAGCCTGGACGACGCGCACGCGGCAGCACAGGCTGCCGTCGACCGATTCGGCCGCATCGACGTCCTGATCAACAACGCCGGGAACTTCTTCGCCGGCTACTTCGAGGAGATCTCCCCGGAGCACATGCGGCAGCAGATCGAGACCAATCTCTTCGGCCCGATGAACGTCACCCGCGCCGTCCTGCCCGTCATGCGCAGGCAGCGCGACGGTCACGTCATCACGATCTCCTCGCTCGCCGGTCAGGTCGGCACGGAGTTCACCTCCGCCTACGCCGCCTCCAAGTTCGCCGTCGAGGGCTGGATGGAAGCCTTGCACCACGACATCGAGCCGTACGGCATCCGCACCACGATCGTGGAGCCCGGCTACTTCCGCACCGAGCTGCTCGTGGACGCCTCCACCACCTGGCCCGAGCCGACCATCGACGACTACGCCGAGCGCACCACCGCCACGATCGAAGCCTGGAAGAGCATCAACGGACAGCAGCCCGGCGACCCCACCAAGCTCGCCCACGCCCTGCTGACCCTCGCCGGCCAGGACCAGCCGCCACTGCGCTTCGTCGCCGGCGCCGACGCCATCGAGGGCGTCACGGCCAAGGCCCAGGAGCTTCTCGCCCAGGTCGAAGCCTCCCGAGAACTGGGCGGCAACCTCGGCCACGACGACGCTGCCTGAGCGTCGGCCCCACCAACGTCTGACCACTTCCCCGAGCAATGATCAAAAACAGGTTCTCCTCGGCCTCCGGCAGGTCCTCGGGCCGCGACCGCCACACAGCGCCGACCTGCACGGACGGGCCCCATCGACGCCGCTGGTTACAAGCCTGGGCCGCTACCTCACTGAGAGGGCGTTAAGTCCGTTCCTCGATGGTCTGGTGTCGACCATTGGCGTGGGCGTCGTGGGTTCGGGTCGGCATCGTGTCGTGTGCATGGTGAAGTCGCGGCATGGAAAGGACGCCGTATCCGAGCGACTCATCCACGAGCAGTGGGCACTGATCGAGCCGTTGATCGCTGCGTGGAAGCAGCGGCGGGTGGCGCGGTCGGCGACTGGGGATCCGGGCTCGGCCGATCTGCGGGAGGTGGTGAACGCGCTGCCGTATCAGAACCGGAGTGGCTGCCAGTGGCGGTTTCTTCGCCATGATCTGCCCGCCTGGCGGTGGTGTTCTACTACTTCACCCTGTGGCGGCGGATGGCCTTGACCAGCAGGTCCAGGAGATCCTGCGCTGCCAGGTGCGCGAGCGGGCCCGCCGATGAGAGGGCCCGTCCCTGGTGATCATCGACACCCGGTGGGTCCGTGCGGCGGCCGGGGTGCCGAAGACCACGACCGGACTGGACGCGAACAAGAAGACGCCGGGGCCGCAAGCGGGGCCTGGCCGTCGATGTGCGCGGGCTGATCATCGGCGTGGTGGTGATGGCCGCCAGCGCACATGACAACGAGGCCGGCATCGCTCTGCTGAGTCAGGCGGCCGAGCGGTGCGGCAACCGCCTGGAAAGAGCCCTGGTCGACCAGGGCTTCAAGGACGCCGTCATCATCCACGGGGCGGTGCAGAACATCACCGTCGCGGTGGTCCGCCGCAACCCCGACGACGGCAAGGGGTTCGTGCCGCAGTCGAAGCGGTGGTGGGTGGAGCAGGTCAACGGCATCCTCATGCTGCAGCGGCGCCTGGCCCGCGAAGACGACCACCGGCCCGACAACGCGGCCTCGCGCATCTACTGGGCCTCCACCGCCACCATGCTCCGCACGCTCACCACCGCCACCCCGCCCTGGCAGGACCAGTTCGAGAGGGCCGCGTGAACGTCACCGAACTCCTGGATCTCCTGCGTGAGCAGCCCGAACCGACCGCGGCGCGCGCCGATGGCCTGCGCGGGCAGCTCGAGGAGCTGACCGCGGCACTCGCCGAGGCGGAAGGTCGTCTCACCGAACCGACCACCACCCGGAAGGTCGTCGAGAGCCTGGCCCCCGCCGGAAACGCACCGCCGGCCGAGCCGACCGCCGACACCCACCAGCGCATCCTGGCCGTGTTCAACGAGCATCTCACGCAGCCGTTCCGCGCCCGCGAAATCCCCGAACTCCTCGGCCTGCCCACCGAACGAGGCCACAGTGAACATCACCCGCCCCCGCCTCGGCCGCCACGGCGTCCTCACCCAGCCCGGACGCGGCCTGTACCAGAAATCGATGTAACGGCCGCTCAACGGGCTCGGATGGGCACGGTCGACGGCCTCCACTCCCGCCTGATCAACCCGAACACCCACGAGTCGGATACCTCGCCGTTCACGACGCAGTCTTCCCGCAACGTCCCTTCCCGCACGAATCCGACCTTCTCCAGAACCCGGGCAGATGCCACGTTGCGCGTATCGGTCTCAGCCTGAACTCGATTCAGGTCCAGTGTGTCGAATGCCCACTTCAACACGGCGTGCGCAGCCTCCGTCGCGTAGCCGTGGCCCCACATCGCATCGGCGAGGCAGTAGCCCAACGACGCGCTGCGGTAGTCCGGGTTCCATCCGGTCAGACCGCACCAGCCGACGAAGGCCCCGTCAGAAGCACGGTCGATGGCCACCCGCGCCCCGGTGCCTTCGTCCGCCATCTTCCGGGACATCGCGATGAAGCGGTCGGCTCGAGCCCGGTTGTTCCACGGCGGGGAGTCCCAGTAGCGCAGCACGTAGGCGCTGCTGTGCAGTGCGAAGAGGGCATCCACGTCGGTGTCGGTGAAGGGGCGCAGTCGCAGGCGAGCGGTGTGCAGTAGGGGAGTGGCCAAAGTCATGCGCACCATGTTGCGTCCTCATGGGGCGGGCAGAACACCGAATATCCGATCCGGACCTAACGCCCTCTTCGTACTCCAGTGTGACTTCGCAGTTCCACGTCGCGCGTGTGCGGTGTGCTCCAAGGGGTGCCTGCGGAGACGATAACGAGGGTGCCCAAGATCGTTTTGTGACGGACGACATGGACACCCTCGCGACAGCACTCTATGCGGCGACCGACGACATGTTGCAGGAGTAACCCGAGCTGGCGCCGTGGCGCCAGCCGGCCGGATTACGCCCCGCCTGAGTGATGCCGAACTGGTCACCCTCGCCACGATGCAGGCCATACTCGGCTTCACCTCCGAGGCTAAATGGCTCCGCCATGCCCGTGTCCACCTGCGCCACCTCTTCCCTTACCTGCCCCAGCAGCGACAAGCGGCTGCGATCATCTAGAAGGAGCGTGGGGAAGGCCGAGTCGTTCAGGGCCTGCGCGAGCGTGGCGACGGACCGCTCCGACAGCGGGCGCCAGGCGCCGGCCTCACCCATCGGGAGGTTGATGCCGGTACGGAAGATGAAGTCCTCGGTGGCCTTGCCCTCTGTCCTGGTTCAGCCGCGGGGTCATGACGTTCTGGCCCATGGGTAGCACCCTCGCGGACGGCTCCTCGCGGGCGAGCTTGAGGAGCCGGTCACGGTCTGCTGGTGGAGTTCTGACCGGTCAGCCGGATCGGCGCCTTCAGGTCGATCAGCAAGCGCCGGGGGGCGACGTGGGATCGACCCGGATGACGACCACGCTGCGCCCGGAATCATCGTCGAACGGGACGGTGAAGAAGGTCGGCTCCCAGGGCGGGTCCAGCTTCTCGCTGCAGGTGCTGGCGATCTTGTCGATCGTCTCCTGGGCGTCGACGCCGACGACCCGCTCGACACCCGGCTCGGCCTTGTCGTTGATGCCCACCAGGATCATGCCGCCGTAGGTGTTGGCCATCGCCGCGATGGTCTTCACCAGCCCGAAGGAGTACGCGCGCTTGGACTCCAGCGTCAGGCTTTCGACCTGGTCCGGCCGCGCGGCGAGGGCACGGATGCGCTCGATCGTCAGATCCGCCGCCGAAGCGGCGAACAAGGAGTCAGTCATCCCTCATAGTCCACCGACAGCCGTATCCCACACCGAATTACCGCAACGGTCAGGTTTCGCCGGCCTCCTGGCGAGCCCCAACCCGGAGCGCTCCGTCACCGGTGGGCGGGACGACCCGCAGCTCGCCGACGAGGTCCTGCGAGGCGACCACGTCGTCCGCGAGGATCCGCAGGACATCGTCGGCAAGCTGCTGAGGTGGGCGGTCTTCCACGTCGTGCTCAGGGTTTCGTGGGCGTCGTAGACGAGGGAGCCGTCGGACAGCTTCCGGCCGTCCGGCTCCCGGATGAGCGACCACTCCGAGGCCCCACCGTGGAACTTGTACTCCTCATCGTCAGCCAGGATCGTGACGTCGCAGTCGCAGCCGCAGCCGCAGCCGCAGCCGCAGCCGCAGCCGCATCCGCAGCCGCAGCCGCACCCGCAGCCGCAGCCGTCGTCGGGTCCTCGAACTCGCCGTCCTCGTGGCGCCGGTTCAACGTCACCACCTGGCCGTACTGCTCGGCGAGCAGCACGGCGACGGCCACCACGGTCCCGTGGACGTCGGCCGGCCTCGGGGCCGAGCCCGGCGCAGTGTGGAGCGCGCGCACGGTGGTGGAGGCGTGCCGGGCGGCCAGGCCGTGAATCTGCTCGGACACCGACCGCGGCGTGGCCAGCGCGTCGCCGAGGTCCGCTGGCTGCGCGGGCCCGGCCGGGGCGGGCACGTGCGTCTCGCCGCGCTCGGCGATCCGCCCGAGCGCGCGCCCGAGCTCCCCGAGTGCGTCGGCAGTGTGCTGGAGCTGGACGAAGAGCGCGGAGGCGACCGTCGCGGCTTCCTGCGGGGTGTAGAGGGCCCACGGGCTCGACAGGGCCGTCACCACGGCCTCGGCGGTCTCCGCCGCCGCACACGCCATCTCCACCGAGTCGCGGGGCTCGCACATGCCGCACTCGACGGCGGCGCGCACCTCCGAGACGAGGAGGCTCGTCGGCGGCCCCGCTCGTACAGGGCCGTGAAGGGGGTGTTGAAGCCGGCGGTCGGCCCCCGCGTACGCAGAATACTTGGCTAGCCACATGATTGCTGTTACGTTGATTATGTGGCCAGCCACGCTTCTGGTGGCCGAAGGGAATGGAGTCATCATGAAAGCAATCGTTTTCGACCAGTTCGGCGGCCCGAACGTGCTGCGCGAGGCGGACACCGAGGTCCCTCAGCCCGGCCCCGGCCAGGTCCGGGTCCGCGTGAAGGCCGCCGGGCTGAACGCGGTGGACGGCAAGATCCGCTCCGGGATGCTGGAGGCTGTCCACCCGACGACCCTCCCCGCCATCCCCGGTGGCGAGCTCGCCGGCGTGGTGGACGCCCTGGGCGAGGGCGTGAGCGACGTGCAGGTCGGCGATGAGGTGCTGGGCTGGTCGGACACCGGCTCGTACGCCCAGTACGCGCTGGCCACCACCGTGGCTCCCAAGCCCGCAGGCCTCGACTGGCAGCACGCGGTCGCGCTGCCGGTGGCCGGCGAGACGGCCGAGCGGGTCCTGAACCTGCTGGGGGTCGCCGCCGGGGAGACCGTGCTGATGCACGGCGCGTCCGGAGCGGTCGGCACTGTGGCGGTCCAGCTCGCCACGGCCCGCGGAGCACGCGTGATAGCCACCGCGGGCCCCTCCAACCAGGACTACCTCACCTCGCTCGGCGCCACCGCGACCGTGTACGGCGACGGTCTGGTCGAGCGGGTTCAGGCGCTGGCCCCCGACGGCGTGGACGCGGTGTTCGACCTGGCCGGGAAGGGAGCCCTGGAGGACTCCATCACCCTGCGGGGCGGCGCCGAGCGCATCGTCACCATCGCCGACTTCGGTGCACGACAGCTGGGCATCACCTTCTCCCAGGGGTCCCAGGAACGCTCGACCGCCCGCTTGGCCGCCCTGGCCCAGGACGCCGCGGCCGGCAAGCTCGTCACCACCGTCACCGCCTACCCGCTCGACCAGGCCGCGAAGGCCCAGCAGGTCAGCGACGCCGGGCACGTGCGGGGCAAGCTCGTCCTGACCGTCGACTGAGCACACCCGCCCACCCCTCACACACCACTCGCTGCCTTTTCGGTGACCGGCCGGCCACCGTCCTATCGAAGGACCCCTCATGCTGGATTCCCTGTGGACGCCGACCACTCTTGGCGGCATGTCTCTGTCACACCGCCTGGTCATGGCCCCCATGACCCGTGACCGTTCGACACCTGAAGGCGTACCGACCGAGCTGAACGCCGAGTACTACGCCCAGCGGGCCTCGCACGCGCTCGTCATCACCGAGGGAACCCAGCCCTCCGCCGACGGCCAGGGCTACCTCCTGACCCCCGGCATCCACAATGACGAGCAGATCGCCGGGTGGCGCAAGGTCACCGACGCCGTGCACGAGGCCGACGGCCGAATCGTCATCCAGCTGATGCACACCGGACGCATCGCCCACCCCCACAACACCCCCCACGGCCGCCAGCCGGTCGCCCCCTCGGCGATCCGGCCGCAGGGCGTGATGTTCACCGCGTCGGGGCCCCAGGAGATGCCGACCCCCCGTGCTCTGTCGACGCAGGAGGTCGCGGCGACCGTGGACGACTTCCGGCGCGCCGCAGCGGCCGCCGTCGCGGCAGGCGCCGACGGCGTGGAGATCCACGGCGCCAACGGCTACCTGGTGCACCAGTTCCTGTCAGACAACACCAATCAGCGCACCGATGGCTACGGCGGCTCGATCGAGGGCCGCATCCGCTTCGCCGTCGAGGTCGCCGCCGCGGTGGCCGACGAGATCGGCGCCGAGCGCACCGGTATCCGTATCTCCCCCGCAAACCCCTACAACGACATCGCCGAGTCCGACACCGCCGAGCTGTATCCGGCGCTCCTGGACGCCCTGCGCCCCCTGGACCTGGCCTACCTCCACGTGATGCACGCCGGCGACGAGGAGCTGCTGGACACCCTGCGCGCGCTGTGGCCGACCACACTGATCCTCAACCGGGGCGGCACCGACCTGCCTGCCCGTGCCAAGGACATCGACAACGGCACGGCCGACCTCGTCTCCGTCGGCGCCCTCGCGCTCGCCAACCCGGACCTGGTCGAGCGGCTCCGCGCCGGCGCGCCGCTGAACACCCCCGACCCGGCGACCTTCTACGGCGGCGAAGCGGCCGGCTACACCGACTACCCCACCCACACCGACTGAGGACCCGAACCATGCCCACCCCCGAGCCCCGCATCCCCACGACGGCCGGCGCAGGACCGATGAGCTACGCGATCTTCCAACTCGCCCGCGTCCACCGCGCCTACGCCGCCGCCATGCTCCGCGAGATGGACCTGCACCCCGGACAGGAACTGCTGCTCATGCAACTCCTCGACCGGGACGGCCAGACCCAGTCCGAACTGCTCGACAGCGTCGGCCTGGACCATTCAACCGTCTCCAAGTCTCTGCGCCGGATGCAGGACGCCGGCCTACTCGTGCGCGAGCCGGCCGCACACGACCGGCGCGTCATGGTCGTCCACCTCACCGACAAGGGCCGGGCCATGCGCGAACCCATCGCGGCCCTGTGGCAGGCCCTGGAGGAGACCTCCGCCCGGAATCTGTCGGAGCAGCAGGCGGAGTCCTTCGTCGAGACCGCCTACGCCATCACCGAGGCGATCAGCAGCCGCGCGCTGCCGGAAGAAGAGTCCGCGTGACTCGCCGGTGTGCACCCCACGCGGCCTGGGGTGCACACCGTCCCGCATGCGGCGCGACCACCGCCAGGTCGGCCCTATCACCCCTCCCGTCGCGGCTGCCTTCGGCCGCGGCACGTGCCGGCGGCGAGACGCACTGCGGATCCGCCCCCACGGCCCGCCTCCATTGGCCCGCCCGGCACGCGGGCGCCTATGTCTGCAGCCGCGCCTGCCCCGCCCACCAAGCCCCTCGCTGATGACCTGACGGAAAGTGAGACTCCCATGCCTGCCACCGACTCAACCGCCCTCCCGGTCCTCGTCGTCGGGGCGACCGGCTCCCTGGGGAGCAAGGTCGTCGACGAACTCCTGAGGCGCGGCAAGAACGTCCGCGCCCTGGTGCGGCCGGCCAGCGACGCCAGCAGGCTCGCAAGCCGGGGCGTCCAGATCGCCCGCGGCGACATGCTCAACGTCAACTCGCTCGTGGCCGCGATGAACGGCGTCGACGCCGTCATCACCACCGCCGCCGGCTACACCCGCGGCGGCAAGAACGCCAACGACATCGACACCATCGGCAACGTAAACCTCGCCGAGGCCGCCCACCGCACCGGCATCCGGCGGTTCGTCCTGACCAGCATCCTCACCAGCGACCGGACGCCCGAAGTCCCGCACTTCTGGCACAAGAAGCTCGCCGAGGACAAGCTCGAACAGCTCGGCGTCCCGTTCGTCGCCCTGCGCCCGGGAGCGTTCCTCGACCAGGTCGCGAGCATGGCGGGCGACCCGGTCGACAGGGGCCGCATGGTGTGGATCGGCAAGGCCACCGTCCCGCTGACCTTCGTACACACCTCCGATCTCGCGGCGTACCTGGCAGCCGCAGTCGACGCCGAGGCCGAGGCCGGTGAGCGCATCGACATCGGTTGGGACCGTCCGGTCAGCATGCGAGAGGTGGCCGACGTGATGGGCAGCCAGGCCGGAAAGAAGATCAAGGTGTGGGCCGTCCCGTCCGCCGTCGCCCGCGCCGCAGGAGCCGTCGCCGGCCGCTTCATGCCCCTGATCAAGGACATGGCCGCGATGTTCCGCTGGTTCGAGACCGGACGCTACGTCGCCGACCCCCACCGCCAGGAGCAGTTGTTCGGCCCCGTCCCCACGGCCGAGGATGCCCTCGCCCGATACACCGACGAGCTGCGCACCGCACAGCACCGGTGACAGGCCCGCGTCCCGTCCCTCGCCGCCCGGCGGCCTGACCAGGACGCCTCGGGCCTATCCCTCCTAGACCCGACGACCCGAGGAAGGAAACACTCATGAACGGACCGACCCTGCAGACGTTCGCCGCCGAGTACGCGGAGGAACTTCCCGGAGCCCAGCTGGAGCATCCCTTCGGCCCGGACTGGGAGGTCTTCAAGGTACGAGGCAAGGTGTTCATGCTGATGACCGAGGTCCCCGGGCGCCCCGTCGTGATCCTCAAGGCGGACCCCGACGAGGCCCACGCTCTCCGGGAACACAACAGCCATATCACCCCCGGCTATCACATGAACAAGAGACACTGGATCACGCTGGAGGGCGGGACAGGCGTCGACGAGAAGTTCGTCAGGGAACTCGTCACCGACTCCTACCTGCTCGTCGTCTCCCACCTGCCCAAGGTCGAACAGCCCATCGACCCGCACACCTACGGCACGAGCAGGCGAGCGGCCCGGTGAGCACGGCCGGTGACCGCCTCCAGGACACGCCCGCAAGGCGGCCCTCGCCCTCCCCGACGACTTCCTGTCCGCCGTCTCGCGCTGATCCACTCGCCGGTGACGGCCGGACCGCCCGGGCTGAAGCGAACGGTCACCTCGAACCGGCGCACAGCAGGCTCCCTCACTACTCGCCCGGCCGTACTTCGACGATCTGCACGTCCGTCACCCCGTCCTGCTGCTCCTTCAGCCTCTTGTAGGTCTCGGCGCTCGTCAGGCCGTACGAGGCGGCCGTGACCTGGCACTCCTCGCGCCCGGTCCGCGCCACGTCAGCCTGTAGCTCTTCGTCGGCAACTCCTCCAGCTCTCGGCGGCGCCCGTCGGCATCGACCTGCGCTCGGTACAGAGTCGCACTCGGCACCGACAACGTCCGGCTGACCTGCACGGACGCGGCCTCCATCCACAGGTCCACTCCGGTGGAGTGCTCGTATGACTGAAGAGGAGAAGGCACAGCAGGCAGCCCGGACGCGCTCCAAGCTCATGGAGGGCCTCGCCCGTGCGGAGCGCGCCCTGTTCACCCGGCCCGCGCCGAAATCCGCGCGAGCCCAGATGGAATGCCTTCGTAAGCGGGAGAGGGGCTCCACCAAGTGCCTGGCCGAGCGCCTGGGCGTCTCCCGCAAGGCGGTGCAGCGCTACCTCTCGGGTGCCTCCACCAAAGCCTCCAGGAGGCCCTGGTGAAGGAGACTGAGTCAGAGTGGCAGCCGCAGGTCAGGGCGCAGGCGAGGCAGCGTGCGACCACCTCGGGCGGGCTCATCGTCAAGTTCCGGGCCACCCTCGGCTTCACCGCGAACGGGTCCTCGGACCACAGCCGGGTACGGGACCTCAGCATCACCGTGTGGCCCTCGCACGCGGCCCTCATCCTGGCGACACAGGAGGAGGGTGCGACGGACACTGACCTCCATAAGGCGGTCGCAGAGGCCATCGCGGACGCCTATTTCCGTCAAGCCGGTGGCGGTTGCGGCTGGCCGACACCCGGGATGCCGACCGTCCGCTCGCCGGCATGTGCGACTCCGCCCGCTGCCCCCAGGCCACACACCACCCGTGTCATCGCCCGGTGTGGGAGGAAGCTCGGCAGAACGCCAAGGTCTTCATCGGCAGCCTGAGCCGTCGCCAGAAGACCGAGCGCGCCGGGTGGAAGCAAGCGTGACGCGAGCCGAGCGGGTTCTCGCCGAGATCGACCAATCCACCGCACTCGCGACCGGAAGGACCAGATCTGATGGGCCGCATCAGCGACAGCTACCGCGCACGCAACGAGAACGCCATCCGCGCGGCCATGGACCGGCTGATGCGGGGCGAACTCCCACCAGGCGGCAAGTGCGACCTGAAGACCCTGGCGCGCGAGTCTGGCGTCACACGGACCGGCTTCTACCCGAAGAAGAACCGGGAGGCTCACCGCGGCCGGGCCCGTACCAGCACCTGGCCGAAGAGTTCGAGCGCCGGCTGGCCACACTGCGTGATGCCGGCGCCACGCCCTACCCACGAGCCGCCCAGGTCGAACGCCTCAAGAATCAGGTAGCCGGATCGAAGGACCGGCTCGACGAGCGGCAGGAGCAACTCACCGAGCTCAGCGAGTTCAAGCAGCGAGCGCTTTCCCGAATCGCCGCACGGCAGCTGGAGATCCAATGGCTCCGGGAGCCCTGGCCTCACAGTCCAATATCCGGGCACTTCCCCGCGCAGAAGGCGACCGCGCCGTACGGATCATGCAGCTGATCTCAGGGACGCAGGCGCCCCTGCCGACAGCTCTCAGCCCGCTGCGGCTGTGCGAGCACGGTGGGCAGCGAGTTCACGCCCGGCCAGGGCGATGGCGGCGATGTTGAGCGGAAAGGCGATCAGGTTGGCCGGTTGAGGTATGTCGATGGCCCTCAGCAGGCTGGCTGCTGTCGCGGTCAGGAGGAGGGCCAGGGGCAGGAACCTGCGCCAGGGCGGGATGTCGGGCAGCCGGGCGGCCTTGATCGTGTATCGCAGGGCGATAAGAAAGAGGGCGGCGAACAGGACGAAAGGCAGCACGTGCGGCTCTCCGAGACAGGCTTGGGGCGGCGGAGGCAGGCTGGTTACGGTTCGATGAGGCCGACGCGGATGGCGTAGCGGGTGAGTTCCAGGCGGTCGCGCAGGCCGAGTTTCTGGAGCAGGTTCGCGCGGTGGCGCTCGACGGTCTTGGCGCTGATGACGAGAAGGTCGCCGATCTCCTTAGAGGTGTGGCCCTCGGCGACGAGTTTGAGGATCTCCTCCTCGCGCTCAGTGATGGGGCGGGCCGGCAGCGGATCGCCCCTGCGGGCGCGGTCGAGATAGGTACGGATGAGGGTGGTCTCGGCGCCGGGGTAGATGAAGGGTTCGTCACGCAGGGCAGCGCGGCAGGCTTCAACGAGGTCGCGGTCGGCGACGGACTTCAGGACGTATCCGGACGCGCCGGCCCTGAGCGCTTCGAAGAAGTACTGCTCATTGTCGTACATCGTCAGCATCAGGGTGCGCAGGTCGGGGCGGATGCGGGCGAGTTCGCGGGCGGCTTGGAGGCCGGTCTGGCGGGGCATGGCGATGTCGAGGATGGCCAGGTCGATGTCCTGGTCGCGGGCCTGGGCGACGGCTTCGGCTCCGTCGGCCGCCTCCGCGACGACGGTCAGGTCCGGTTCGGCGTCGAGGATGAGGCGTACACCGCGGCGGACCAGGGCGTGGTCGTCGGCGAGCAAGATGCGGGCCGGTGCGGTCATCGGGCGCTCTCCCGGGGGTGGTCGCCAGTGGTGCTGCCGGTGACATTCAGACGTACTTGGGTGCCCCCGTTGGGGCCGGCGCCGATCAGGAGCTCCGCGCCGATGAGCAACGCGCGTTCGCGCATGCCACGGATGCCGGCTCCTTCCGGCGCCGATCCGAGTCCCCGACCGTTGTCGCGGACCAGCAGACCCACACCGCCGCCGGGTAGTGCGCGCAGGTGGAGTTCGACCGTGCGGGCGCCGGAGTGGCGGGCGGTGTTGGTCAGCGCCTCTTGGGCGATGCGGTAGAAGACGAGTTCGGTTGCCGGGTCCAGATGCGGCAGGCCGGGGGTGATGTGGGTGGTCACGCTCAGGCGGGAAGTGGTGAACTCGGCGGCCAGGGCGCGCAGGGCGCTGTGCAGGCCCAGTTCCTCCAGCACTCCCGGGCGCAGGCGGCGGGCGATGCGGCGGATCTCGTCGAGGCTGGCGCGGGTGGTTTCCTGGGCCTGGTGAAGGTCCTCGCGTACGGCCGCGGGGGCGTGGTCGGTCGCGTGTTTGAGCTGGAGGAGTACGGCGGTGAGGGTCTGGCCGACCTCGTCGTGGAGTTCCTGGGCGATGCGCCGGCGTTCGGCTTCCTGCGCGGACAGGACCCGGCCTGAGCTGGCCGCGCGTTCGGCTTCCAGGCGGCTGAGCATCGCGTTGAACGTCTTCGTCAGTTCGGCAATCTCACCGGTGCCGGAGACTGTGGTGCGGTGGCCGGGCTGGAGGAGGTCTGCTGTGGCCATGGCCCGGGTCAGGCGCTGCAGCGGGGCGAGGCCGATCCGCAGCAGCACGGCGTTGGCGATCAGCATCGCGACCAGCCCGACGAGCAGCACCAGGGCCTCGCCGAGCAGCACGGGGGTGGAGACGGTGACGGGGCCGAGGAGCAGCAGAACGGCCGCGACAAGGACGGCGGCGTTGAGGAGGAAGATCCGCCAGTACAGCGACATGGTCCCGCGCCTTTCTCGGTGGGCTCCCACCTTCACTGTCGCCGCCTCGCGTCCGGGCGTCATCCGGGCACTGACCTGCGGTTGCACCTACTGCCCCGCCCCACCCTGCCGGGGGACGGCACCGCTTGTCCATCCGTGGCGACACCCATATCCCGGCCCTGTTCGCACCTGGCAACATGACCCCTTGCCGCGCCGGATCACCTGCCCGATCCCGCCGCGCTTCGCACCACCATCGCAAAGATCGAACAGAGGGGGACGGGCTGTGCCTGCTCCACGGATGCGTACGACACCACTGCCCGGCATCGGGGTCCAATACGACCTCACCACCCGCGAACACCGGCACCTGTCGGTGATCGCGCACCGGGACGGAACCCGGACAGTGAACGTCTACCGGGCCGACGACCCCGATGCCTGCGCGCAATCCTTGCACCTCACGGGCGCGGAAACGGCCTCGCTGATCGACGCGCTGATGCCCGCGCACCACAGCCCCAACCTGCTGCACACCACTGATCTGGGCCTGGTTGCCGAGCGGATCGAGCTGTCCGCGCATGCGTACTGGAACGGCCGGGTGCTGGGCGAGACCCGGATGCGTACCGAGACCGGTGTGTCGGTGGTCGCGGTCCTGCGTCGGGCTGAGGCGCGGCCGTCCCCCGCACCGGATTTCCGGCTCGCCGGCGGGGACACCCTCATCGTGATCGGTACCCGCGAGGGCGTCGACGCGGCTGCCGCGATACTCGGTCGGGAGTGATCGCCCGTGCACTCCGCGGTCTTCCTGATCGAATTCGGCGCGATCATCCTCGGCCTTGGCCTGCTCGGCCGGGTCGCGGGCAGGCTCAAGTTCTCACCCATACCCCTGTACCTGCTGGCGGGCCTCGCCTTCGGTGAGGGCGGTCTTCTTCCGCTGCCCGCCAGTGAGGAGTTCGTCGCGATCGGCGCCGAGATCGGCGTCATCCTCCTGCTGCTGATGCTCGGCCTGGAGTACACCGCAAGCGATCTGGTCTCCAACCTCAAGACGCAGTACCCGGCGGGCCTGGTCGACTTCACCTTGAACGCCGTGCCGGGAGCGGTGGCCGCGCTGCTGATGGGCTGGGGGCCGGTGGCAGCAGTGGTCCTGGCTGGGGTCACCTGGATCTCGTCCTCCGGGGTCATCGCCAAGGTGATGGGCGACCTGGGCCGCCTCGGCAACCGCGAGACCCCGGTGATCCTCAGCATCCTGGTCCTCGAAGACCTGGCCATGGCCGTCTACCTGCCCATCATCACGGCCCTACTGGCAGGGGTGAGCCTGGCGGCCGGCAGCGCCACCCTGGCGATCGCCCTCGGCGTCGCCGGAGCCGTGCTGTTCGTCGCCGTCCGCTACGGACGGCTGATCTCCCGCTTCGTCTCCAGCGACGACCCCGAGAAGCTCCTTCTCGTTGTCCTCGGCCTGACCCTGCTGGTGGCGGGCATCGCCCAGCAGCTCCAGGTCTCCGCCGCCGTCGGCGCGTTCCTGGTCGGCATCGCCCTGTCCGGCGAGGTCGCCGAGGGCACCCACACGCTGCTCAGTCCGCTACGGGACCTGTTCGCCGCGGTGTTCTTCGTCTTCTTCGGCCTGCACACCGACCCGGCCAGCATCCCGCCCGTCCTGCTGCCCGCACTGGCTCTCGCGGTCGTCACCGCTCTGACGAAGATCGCCACCGGGTACTGGGCCGCCAGGCGAGCCGGCATCGGGGTCAAGGGCCGCTGGCGCGCCGGCGGCACCCTGGTCGCGCGCGGCGAGTTCTCCATCGTCATCGCCGGTCTCGCCGTCACCGCCGGCATCGAACCGGCGCTGGGCCCGCTGGCGACCGCGTACGTCCTGATCCTGGTCGTGATCGGGCCGCTGACCGCGCGCTACACCGAACCTATGGCCGCCTGGATCAGCAAGCACCGCAACTCGGACGAGCCGCGCCCGGCCACGATGCCGTCCCCGGCGAAGCAGCCGGAGGCCGTGCCGGATCAGAACCCCGCCGGCCGCGCGTGAGCGAGGACGACTGGGCGGCGTTCACCAGCACGGACACCGTTCTGGTGAACGCCGCCCTGGCCGTCTACCTCGGTGGCGCCATCGGCTTCGCCCGCCACCTCCCACGCCTCATGATGCGCAACGCGGCCTGGTAGGCCGATACGGCACGGCATCCCGTCTCCAACGCGGCCACTCTGACCGTGTTGATCGTGCTGTGGCCGGTGAGCATCGTGTTCTTGCCGCACTGCTGCCCGCCGCCGCAGGCGCCGACCGCTCAGCGCCCGCGGTTCGGGGGCGGTGGTTCGAGGCGTCCGTGCTCGCCGAGCCAGCGGGCGAGTTTGCCGCGTCGGCCGATGGCACGGAGGCGTTGCTCCGCCGCCTCTCGCACGCTGGGTGTGGTGACAAGGAGCAGCTCGTCACCGGTTTGCAGGACGGTCTCCGCGCGGGGAACCAGGGTGATGCCGTCGCGGACGATGAGTGTGATCACCGTGGGTGACGGGAGGCGGAGTTCGGTGACGGTGACGCCGTGGAGCCGTGACCCGGGTGGGATGGCGACGGTGAGGAGGTCGGCGTCCAGGATGTCCAGGGGCGCGGCTTCGACCTGGATCTCGCGCAGCGCGCCGGGGCGGGTCAGCCCCAATCCGCGAGCCGCGGCGGGCAGGGTGGGGCCCTGAATCAGGGTGAAGACCACGACGAGCACGAAGACGATGTTGAGCAGGTGCGGGGCACCGTCGACGGCCGCGACGATGGGGAAGGTCGCCAGGACGATGGGGACGGCGCCGCGCAGACCGGCCCAGGAGATGAACGCCTGCTCCCGCCATGGGGTGCGGAAGAAGGCCAGGCAGGCGGCGACCGACACCGGCCGGGCGACGAGCAGGAGGACGAGGCCGACGGCGACGGCGGGCAGGACGGCGGAGGGGAGTTCGCTGGGGTCGACGAGCAGGCCGAGCATGACGAACAGGCCGATCTGGGCGAGCCAGCCGGTGCCCTCGGCGAACGAGCGGGTCGCGGCCCGGTGGGGGAGGCTGGAGTTGCCCAGGACCAGGCCGGCCAGGTAGGCCGCGATGATGCCGCTGGCGTTGGCGGCGCCGCCCGCGGCGAAGGCGATGATGCCGAAGCCGACGGTGGCCAGCGGGTAGAGGCCGGTGGCGGGCAGGGCGATGTGCCGCAGAGCGGCGACCCCGATCCGGCCGATCACCAGCCCCAGCACACCGCCGACCACCAGCTGGTAGATCACGTTCCCGGCGATGTACGCGGGCTCGGGCAGATCGGCGGCCGCGGTGGAGAACACCAGCACCAGGATGATGGTCGGGGCGTCGTTGAACCCGGATTCCGCCTCCAGTAGCCCGGTGACCTTCTGGGGCAGCGGCAGGGAGCGCAGGACGGCGAAGACGGCGGCGGCGTCGGTGGAGGAGACGATCGCGCCGAGCAGGAGGGCCAGGTGCCAGTCCATGCCGAGGAGGAAGTGGGCTCCGGCGCCGGTGGCGGCGACCGAGAGGGCGACGCCGACGGTGGCCAGGACTCCGGCCGGAGCCAGCAGGCGCCGCACGTCGGCCCACTGGGTGGTCAGTCCGCCTTCGACGAGAATGATCGCCAGGCCGGCGGTGCCCAGGGACTGGGCGAGCTGTGCGTCGTCGAATTCGATGCCGATGACGTCCTCACCGGCGATGACTCCGACCGCGAGGAAGAACAGCAGGCTGGGCAGCCCGATCCGGTGTGCGGCGCGGGCGGCGGCGATGCTGGCCATGAGCACCGTGCCGCCGACCAGCAGGACCAGGTACAGCTGCTGAAGTGTCACCGCTACTCCTGCCGGACGGTTCCGAGCCGGCTCATGACCTGGGCGGCCGGATCCTGCGCCCGCGGGCGGACTCGAAAAGGTTCACCGCCATCGCCGTCATGACCAGACCCGCCGCAAGCAGCAGCCCCTGGGGCAGGATCGCACCGGTAACCACAGCGGCCAACGCGATCGCCAGCGCGAGCCAGGCACGGCTCCGCCGGTACTCACGGGGCCGCCGGGGGCGGCCCTTGCCCAGCCCGCGGGCGAACCGTGGGTCGTCGTGAAAGAGCACGGCTTCCAGATCGGCGATCTTCTCGTCGTCGGATTCGGGCATGGTCCCCGCCTCCTCAGCGTGGGCTCGGGTCAGGCGAGCGCAAAGTAGCGCAACCGGACGTACAGGCCGGCGATGGCAGTGGTGACGGCGGTGACGATCAGCCCGTACCTGCTGAACTGCCAGAACGAGATGTGGTGACCCGCGCGGTCGGCGATGCCGATGGTCACGACGTTGGCGGAGGAGGCGATGATCGTGGCGTTCCCCGCCAGGTCGGCCCCCAGTGCGAAGGACCACCACAGCACCGCAGCATGTTCCAGGCCCCCGGACGCGGTGACGATCTCGGAGACGACCGGACCGGCGGAGGCGACGAAGGGAATGTTGTCGATCGCAGCCGAAGTCACCACCCGAACAGCAGCGCCATCGACGCCCCGAACAACTGCCCCTCGGTCGCCCGGGCGGCGGCCTGCCCGAGGTCGGTGATGACCCCGGTCTGCAATCGCGCCGACCATGACGAACAGGCCGGTGAAGAACGCCGGCGTCTCCCACTCCACGTCGGCTGCAACCTCCCTGGCCTTGAGCCGTGAGACGGCCAGGAGCACCAGCCCGCCGCTGATGGCCACCACCGAGGGCTCCAGGTGCGGCGCGGTGTGCAGGACGAAGCAGCCCATCACGATCACGATGACCACGCCGCTGACGGCCGGCAGCCGCCCGTCCTTGATCGCGTCGCGCTCACGCATCTCCATCACCTGCGCCGCCCGCTTGGCGTCGTACACGAAGGCGGAGCGAAACATCCACCGGGCCATCACGGCGAACACGACCACCAGCAGCGTCGCGATCGGTGCCATGTGGACCAGGAAGTCGTTGAAGGACAGCCCAGCCCGCGAGCCGATCATGATGTTGGGCGGGTCACCGATCAAGGTGGCGGCTCCGCCGATGTTGCAGGCCATCACCTCGGCGATCAGGTACGGCACAGCCGGCAGACCGAGCCGACGGCACACCACGATCGTCACCGGCGCGAGGAACAGGACGGTGGTGACGTTATCGAGCCACGCGGACAGGGAGGCGGTCGCGAGAATTAGCAACATCATCAGCCGGTACGGCCGCCCGCGGGCCCGCTTCGCCGCCCCTATCGCGACGTACTCGAAGATGCCGGTCCGTTTGAGGACCGCGACGATCAGCATCATGTCCAGCAGCAGGAAGATGACGTCCCAGTCGATCCCGACGCGCTTGGAGAAGAACGCGTGCTCGGGGCTGGTCGCCCCGAGCAGCAGCATGACCACCGCGCCCCCGAGAGCCGCGGCAACCCGGTGGACCCGCTCGGTGGCGATCAGCACATAGACGGCGGCGAAGACCGCCAAGGCCAACCACGTCGTCACGCTCACGGCGGCACCATGCCGAGGTCACCGCGGGCCGAGAGGGGCTGCCCTCCGCATGCGGAGGGGCACGGGAAGGTAGTCATCGGCGCGGACTCCGTTCGTGCCGTGGCCACGAACACACAGACTGCCCCCGCCCGGCGCGCCGCCAGAAGCCTGCGCCGGAAGGGACGTCAAGGGTGCTCCTCCACCTCACCATCACCCGCCCCACCGGCCCCGTACATCGGGGTCGACACCCATCTTCTTGTCACACTGCCCGTCACCGTGACGGGGCGCGGCTCTGTGCAAAGACCCGAGCCGGGTACCACAGGGCGGGCCTGACTCGGGCAGGCAGGAAGAGAGCTACCGCATCCGTTCGGGCAGGGTCTGTGCGGCCGCGTCAACATGAGCGATCGGGGTGCGGTCGTCGCTGAGGGGTGGTGATGACTTGGTGGTGCGTGCGTTGGGGTGACCGAGTCAGTCGCGACGCCAGCCGGCAGCACGACGGGGCCATCAGCCGGCGAGGACGTTCGGCGCGGTGGCTGCGCGCTTCGTCCCGGAGCTCGCACTCCGCCCCGAGGGGCGCAGTGAACCCGGCACACCGGGACGCACACAGGGCCCCGGCCCCCCGTGAGACCCATTCGGCGGCCGCCCTGGCGAATGAGGGCAGCGAGACGGCGCCCCTTACCTACGGTGAACGAAGGCCGACGACCTTCCGGCCCCTCCCCGGACGGCACTACTGCACGCGGCCGACTACGGCTGGCCCTCGACGTCACCCGCTGGCCCGCATCGACACGCCCCACCGGGCCCATGGGCTCGGCGTGGTACCCAGGCAAACCACCACGGACCGAAGCCAGCGGTTCATCGCACGCAGTCCTCGTTACCGGACCGGAGGGCGCTTGCTTCTGGGGTCCAGCCGGTAGTCGGGACAGTCGCGGTTTTGACAGGCGCCCGGGCTCCGCACGGGAACGAACACCCCAAGGGTCTTGTGCCGGTGGACTGCCGGGCGTTCGTGGCGTTGGGGGCCGGCCTGAACACCATGGCCGCAGCCGCGAAGGCGGCGGGGAAGCGCCGCCCAGAGTGACGGCTGGCTCCGCTCGGCCCGTACACCAGGGGCGGCGGCATTCTCTGGCATATCTTGCTCACGAAGGTGGCCCCCGTGAGGCCCCTCGCGAGAGGAACAGCGTGTGCGGCATCACCGGGTGGATCGCCTACGACCGAGACCTGACGGGCTGCCACGAACGAGACGTCGTTGCCGCCATGACCGCCACCCTGGCGTGCCGGGGGCCGGACGCGGAGGGAGTGTGGGCCGACGCGCATGCGGCGTTCGGACACCGCCGCCTGGCGGTGATCGATCCGGCGGGTGGCCGGCAGCCCATGGCGGCGGACATCGACGGCCGTACCGTGGTGGTCACCACCTACAGCGGTGAGCTGTACAACTACCGCGAGCTGCGCAGGGAGCTGGAGCATCGGGGCCACCGGTTTCATACCGCGAGCGACACCGAAGTGATGCTGCGTGCCTACCTGGCCTGGGGTGAGGACTTCACCGTCCGGCTCAACGGCATGTACGCCCTCGCCCTGTGGGACACGCGCGTCCAGGAAGGACTGCTGGTGCGCGACCGCCTGGGCATCAAACCGCTCTACTACTACCCCACCGCCTCAGGCGTGCTGTTCGGTTCCGAGCCCAAGGCGATGCTGGCTCACCCCGAGGTGGAAGCGACAGTGGACACCGACGGTCTGCGGCATCTGCTCATTCTGGCCAAGACCCCCGGGCACTCCGTTTACGCCGGCATGCGCGAGGTGCGTCCTGGTCATACCGTCCGGGTAGGCCACCACGGCGTCAGCGAACACCGGTACTGGGGCCTGACGGCCCGCGAACACACCGACGACCTGCAGACCACTATCTCCACCGTGCGCTGCCTGCTCGAGGACATCACAGCCCGGCAGCTGATCGCCGACGTACCGGTGTGCACACTGCTTTCCGGCGGCCTGGACTCCAGCGCGCTGACGGCCCTTGCCGCCCGCACACTTCGCGAACAGGGCCGCGGCGCCGTCCGGTCCTTCGCCGTGGACTTCGCCGGCCGGCGCGAGAGCTTCACTCCCAGCCCGCTTCGTCCCACGCCGGACATCCCGTACGCGCGGGCACTGGCCGCGCACGTCTCGGCCGACCACACCGACGTCGTACTGGAAGCCAGTGACCTGAGCGCCTACGGCAACCGCCGTGCCGTGCTGCGCGCCCGTGACCTGCCCTCCCTCCTGGGTGACACCGACACCTCGCTCTACCTGCTGTTCAAGGCAGTCAGGGAGCATTCCACAGTCGCGCTGTCGGGGGAGGCGGCGGACGAGGTGTTCGGCGGATACCGCTGGTTCCACGACCCTGTGGCGACTGCCGCAGACACCTTCCCCTGGCTCGCCGCCGCGGGCATCTCCGCGCTGGCGCTCGACACTGCTCTTCTCGACCGCGGTCTGCTGCACCGGCTGGACCTGGAGGGTCACCAGCGTGCACATTACCGCCGGGCACTGAGGGAGGTCCCCCACCCGGACGGCACCGATGCCACCGAGCACCGCATGCGGGAGATCTGCTATCTGGCGCTGACCAGGTCCCTTCCCCTGCTCCTGGAGCGAAAGGACCGGATGAGCATGGCCACCGGGCTGGAAGTGCGCGTCCCTTTCTGTGACCACCAGCTGGTGGAGTACCTCTACAACACCCCCTGGTCCATGAAGACGTTCGACGGTCGCGAGAAGAGCCTGCTGCGTGCCGCCGTCCGTGACCTGCTACCCGACGCCGTCGCGCAGCGCAAGAAGAGCCCCTACCCCTCCACACAGGACCGCGGCTACGCCCGGGCGGTACGCACAGAGCTGGCACGGCTTCTCGACGATCCCAACGCCCCGGTCCACGGGTTGTTGGACGGCGCGGCGACACAAGAGGCGCTCACCACGACTGACCCGGACAGCATGCGACGCGGCGCGGAGCTCGTTTTGGGGCTCGACGGGTGGCTGCGGGAGTACGGCGTGCGGCTCACGCTCTGAACGCACGGCGCTCGAAGAGAGTGCGAACGGAGCGGCCGGTCCACGTCCGCGACGTCGGAGAGCAAGATGTTCCGCCGTGCGCCGTGAAGACGGCATGCGCCAGGCAGGGCAACGCGCCAGCCACCCGGGTAGGAAAGGCCCCCGTCCTTAGCCTGCGTCTACCCCCCTGCCCCACGTCCAGGTCGGATGGCCCACGGTCCAGGATCGTTTGATCCTCCGCGTGCCCCAGCCTGTTGGCTGGGGCGGGCCTGCGACCGTCAGGTGTGGTGCAGGTACGCCGCGCGGAGATAGGTGCGCAGCCAGGCGTTCCGACCTGGTTCAGCGCTGTCCCGGTAGGGAATGACGAACTCGGAGATCATGACCTCTGGTGGCAGCGCGACAGGGTGCGTCATCCCCTCGTATCCCCGGCTGATGCGCTCATGCAGGTGCGCGGTGATGGGGCTGTTGCCGAGAAAGGCGGGCATCCGGAGGTCGTGTTCGTAGGCGCCGTCGAGGCCGTGGTCGACGGCTTCGGCGATCGCTTCCTGCACGGTCATGGTCTGGATGGGCAAGCGCTCGGGCGCGAACCACGTGAAGAGGTCGTCGGCGACGCCGGTGTGCAGCAGGTGGTCGGCCAGATGACGGGCGATGGCCGGGGAGCAGTGGAATCCGTCGCGGTACGTCCCGGTCGCAAACAGGAGTCCGTTCACTGAGCACGGTCCGATCAGTGGGAAGCAGTCCAGCGGGACGGGGCGCCTGCCGCAGAGCCACTGGGTGACTTGGGAGGACGCGAGGGTCCGGTCGACCTGTGTGCAGGCCGCGCGCATCAGGTCCAGCGCCACGCCCAGTTCGGGGCCGTGGGGCGGGCGGGTCGTCAGCACGCTGGTGGCGCCGATGTACTGCACCGCGCCGGGCAGGGGGACGACGTGAACGCCGCACGAGGCGGCCCGATTGGGCGTGCGGATGACATGACGGGCGCCTGCGGGCGCGTGACGGCGTGTCAGCAGGGCGAGGCCCGTGCCGTGCAGCATGGGCGGGACGGCTCCGGGGGGCAGGACGCCGGACGCGAGGTCGCCGCTCATGCTGCCGGCTGCCAAGACCACAGCGCCTGCCGCCAGTTCGTCACCGTCGGCGAGCTGTACCCCGCGGACCGCGTCCCCCGCCGCCGTCACGCCGCGTACCGTTGTGGACAGGAACCGCACCCTCTGGGTACGGGCTGCCGCCTCCAGTGCAGACAGCACGCCCCGCGCGTCCACCGCGCCCTCCCGGCGCAGATACAGGGCCCGCAGCGGGCGGGCGTCCATGGACGGCGCCAGGCCCTCGATGCTCTCCGGGGCGATGTCCTCATGCGGTTCGTCGTACTGCGCCACAGCAGCGCGCATCGCGTCGAAGTTCTCACCGGTGATCCGCCCCGACCCGCTACCGAGCACGACGAACGTGCCCGTGGTGTACGAGTCGCGCAGGGAAGCGCCTGCCTGCGCGCCGGCCGCATCGGCCAGCATGTCCCGCCACGCAGGCCAGCTGTCCAACGCCCGACGCGCGAGCGCGAACCTGGCCCGGGACGCCGCATGCCCCGCAGTGTATTTGGTGACCTCGCCAAAACAGTTGTGCATCGCCCCGGCCGCCGCTGTGGCCGCGCCCTCCCGGCCCGGCGGCCCGATCAACGCGACCCGCATTTCCGGAGCCCGGCGTGCCACCTCCAGTGCCACGGAGAGCCCCAGGACCCCGTTGCCGATCACGGCAATATCCACACTGCGCACAACCGTCATCCGATCCCCTCGCCCAGCGCGTCCGCACCACTGTTGGAAAGTCAACGGGCCGGTGACCAAGGTGGTTACGGACATGCCCGACGGCTGGCACCAGCCGGCGATGTGCTGTGGGCCGTGGACATCAACACCGGCATCGCCGCCCTGGCGACCGGCCCGCTGCTGGTGCAGTCCCGCCGCGGCAGCTCCTGCAGAGCCGCTTCCCGGATCTCGTGGCCGCGGCCGCGGACCTGCCCGACGGCCTGGTCCTCGACGGCGAGCTGGTGGTGTGGGCCGAGGAGATGAGTCGTTCGAGGCGCTCCAGCGGCGCGCGGTCTCCGGCGGCCGTACCGCTACTCGCCTCGCTGCAGAGGCGCCAGCGCACTTCATCGCCTTCGTCGTCCTCCAGATCGACGGCCAGGAGCTGCTGCACGTCCCGTACGGTGAGCGGCGCGCGCGGCTGGAGCGGCCGTTCGCCGACCATGGGCTGAGTGCCCCGTGGACGCTCTGCCCCGAGACGACGGACGTGGCGACGGCGCAGGAGTGGCTGACGTCCTGGACGCAGGTGCCCGGCGTTGAAGGACTGGTGATCCGGGGGAGCGGACAGCGGTATCTGCCAGGGGCCCGCGCGCTCTACAAGGTGCGCCGCCGGGACACCACCGAGGCGGTGGTCGGCGCCATCACCGGAACCGTGCGCCGGCCGCAGACGCTCGTTCCGACGCCGCTCGACGTCGTGCTGGTCGAACCCGTGTTGGTCGCCGAGATCACGGTGGACACGGCGCTGGAGCGCGGCGCGTGGCGGCACCCGGTGCGCTTCGCCCGGCTCCGGCTGGACGTCGCCGTCGCCGATGTCCCGCCCTTCGGCGCGGGCGCTGAGCCCGCCAGCGGGTGACCGGCCGTGCCCACCGCCCCCGATGCTGTCAGGGGCTGGTGAGGATCGTGGGTGCCGATGCGGCGCCAGATGACGTGCGGTATGCCGGGGCGGCACGCGGGCCCGTACTCGCACGTCGCGCGTCCTGCGGGTCCGGCGCCCATGGACCAGGTGAGCTCGTAGACGCCCGGTGCTCGTTGGACGCGCTTGACTGGTGGAGTACGTACGGGTTCGTTCGCGGCCACATGACGCGTCGAAGACGCATTTCAGCTGGTAGATCGGCGTGCTGGGTCCGTTCACTCGATGGTGTGAGATCTCCGCAGTAACTCGCAGATTCTGCGATCGATCGCCGTAATCTTCGGAGCTGTGTCGGATTTCGAAAGTCGCACGCTGTCACTCGTACGCACCGTGCCGGGGCCGGGAGGGCCGGGTGGGTTGGTGAACCCGGCCACAGTGTCGGTCGAGGCCGGCCTCGCGGACGTCGTGACGCTTCAGCGGCGTCGGCAAGCGAGGATCTCGGCGTACGACGAGGAGAGGTTCTTCCTGGACACGCTGTCGGAGTACCAGTGGGCCCGGGATGCGGCGGGGCTGGCGCAGGAGACGCTAGATGGGCTGATCAAGCCGGTGATCGAGGTTTGCGAGTTCTACGGCACGGTGCCGTGGCAGCTCTCTTCTCGTGAGGTCGACCGGTACTTCGCCGGGCCGGGGAAGAGGGCCCAGTCGACGATGCGGTTCAAGATCGGCAAGATCGACCGGTACTTCGCGTTCCTGGAGCAGCGGTACGCGGGCGAGATCATGAGCCGCTTCGGGGCTGTGGTCGAGTCGCCGATTGATCCGTTCAACAGGCCCCGTCACCGAGGCGACTTCGGGCTGAGAATCCCGCCGTCGCAGGCGGCGATGAAGATGTTCTTCGGCCGCTGGCGCGAGGACCTGCCCCGGGCACGGAAGTACCTGGTCGCCTGCCGCGACTACGTGATGACGAAGATCGCCTACCTGTCGGGCGTCCGTGCGGCGGAGTTGTGCGGCGTCTGCATGGGGGACGTGCACTGGGAGCACGGCCAGTGGGGCCGGTTCGTTGTCCTGGGCAAGGGCGCGAGCGGTTCGGGGCCGCGGCCGCGCGAGGCGTACCTGTTCCAGGAGGGCCGGGCTCTCCTGTGGTGGTACATCGAGCAGATCCGGGGCGAGTTCGGCGACGATGCCGAGCACCCGCGGGCGCCGCTGTGGCCGTCGGAGCGGAAGCCCACGGCGGTCGCAGCGCTGAACCTGCCGATCGCACCGGCGATCGTGCCCTCGACATTCCGTCGTGCCCTGCACAGCGCGGCGGTGAGCTACCTGAGCGGTCCGGTCACTGACCTGTTCCCGCACCTTCTCCGGCACGCGTGCGCGACCCACAACTACGAGCGCGGAATGACGTTGTGGGAGGTGCAGAAGGTCCTCGGACATGCCTGGGCAACCACGACTCTTCGGTATATGGCGACCGCGCAGGCCGATCCTGAGCACGCGAACCTGGAGGCCAGCTCCCGGGCGGCCCAACGACTGGTGATGGACAGGGGGAACCTGAGGTGAAGTGGAATCTGCGGATGGTGGCCGCGCAGCGGGATCTGTGGCGGCCGACCGAGGTACTGGCCGCGTTCCGGCAGGTTGGGTTCAACCCGTCGCTGAGCAAGGTCGCCGCGCTATGGGGCGGGACTCCGGTCACGGTGCGGCTGGAGGACCTGGACATGATGTGCGCCGCGCTGGGCTGCACCGTCGCGGACCTGCTGCAGGCAGAGCCCCTGGCAGGAAGCCACGCGGTGCCGGAGGAAGGGGAGCGGACGGCCGACGGCGCGGAGTTGCCGTCGGGGCCGGTGCGGCCGGTGCCGGGAAGCCGCCGGGGGAGTGGCCCGCGCTCGCTCCCGCCGAGCTGAGCGCCGGTGGCTGCGGACCGGGCAACGGCCCGGAGCTGTGCGGACTGTCTGGGCTGGGTCGTCCTCAACCAGAGGGGGGTCTGCGCCGGGTGCAGGCGCTGGCGACAGCACTACCGCGAGCGGGAAACGTGTCCGCGGTGTCGGCACGAGAGGCTGCTGAACTCCGACGGTCTGTGCCGCTCGTGCCTGCAGGCGATCCGGCTCCTGGACGACGCCGAGTGGGCCCTGGGGATCGAGGGGGCACCGCCGCGTGATCTCCAGCTGACGGTCGGCGTCTATCACGACCGCGCGGACTCAGCCCGCCAGCTGAGCCGGGCCGGCGGCGCCGGCCCGCGGACCAGCGAGGTGTGGAACCTCAGACTCAGGCAGCAGCGCGCGGGCGCCGAGCAGCCGCCTGCGGTGCTCGAGCCGGGCGTGTGGGGGCAGATCCCGCTGTTCACGATCCCCAGGACTCTGACCGCGGACACGGTCCGGGCAGTCGCAGGCCGACCGGTGTCCGGGTGGGAGAAAGCCCAGACGATCCTGGAGGAGATCGCCGCCGAACAGGGGCTGAGCCGCGGGAACCGCTACCGCAAGGCAGCGCTGCTGCGACTCGCGCTGGCGGTCCGCGCAGCCGAAGGCACCCGGCTCATGCCCGAGGTGCTCCTGCGGGACCTGCCCGCTGGCCGGACCACCACCCGCCTCGTTCTCCAGCGGGCCGGGCTGCTGGCCTCCGAGCCGGAACCCCTGCGACTGTCGCCAGCAGTCCGGCGCCCACCCCGGACCGTGGCCGGCCGGGTGCCCCGGTGCCGGTCGCCGCGGTCGTGTGCGGACTGCCAGGCGTGGATGACCTCTGGCCAATACGGTTCCCGCTGCGCTCCCTGTCGGCACTGGCGCGAGAAGCTGGTGCGGGGCACCTGCGCACGCTGCCACCGGCAGGAACTCCCGCTGCGGAAGGGACGCTGCCGCGGCTGCCGCCCATACCGTCTCCTCGACGACACCCAGCCCACCACCAGCCAGTACACACAACTGCTGATCGACGTGCCCATCGGCGGATCCGGACCGCCCCCGCCGATCCCGGCCGACGAACCGTCCCACGCGGACCTGCCACCCGCACCGGCGCATACCGCGGCCGGGCAGGAGCAGCTGTTCGCCATCCGACGCGACTGGACGCGGCTGCTGCCGCGCCTCCAAGGCCGGAACACGGCCGAACTGATGCTGACCGGGACGGCCGCACGACTGGTCGAGGACTTCAGCCGGGTTCTGCACGAGCGGCAGTCACCCAGTCACAACAGCAATATCCGCACCTTGAGCATCATCCTCTACTGGTGTGGCGCCCAAGCGGCCATCTCGGAGCGGGACATCCACGACCTGGCCCGGACCGGCCCAGACCTCAAGGCCAAGACCGTCTGCCAATTCCTGCGCGACCGGGGCATCCTCCTCCAGGACCCCGACCTCCACCGCGACGTCGATCGGACATGGATCGACACCACCGTGGCCGCGCTGCCAGAGGTCCTTGCCGACGAGGTAGGACAGTGGGTGAAGGTGCTCTGAAGCCGGGGCCGCCACGAGGGCGAGGTCCGCGGCTACGACGCGATTCGCCCGTACCTGGCCTCTCTCCAGCCGGTGCTCACCACTTGGGCGGAGGCAGGTGTGCTCTCGCTGCGAGAGATCACCCGGCAGCACGTCGACGCGGCCGTGGACGGCTATGCCGGACGTGCCCGCAGGCAGCTCGCCCTCGCCCTGCGCAGCTTGTTCAGAACACTGAAGCGGGAACGGGTGGTCTTCCGCGACCCCGCCCAGCACCTTCGCGTCGGGAGCCCGACAGGCATCCCGAAGCCCGTCCCCAGCGACCTCCTGGCCAGCGCCTTGCAGCAGACGAGGACCCCGCTCGGGCGTCTGGTCCTCGTCCTGGCCACAGTCCACGCCGTGCCCGTTCACGAACTCCGCACGATCCTGACCTGCGACCTGGACCTCGCACGCGGCACCCTCGTCATCCGCCGCGGCCTTCGACGTCACACCCTCTACCTGGAGGAACTCACCCACCAGATCGCCGCCGACTGGCTTGACTACCGACACCGCCGCTGGCCCGCCTCGACCAACCCCCGCCTGCTCGTCAGCCAGAGATCGGCGCTCGACCCCGACCAACCCGCCGTGGGGAAGACCCTGCTCCGTGTCGACGTGCCGCCAGGCCTCACTCTGGTCCGCCTGCGCCAGGATCGCATTCTCAACGAAGCAGCAGAAACAGCGGACCCCCTCCGGCTGATGAGGCTCTTCGGGATCACGGAGAAGACCGCCATGCACTACGTCACTGCGGCCCATCCTGAGCGCACGGCGAAGCCACCCAGGTGAGCGAGCCCAGTTCAGGCGTCCTGGGAGCTTTCGGTACCGTCCTTGGACTCGGCCAACACTCTGCCGCCGACGAAAGCTACACCGAGGGCGACTGCGGCGGTAGCGCCTACCAGCACTTTTTTGAGCGCCCCATCCAAGAACTGCTTGTTCTCGCTGTCCTTTTGAGATTGCATCCTGGCGGTTTCCTGGATTTGCTCGATCAGAAACCTCTTCTCTTCCCGAATCAGGTCGTCCTTGCCGAGTTCGCCCTTGAGAATGTCCCTGACCTCCTGCCAGGCCCGGTGGACATGCTCCTGACTTTGGCTGTTGGCCGAGAGCGTAGACTCGTGTGCTCTCTCGACGGCACTCACAGCATCCTTGGCGAAGTCCTTGAACGCGGGGAACTGCTCAACGATCTTGAGAGCCACCTCGGTGTCCATGTTGGGCATCATGGCTGCGAACCTGACCATCTTGTCTTTTGAGAGGTTCCTCCAGGACTCGATCCCAAGCGCCTTCATGATCTGAGCTTCGCTCTTGTACTTCATGCCGCCGATCCCCCTTGACTTCAGCCGGGCAGCCACAGGAACAAAGGCCCGCAGAAGCCGTCAGTCGCGCCAGACACCCTGAGCTGATCTACCGGTAATCTAACCCGAGTTGGGCCCAAACCATGCGTCTCCTGGCGCGAGGCGCCGGCCACTCGGTACGGTTCGAGCCCTGTCGAGTCGTAGATTCTGCGAACTGGGCGCGCTTGACGTGCGGGCCGCTGTAGTGGCCGCGAACGATGTGCGGCTGGCGCTGGCGTCTGTGGGAGAAGCGGCGCGTATCGGCGCCTAGTTCGACCTGGTCGCGGGCCTATAGGACTGGTGGGCGGCAGCCACCAGGACGGAGGGCCTAACGGGGCGGCCTGCGAGCTGGACTAAAAATCGCTCTCATCCCGTCGCCCAAGCATTCAAGATGTTCCTCGTGACCCATCGTGCCGCATTTTCCCGGTCGTGCCCGAGTCCTTGGACAGAGAACTACGCGGTCCTTGGCGGGCGGCCTGCTGTCTCGTCCTCTGGGGCTGCTGCGCCGGAGCTGGAGACCGATGCGGAGCTTGCGTTCGCGTTCCGTACGGCTGCCGACCTTCTGGCCGAACGCTGGTACGCCAACCGTATGGACGATTCGTTGGTGCTGGTCGTGTTGTACAACTACCGGCACGCTCTCGAACTGGGGCTCAAAGTAGTGTTGCGCGCCTTGGTCGACAGCATCAAGTTCGAGGTTGCGCCGGGCGCTGAGGCGCCCGAGGTTGTGGAAAGAGTCGGTAAGAAGCTCGCTCAGACTCATCAGCTCAGCGTCTTGACCGGCTATCTCGTCCAGCTCGCGCCGATGTTCCGGATGCGCCTGCGGGACGACGTCACATCGCTCTGTGACGAGGTCCATGCCCTGGATCCGAGCGGCCAGGCGCTGCGGTACAGCATGGTCAAGGGTCAGGGCGGGGCGACGGTGCCGGCCCGCCCTGACCCTCTCTACGTCGACGTCCCCGAGTTCGCACGCCGGGCGGGTGAGGCGTGCACCGCGCTGGACCTGCTTCTCGATCAGATCACCAACGTGCAGGACTGGCAGGTCAACCTGGGCCCGGATTACCTGAGGCAGCGGAGCTAGTCACCTGCGTGGGCGGCGCAGGTTCTCCTGTGAGGACAGCAGTCCGAGGACCGCGTGCTCCTGGTGGTACTTGCGCCACCGCTCAGCGAGCGAGCGGTCGGTGAACTGCCCCCGACCTGGGTCGCTCGACGTGGTCAGCTCGATCGCGTCACATCCGCCGACTTCCTCAGTGAACGCCGCGGCGAGTTCCGCGAACGACGGGCCTCGGTAGTAGCTGACGTGGGTGCCGGTGATGTCCAGCTCCCTCCCGGATTCGTCCGAGACCAGGGTGTTCGCCGCCACCCGGGAAGTGAAGTAGGCGCTCACGTCGTCCTTGACTTCAACGCGCATCGCGGCAGAGACCTGCTGGCGATAGCTCGGCGGCTTCAAGCAGGCCAGGTAGGAGAAGTCGATCCGGGTACCGTCGGTGCGGATTACTTCGAACCCCGGGTACGGCCCTTGCAGTGGTGGTGCGATTACGAAGGCCTCCACGCCCACACCGATCTTGACGTCAGCCTCTGCGTGCAGGTCGAGCAGGTCCAGCAGGAGCAGGTGATCCGCCTCTTGGTCCACGATGCTGCCCACGCTGTATCCGTACAGCACGTCGCGGACGGCTTCCTGCGCGGCTTTCTTCGATGGGTACTCCCGCGGTCCGATCCAGAACTTGGGCAACGTGCCCCCTCCTCTTCCTATGTGCGGCAGTGCTGCCCACCTGGGCTCTGGTCTATTCGGATTCTACGAGCTGTTCCGAGAGGTTATTCCGGCACTTGTGGATCTTCATCTGGCTGACCCCAGCGCTCAACGGCTAGTGGAACCTGCTCGCCGAGCCGCCTTTAACGGTGGGCAGGCGGCCGGGTTCGTCGTCACACCGGTCCCGGATTCCGCGAACCCGCGCGTTTCGCGGAGGCCAGCGCGGAAGGTTCCGGAGCGCAGGTCGTCGACGAAGGCGGCCACGGCCTGGCGGAAGCGGCGGCGATGGTCGGCGTTGAAGCGGGGCGTGGCTTCGTAGGTAGGCACGGCGATCTCCTCCTGGAAGCACGAAGCCCCCGGCGGCTGCCGGGGGCGGTGGGTCTCTGTCTGGGGTGAAGGGAGTCGGTGACGTGGTGCGGGGTCAGGCGTCCTTGGCCGTGGGCAGAGGAGCCGTTGTCGCTGTCCGCTGGTGCGAAGAAGTCGGTTGTTGTCGCTTGTTGGGGCGTAAAGGGTCTAAGGAGTCGATCGACGCGCAGCATTTACATGGGTCTGGTGGTGTTCGCCTGACGGGCGCGACGTCGCCGCAGATGCCCGCACGACGGGATCGGGCGTGAAGTTCCGGTGAACCCTCCCGCCCCACGGGATCGCGCTTTTTCGCAAGTCAGAGCCGGTGTTCGCTGCCTGCATGATCAGAGCCGTGATCCACCTCGCCATGACCGACCTCATGGCCCGCCGCCTCACCGGCGAGAACACCATCTCCTGGCGCGACCCCAAAAAGACCACAGAACACCCGATCTCAGGATGAAACATTGGACGAAAACGACCTCTTAGCACAGTGCTCCCCTCTCGCCTCCTAGTGATCACCATGTGCCCCTTCGCCTCGACGAACGACGGGCCGTTGTCCGCGAGGCGGGAAGGCACCTTCCCGGCCAGAGTTCCGCCAGCAGCCCCTGCCGAAGCTCAGGTTGGCACGGCTTCGCCGCCACCCCGACGGACGACAGCGGATTCCGGCCCGTGAGTCTCGGTGAGTCTGGGTGAGTCCTTCCGAGGGGCTACGAGTCTCGCCTGGAACAGCTCGGCGGTCTACTGGTGAATTGAGCGGAAGGTTTTTTCGTCGTACACACAGATGACCGGAGGCCTAGGTTGCTCACGAGGCCTGGCAACCTCGTTACGCTCCGGACATGGAGAAAGCACGGCAGTTCTCGATGGTGGAGGCTGAGCAAAGGCTGGGCCCGGCAGCAGTCGCGGCGATCGAGCGTTCGGTTGCCGAGGCGCCGCCACTTCGGCCGGAGCAGATCCTCGCGCTGCGGGCGATCTTTCGGTCAGCGCGTAGGCCCGGGGGAGCGCTTGATCGTCCCGGCGGCGTCAACGGGGTCGGAGCTTAGGATCGCTCACACAGAAGTCGTTCAAACCTGAACCACCTTCAGCGGGATGCAGTCCGGGGAATCTTGGCCGCCTGGTTCACAATGAGCTCACATATCGCGAGTCAGGATCGGCAGGGGAGAGACCGCATGCTCGACGACCTGGACCGCCGCGGCGCGGCCGTTTTCGGCTCCAGCCGGGGTGAGGTGAACTGGCCGTACGACACCCCCGGAGTCATCAACCTCGCCCTCCGCCGCACCGACCGGCCGGCCTACGACCGGGAGGTGGCCGAGATGCAGGCCAAGCAGGAGGCCATCGTCTCCTGGGCCGAGCGCCACGGCCTGCGGGCAAGCAGCACCAGCTGCTGCCTCCTGTGGCTCACCCGGGAGGTCAGCCGCCGCTGCCCGTCCATGGACACCTGCCACACAGGCGGCCGCGCCAGCCGAAGCTGGTTCCACCACCCCCTCTTCTGGCTGAAGAACGGTCAGCCGGCCGTCGTCACCTCCGTCTCCTGGCACTTCAGCGAGGAAGACCGGTCCGACGTCGACTGGTGGACCCGGGCCTTCCCCAGCCTCAGAAGCGAGCGGGGACAAGGCTGGTACGGCTTCGGCACCAGTCAGGTGCTGCTCTGGCGCTCCGACCGCATCAGGACGGTTAGGCCTGCGTGGCTTGAAGGCCTGGAGTGATGACCGCCCCTCTCCCCGCCCGCCCAGCCAACATCCCCTGCTTCCTGCCGAGTTCGACGAGCAGCTGCGCCAGCGCCTCGCCGAGCTCGACGCCGCCTCCGACAACCACGCGGCCGACCAGCGGCCCGACAACACCACCCACTCGTACGCGTCCGACTGGAAGACTTGGACGGCGTTCTGCGAACAGCTCCAGATCCCTCCCACTGCCGCCACCCGGGGCACGCTGCGGGCGTTCGTCGCCTACCTGTGGAACCGCGAGCAGCGCGCCTACAGCACCATCGACCGCAAGCTCGCCGGGGTGTCTGTCACCCTGCGGCAGGAGTACGGCGTCGTCATCAACAAGCGGGACACGAAGTCGGCGCGCGAGCTGCTGAAGGACTACCGGCTGAAGGCCGAGGAGAATGAGGAGCCGACGCGTGGCCGCGGGAAGGCGCCGGCGATGCGGGTTGACGCGCTCCGCCAGATCGTGGAGAAGTGCTCTGACGACATCTTCGGTGTGCGGGACCGGGCCATGCTGCTCCTCGGGTTCTCCATCGCCGCCCGTCGTGCCGAGCTCGCTGGCCTGCGGCTGCAGAACATCTCCGCGCCGTGGGAGCCAAGGGAACCATCATCTCCGCGACGATTCCGAACGAAAACACCAAGGGCATCGCCTACTGCTGAATCACAGCGGACAAGCGCCACTGCTCCGCGCGTCGGCCGACCGCCGGCTGACGCGCGGAGCAGTCGGCCCGAGACGTCACACCGCGGATGAGGGCAAGGGCCACCCAGCCTCCGACCTACACCCCACGCAATCCGGCGCCGGGCAACTGACCATACGACCTCTTGACCTGGCCGTTCCCCAAGACGAGGAGAGACATGGCAGCCTCAGCCGATTCCTGCGGGCGGATACCCCGGTTCAGGAACGGATCACCAAGGTGGGCGGACAGCCTGCGTGGCGCGGACAACCGCAGTGGACGCTGTCGAAGCAAACCGGCCGCGCCGTGGTGTTCCTTGCCCAGTTCGATCTCGGCCAGGGCCGCACTGCCTACCTGTTCATGACCGGTAGCGAAGAAGGCTGGGTCGACGGTACCTACGAAGCGGACGGCGGCGAGAACGCCGTCATCGTCCAGCCCGGCGGGCGCGTTCCCCTCCAACTCCGCACGATCCCCGTGGCCGAGGGGCCAAGTGCCGGCCCCGAGTACCTCATGATCCCCAGCGACCGGATTTCCGCCGGCGCGGAAGGGGAGATCCTGCCCCAGGCTCCCGCCTGGCAGCACCAGGAACCGGCCGGGTGTGGCTGCAAGGCGAGGAATGGCCCGGCCCCGACTGGCGCTTCCTCGCCCAGATCGACAGCCGCGACCTGCCACTCGACGTCGACTTCGGCTGCGGCGACATGGGCGTCGGATACGCCTTCCTCTCACCAGATGCCAGCGAAGGCCGCTCCTTTGGCAGAGCAGTTGAGCTGATCTGGCTCCAGGGCATCGCCGCCCGCGCGGCTGTCCAACGTCACTGGGACCTCCTCGAAGAGGTCATGCAGGCGATGTGCACCTGGGACGGCACGTGGGACCAGTGGAACGCACGAGACAAGATCGCCCCCTGGCTCGCATCACTCACAGCGGGCCGACCTTGAAACCCCGGCGACGCAGGTGGCCGCGGACGCGCCCGGAGCCGTCATAGCAGTCGTCTCCTACGCCCCGCGACCAGGGACGACACCGAGCAACTGCCACCTGCCGCCAGAGGAAAGGGGCTCGGGCGCGCCATGCTCGATACGGCGCTCGATGTCCTGACCGGCCTGGGCGCTACCGAGGTCCTCCTGTACGTCGACGACGACGCACCGCCCGACCGGGAACATACCGCCGCCAACGCCTCTATGACAGGTCCGGCTTCACGGAGAACGACCGTCTCTACTCCTCCACCCTGTCACCTGCGGCATAGAGAGGGGTCGGTCCGCCGTGCTGTGCAGCGATGTGAACCGACGTCAGCATCATGGGAGCCCAGCAGCTCCCTGCGGCCCCTTCTGGCCGAGCCCATCCTCGTCCGCGTGCGAGGCCGACACTTCGGCGAGCAGCTCGGGCAGCGTGCCCGGGAAGTGCCACAGCCGAGGCACGAACGCGGCCCACCACCGGGCGGGGACACCGCCGGCGCTCCAGCGGGCCAGCACGGCAGCGGTCTCCACGTGCAGGGCGGAACGGCCGCTCCACGCCGCGCGCGAGACGTCGGCCCAGCCGGAATGCTGCCCCACCCACGACGTCAGCAGGCTCGCGGGACGTATCAAGGGGGCCGCCTCCGCCGCCGAGAGCTGCCCACGCTCGAGAACCGCGCCGAGGTGGCCGAGGTGCGGGGCCTGCGGATCCCGGTGGGCGTCGTAGACGACGGTCATGGTCCGCAGCGCCTGGCGGGCCGAGGCTGCGGTCTCGCCGAACGGCCCGGTGTCGCCGGGCCGCTGCCACGGGGGCACCCAGTGGCTCTCAGGGCGCCGGTACGGCTGCTGTGCCTCCGCCTCGACGGCGGGAGGCGGCAACGGGCGACCAGGGACGGCCGGCCGGCCAGTCCTGAGCACGACAGCGACCTCGGGCGGACAGTCGGGGCGCGAGCGCAGCACCTCCGAAGCCGTACGCGGCAGCCGACCGCCGAGCCGGGCCGCCGCGACCAGCCGCCAGTCGATCCGGTACGGCTCCTTGAGGATCGACCGCATGACCCGCTGCACCTCCCAGGGCGGACGGTCCGTGCGATGCGCGGCGCGCAGGCGCCGCAACAGCGCGCCCGTGCCGAGCCGGCGCTCGGCCGCGCAGTCGAGAAACGGTTCCGGATCGGCCTCCGCGCAGGCCGCGACAACATCGGCGTCGGCCGGGCCGCCACGACCGGGCAACCGCGCGGCGAGTTCCCGCACCCGGGCCGCCCCGCCCGCAGCACGCACGGTCTCCCAAGCGGTCGCGCGAGCCGTCGGCGGGTGCTCGCCGCGCTGGTCAAGCAGGGCGGCCGCCGCAAGGTCCGCATCACCCGAGAACAGCGCCCGACGATGATGGTCCTGGTGGTACGCACCGCCGGCCCCGGCGGTGAGAGGGTCCCGTATCCGCAACAGGCACAACGTCTCGTACCCCAGTTGGCGGTTGTCCAGCAGCGCCTCATCGACCTCGCGGACGTCGAGGTCGAACAGGGCTCGCTGGGTGCCGACGTTGCCGACCGTGTGCGCGAGGGCGGCCCGCAGCCTCGTGCCCCCCAGCCGCTGGACGGCCTCCGTGACGGGGGTGGGTGGATCCAACCCCATGAAGAACAGGGCCGGATCGATGTCCAGCCATGCCTCCAGGGCGGCGGGCCGCTGGTGGTACGGAATTAGCGTCGCAAGACAGGCAAGGTGGAACCGGTTAGTCATCCGCTGGTTCGGCGTCAGTTCCTCGTATGCAGACACCCCGGACCGATCCTCCAGCACCACAGCTACCCCACCCCCGCCCCCGCCGGACCCCCGGCACCCTACAAGACGCCCCGAGACTACGGAGGTGTCGGCGTGTCCCCTGCCCAGGAGCTCGCCGACGCCCTCGGCACGCTGGCCGACGTCGGTTTGACGACACATGGCTGCGAGCGAGCCGTGCGCATGTGGCCGCTTCGCCATCATGGGCGGATGACATACAGCGACGCTGACCTGAACGCTCTCCTTCATCGCCTGGATGATCCGGAGCTGACGGAACATCCACCTGGCTACGACCACGCGGCGACGCGAGCGCTTTTCGAACAACTGGTGGCCAGGCTGGATGCGGACTTCGACACACGATGCACGGCGGATCGCCAGGTGCAGGACGCGAGCCTGCACGCCCGAGTCGAAGTGCCGGCGGAGACCACGGCCTGCGGGGAGCGGATCGTCATCTCCGTCAGCAACTTCGGATCGATGGCAGTTGTGGCCGCCGAGAACCCGGGCGTCTACTTCGATACCGATGAGGCGGTGAAGGCAGGCGCGCTCGACGTCACCGACTTGCGCAGAGTCGAGCGTGCCCTGACGGACCTGGGTTACGTGCCGATCCCAGAGCGCCTACTCACCCGGCCGTACGACGGGCTGAGTCCACTGGCCACGTACCGCCCGGGGGAACGAGTCGATTGGTGGATTCGGTACTTCGACTACATCTAGAGCTTGTCCGCGTAGGGGCGTGAGCTGAGGGTCTGCCTGACGGTACGGTCGTTGGGTGGAGTCGTTGAGGGTGGACGAGTGCCCGTTGCACAGGGTCGGTGTGCGTCCTGACTACCTAATCGGGCGGCGGCTTGGGCAAGTGGTGGCTTCGTGGCATCTGTACCGCCAGCACCTGGCCATTGGCATGCCTGACCTGCCGCCAGCTGAAGCCTGCCGCGAGCACCGCCACCCCGGCGGAGCTGGCGGCGAGCCATTCTGCTGCGTTCATGGACGCAAGGTAGCCGCGAGGTTCGACAACGCCCCCGACGTCGCAGCAGGAGGCAGGAGCGTGCCGTGTGCGTGCGGGTTTCTGTGGTTCGCTCCCTTTGCGGCGGTGCTGGTCAGCCGGCCGGGCTGGTGGGGTGGATGAGGGTGTGGAGCATGCGCTGGGTGGTGGGGTGGGTGGAGTGGATGCGGGTGGTGTCGGTGCCGCGGGTGAGCAGGACGCGGTAGATGTTCAGCGCGTAGCGCAGGTACTGGTCGGCGGGCAGTTTGCGGAGGGTCTCGTCGCGACTGCGGTGGGGGTGGGCTTCCCAGTGGTCGTTGTTCCAGGTGAGGTCGGGGCCGATGATGACGCCGGCGTCGCGGTATTCAAGGCCTTGGGCGGTGTAGATGCAGCCGATCTGCTGGTGTCCGCCGGTCTTGGCCCAGAGCTGGTTGTGGGGGGCGAGGGGGCGGCCGTCGTCGGGGTGGGTGAGGGCGGCGGCGGCGTTCCAGGCCGCGTGCCAGGTCCGGGCCGGGGCGGCGGGATCGGTGCCGGGGACGTCGATGGTGATGTCGAGGGGGAGGGTGGTGGCGCTGCGAGGGCGGGTGCGGGTCCAGGGCCAGCAGAAGTGGTGCGCGCTCGTGACCCTGTGGCCACCCGGCACCCGCCGCATAATCCCTGGCGGACGTTCGTGTAGTAGGCGAGGTTTCCATGACCCGGCGCGGTCGTGGTACGGCCGAAGGCGTCGTAGGTGAAGCCGGCGTCGACAGCACGGTCGGCGCTGTCGTAGGCATACGTCTTGGCCGTGCCTCCGCCGGTCGGGCAGTGCAGCAGGAGTCACGTGAGTAACTCCGTGCCACAGCGGCCCCTTCAGCGATCGTGGCCACGCTTGTGGCCACGATCGCGCCCGCCGCCGTAGTCAGCGCGGCCAGGTGGGGTCCGGCATGATGTTCCAGCCTTCGATGAGCCCCCACAGCTCCCGCCGGGTTCGGGGAAGGGCCTTCTCCAAGGCCCGGCCCAGCATTTCGCGGCTTTTCAGGCAGGGCTCGATAAAGGTGTAGTAGGCCGTGTCCTCGAGGTATCCGCCCGGGCTGTCCAAAAGGGCCTCGACGAAGGTGAAGCAGCGGGTGAGGAAGTCGTTGTCCCGGTCCTCGGCGAGCGCGGGCAGGAACAGGGGGTACGCGAGTACCTCGGACAGCAAGGTGCCAGGGTGGGTGTTGAGCTGCTCCCAGTGGGAGACGTCGGCGATGCGCAGGTCGTGCCGCTCGGCCGCGACCTCGACGTACGGGAGCACCTCGGGCAGGTGCCGCAGCAGGGTCGCGTAAAGATTGTCACTGGTGACGGGATGCATGGTGGGGTACTCCGAGGGGGACGATGGCGGGGGCCGCCGGACGGGGAATCGCTCCCCCGTCCGGCGGCTTGGGGTCACGCTACTTCCACCACGACATAGCAGTCACCGAAGAAGACGCAGTCCGCGCCCTGTCCGGCGGGGATCATGTCGAACGGGTCGGTAACACCTTCGGCCGCGCGTTTCCCCGCCTCTTTGAGGCCGTAATTGTAGACGTCGACGGGGAAGCTGGCCAAGGCGGCGGCACTGCCCACGACGCCGAAGCCCTTGGCAAAGCCGCGTCCCTGGACGGCCTCGCCGCTGGGCGCGGCTCGCTGCGGGGCCTTGGGGTGCAGGTTCGGCGGGACGGCGAACTTCTGACCGGTAACCTCGCTCATCGACTCCGCCGCGATGACGGTCTTGAGGAGGTTGGTCATGGTCTTGTCCAGCACCGGGTTGTCCTTGACCCTTTTGGTGACGGCCCCGGTCACGTCGTCGGAGTTGAGGGCCGTCCACAACTCCTTGGCGTTGTCCAGCGCCACCTTGCGGTCGGCGTCGGAGAGGATGCCCTTGCCGTTCTTGACCTTCTGCTTGCGGTCGTCCTCCAGCAGGTCGCGCAGGCCGCCGAGCTTGGCCATGGCTTTCTCGATGTGCCATTTCTCACCTTTGCCGCCGAAGGGCTTGCCCTCGTTCATCTCCTCGATGAGGGCGGTCCCGGTCTTGCCGTCGCCCTTGACGTCCTTGTCGGCGACGGACTCGCGGATGTACAACTCCTCCACGATGTCCTTGAGGCGCTCGTTCTCCACCTTCGGCATATGGGCCCGGGGTTTTTCCATGCCCGGATTCGGGTTCTTCTTCGGCTTGCTCGGCTTGGGTTTGTAGCGGCCTCCCTCGCAGGTCGTCGGGTTCTTGTTGCACCATTCGCGTTCGTCCGGGTCGTATTTGCCGGACGGATCGCTGCGGCGCAGCGGATTGTTGTGACCGTAGGCGTAACCGCTCAGCTGTTGCGGGTCCTTGAGGTCCATGAGGGGGTCCCCGCTGACGAACCGGCCCAGGGCCGGGTCGTATTCGCGGGCCCCGAGGTGCGTCAAGCCCGTCGTGTCCTGGGTGCCCCCGACGAATCCCCGGTCCGTGGGCCAGGCTCCGGTCGCATTGCCCCTGAGTCCTCCGAAGGGCAGGCTCCGTCGCTGGGCCAGGGCCTGGGTGTCGGCCCTGATCGACAGTTCGCCGGTACCGTGGTGGTCGGCGACGACGAAGGAAACCGTGCCGTCGTCCTGTCGGACCGCGGTGGCGCCTCCCAGGTCATAGCTGCGGCGGGCCGTGATCTTCCCCGTCGCCTGGGTCCAGGTGACCTCCTGTGCGCCGACGTAGAGGGTGGTCGTCCCGGCCTGGCGGCGCAGCAGGCGCATGCCGTCGGCGTCGTACAGGTATTCGCTGGTACCGGTGGCGTCCGCTACCGAGGCCAGGTTGCCCTCGGTGTCCCAGTTCAGCGTCTGGACGCTCTTGCCCGCGAGGCCTCGGGTGCCGGTGTTGCCACCGCCGTCGTACGTGTACGTGTCGGTTCCCGAGACCGCGCCGGTGGAGACCACGGACGTCAGTGTGTTGGGCTGGTTCTTCCCGTTCTCGTCGTAGCGATGGGTGCGCCGGGTGTCGGCGCCGGGGCCGCCGCCCGCCGGGTCGTGGATCGTCTCCGTGTCCCGGTTACCGCCGATGGTGTACGTGTACGAGTGCCAGTACCGGGCAGGTCCGCCGAGCGCTGTCGTGCCCGGGTCGGCGGAGCATTCGCCCTCTGGGGTCCAGGCCTCCGTCAACCGCTGGAGATGGTCGTAGCGGTAGCACTGCCGGTCCGTCCCGAACCGGGAGGTGTCGGTGACGGAAGTGACGTTGCCGGACGGGTCGTAGGCGTACGTGGCGGCGCGGTCGACGCCCGCGACCCCCTCGCGGTCCGTGCGGCTGGAGGCCAGCCGCTGGGTGCCGGCCTCGTAGGTGTTGCTGACCCAGGTCTTCTTGCCGCCTGTGGACAGCTCCAGTTGCAAGGGCTTGCCCGTGTGGGTGTAGGTAACCCCCGTCAGGTAAGTGGACAGGCCCTCGATCGCGACGAGGCGCTGCAGCGCGTCGTAGGTAGGGGTGACCACCTCGGCGGGCAGCGAGCCGGCGGCCGGGAGGCTTGAGGATTTCAAGGTGCCGTCGAGGTTGTAGGTGGTGTTGACCTGCTGGGTGGTGCCGCCCAGCCCGGGCTCGGCGCTCGGGATGCTCAGCGTGGTGCGCAGGGGCCGGTACAGGTTGTCGTAGGCGTTGATCGTCCTCGTGTACTTGGCTCCGCCCGCGCCGCCCACGTAGCGGGTCGAAGAGGTGAGGTAGCCCTTGCGGAGGGTGTCGAAGGTCCAGGACGCCAGCAGCGTGCCGGTCGGTGAGTTCTCCCGAGTTTCGGTGTGCCGGCCGAGGCCGTCGTAGACGAACGCGATCGTCTTCTTGCGGCCGGTGTCGGTGGTGGTGGTGACCCGGTCACGGTCGTCGTAGGTCATCTCGCTGCCGCCCGAGTCGGGGTCGGCGGAGGAGGTCTGGCGGCCCAGCAGGTCGTAGCCGTAGCGGCGGACCGTCTTGTCTGGGGTGGTGACCTTGGTGATCCGGCCGCCCCGGTCGTACTCGTAAGCCGTGCTTTCGTAGGCGCCGGTGGGTGCGGAGCCCTTGAACTCGCGCAGTTCGGTGGTGTTGCCGGCGGCGTCGAGGACCGTCTCGGTCGGGGTGGAGCCCGCGGGCGGGTCCACGGTCACCACGTCGGTGCTGTATGAGGTGGTGGTGCGGCTGAGCTCGGTGCCCTCGCCGTTGCCCCGCAGGGTGCGGGTCATGGTGTTCCGGCCCAGGCCGTCGTACTGGTGGACGGTCTGGGTGTCGATGTCGCCCTGCGCGGTGACGCCGAAGAGCGTCGGCTCCGGGGCGCCGAGAGAGTAGTAGGGGGCGAAGACGCGTTTGACGAGGCCGCGATCGTCGTAGAAGGTGTCGTCGATCAGGCGTCCACCGTCGGGGCCGGCGGACTGCGACTGGCGGGGCCGCAGCCAGCCGTCGTACAAGATGTACGAGGTGATCTGGCTGCCGTCGTTGGCGAGCTTCTTGGCTCCGATCGCGGCGATCTTGCCTTCGGCGATCCGGTAGGTGTACTCAAGGCTCGGGGTGGGGCTCGATCCCTTGGGCCGGTTGGCCAGCCAGGCCTTGGTGAGGCGGCCGAGGGCGTCGTACTCGACCTCGCTGCGCTTGCCGTTGGCGTCGATGGCGGCTGTCGTCAGCGAGCGGACCGGGTCGAACTCGGTGGTGACGGTCTGGGTGGTCGCGGAGTTGCCCACGACAGCAGCCGGTCCTGTGATCTTGACGGTGCCCGGGGTGGTGGTGGTCGCGGCGGTGTACACCGTTGTGGTGGTAGCTCCGCCGGGCGCCGTGGTGGAGGTGATGCGGCCGAAGCCGTCGTGGGCGTTGTCGGTCGCCCGGTAGCGCGGGGTCGTCCCGGCCCAGCCGGTCAGTTCCTCCTGTCGAGTGACCAGACCCCGGGTGGGGGACGCGCCGAAGGGGAGCTTGTCGTAGGTGTTCCGCTTCCGGGCCAGGACGTGCGCCGGATAGGTCACCGCCGTCCCGCAGGCCACGTCGAGGACCTCGACCTGCTTGGGCAAGGCGAGGATCCAGGCCGTCGTGTTGTCTGCGTACTGGGTGGTGGTGCACTCCTCGTCGCCGGTGGTGGGCTCGCCGAGGTCGGTGACGGCGGTGGCCCGGCCGTACTCGTCGAAATCGGTGCGCGTCCCGGTCTCCCGGTACGTGTCGTCTCGCTTGCGGACCCAGGTCCGCGTGGACTCGGTGCCGGTGAGGTTGGCGGTGACGGTGCCCCAGTCGCGGACCCGTTTGGCGGTTTCCTTGCGCCACGGGGTGTTCACCACCCGGGACTCGACCATGTCGGAAGGACCGTTGAACGTGACGGTTCGGTACTCGAAGCCCTGGTGCGCCTCGTGGTCGACGAGGGTGCCGCCCTCACCGTCCGGGAGGCTGACCTCCTTGGTGCCGCCGTCCGGGCCCTTGCGGTCTCCGTCCATGCCGCGCAGGAACTGGTGTTCGGACTTGGTACGCATCCCGTCCCAGCCGCCGGCCTCCACGACGACCCGGCCGTAACCGTTCCACTGCGACCAGGTCTTGTGCTTCTCCTTGGTCAGGCCGTCGTCGTCGGCCCAGTGCCAGGCCGCGCCGTCGAGGTAGGAGTAGCGGGTCACCATGTCGTCGGCGCCGCCGGTGCGGTCGGTCGCGGAGACCTGCGTGACCACGTACTTGTTGAACCACTCGCGGACCGGGTCGGCCGAGCCTGGCGGCTGCCAGTACTGCGGGAAGCAGCGGGTGGTGTTGGTCTCCGGGGTCGGCAGCGCGTCGAAGGAGCAGTCGGGTGCGGAGTATGCCACGTCCAGGGAGCCGCCGGACTCGTCGGAGATGTTGGACAGCCGGTACTTGATGAACGGGGCGATGCCGTCGCCCAGCCGGTCGAGCCGGTTGGGGTCCTGCCGGTAGCCGAAGGTGACCGAAGGCAGCGCGATCGGGGTCGTGCCGGACAGCCCGGTGTGCCGGACGGAGGTCAGCAGCAGCGACCGGTCGATGTCCGCGTCGCCCCAGGCGTGGGAAAGGTGCCAGGCGTCGGCGCTCGCGTAGCTCCCGGACGGCTGGAGGATCTGCGTGGTGATCTTCGTCAGGCGCTTGCGGGTCCAGAAGCTCGGGGTGAAGCGCCCCTTGTCACAGTCGGTTGCGCTCGCGCAGTTCAGGTACCAGGGGGTGTCCTCCCACCGGTTCGGGTTCGTCTCGATCTCGCCGGGCTCACAGGCACCGGCGGCGGGGTCGAGGCAGCGCTCGGCATTGACGAAGTCGATCCGGCCGGTGGCCTTGGCGGTGAGCATGGTGTCGGACCGCTGGCCGTACTCGATGTGGTGCAGAGTGCCTCCCCGCTCATAGGGGGTGTCGTCGGCGGCGACCCGGTTACGTCCGTAGGAGTTGGTCTCCGGCTCGTACCAGTACGACATGGCGTTGCCGTTGGTGTCGACGACGTAGTCCAGGTTCCACCGCCATGCCTGTCGGCACCAGGACGCAGCGAACGTGGCCTTGTTGCACGGTTCGCCCGTGTTGTTGCCGAAGACCGGGACCGTCCAGGTGGACTTGGTCTCGGGCTTCCCCGAGGCCCAGCCGGGCAGATGGTTCCGGCCGAAGAAGTACTGGAGGCCGTCGGTGGTGGTCACCTTCCAGTACTCGCCGTCGTCGTCGCGGTTCCCGGTGACGGTCGCGTCCCGCAGGCGTTCGACCCGGGTGCCGTCGTCGTTGCGGATCCGCCAGGTGTCCGCTCCGGTCGGGATCAGCTCGCCGGCACGCCCGTTGAAGGAGATCGTGGCGTTGTCGTAGCCCCAGCACAGGTCACCGGGGGCGTCGTCCTTGCTCCACGTGCCGTCCTCCGAGCACGCCTTGTAGCGCCGCTCGATGAATCCGGTGTTCATGTCGAAGCCGGCGCCGACCCACGAGCCCTGGTTGTTGGTCGCGGAGGTCTGCCCGTCCACGCTGCCTGAGGAGTAGTCCAGCGCCAGCTTGGGCACCAGCCCGCCCGGCACAGTCGGTGGGGCGAGCGGGTACGACCAAGAGAAGTCGCCGGTCTGCAGGCTCGTCTGCCAGGCCGCCGACGAGGACAGCGGCGTGGCCCCGTAGTCACCGCCGACGGTCCCGGAGTCCGAGCCGGCCGCGACGGCGGCGAGCACCATCGGGGCGCCGGCGGACTTGAGCGGCACGCCCGTCGCGGAGAGCGAGTGCCGCTCGGTGTCATTGCCGCCCGGCAGCGGCGTGCCTTCACGGCACGCGGACCGCCGGGGGGTAGTGAGTGCGCAGGCAGGCAGGGAGACCAGTCTCAAGCGCTGCCCGTAGCCGCCACCGAAGGCCTCGTCGAACGAGGAGTAGTCAACGGTGACGTCGACTCGGCCGGTAGTGCCAGACGCTCCGGCCACGGACAGGAGCAGCCCGTCGATGCCGGCGGCCCGGGCCTGTTCGGACGTGTGGACGCGAACGGTGGCGGTGCCAGGACCGGTCGATCCGGCTCCGGGAGTCCGGCGCAGGCCGATCGGCAGACTCGGGACGGCGACGGCGTCCGGCCTCGCGGCGGAGAGCGGCCGGCCGGTGGAACGGGACCGGTCGAGGATGGCGCCGGCTATCAAGCCCTGTGCGTTCGTCGGATCGTCGAGGTCGACGGTGGCCGAGCCGGCCCGCAGGAGTTCGTCGCGCGCCGCACGCCGCGGTCCGGTCGGCAGTCCGGAGCCGCGCCGGGACTCGATGCCCTGGGCGCGGCCCGCGACGGGCTTGTCCGTGTCGATCGTGCCGGGACGGCCGGTGCCGGCAGGCAGGGCGGTGGCGGGCGCTGCCTGTATGAGCGAACTCGCCATCAGGGCGGCCGCCGCCAGGGCGGCGTACCGGTGGATACGGGTCGCTCGGGGCGGCCTCGTGGGTCTGGACAACCCGGTGGTTCCTTTCGTGGTGCGTAACGGGTCCGGCCCCGGGCGCGGAGGAGTGGTGACGTCGGCGTCCGGGGCCGGGAGCACGGAAACAGGGCCGTGCGGAATGGGTCAATCGGGTGACGGGGCAGGTTTGAGTCAGGGCCCGGGGACGGTACCCAGCTCCTCACCGTTGCCGAGCTTGGCAATCTGCGCGTCTCCGGCGACGCCGGAGAACACCCAGACGTCGTCTATGACGCCAGGCCAGTACTCGCCGAGAATGCCGTTCTCCTTGTTCCGGCCGAACTGGAGGGATTTCGTCGCCTGGAACGTCCTGACATTGCCCCGCCAGGAAGTGGCCGCTGCCACCTGCTCCAGCCGGCCGTTGACGTAGAGCCTGATCTCGTCGGCAAAGGCGTCGTAGACGACCGCGAGGTGGTCCCAGTCGAAATCGCTCTGGAAGGCGCTGTGGCCGATGGCCGGTCGTGTCGCACCCGCCGCGTCCGCCGTCGGGACCTCCAGCTGGTAGCCGCCGCTGTTTGCGGGATCGGCCGGATCGGGGGCGTACCGGACGGTGAAGGCGCTGTTGTAGGCGCCCTCCGCAGACAGGACAGTAACCTTCTTCTGCGGGCGGGAGGCGGTGTTCACCCAGGCAGTCGCGGTGAAGCTGTCCCGTGTGTCCACGGGCAGCGAGGCAGTTGCCGCATAGTCGTCGACACCGTCGAGGACGAGGCCGCCGGCGCCGACCCAGCCGGCTCCGGGGGTGACGGCTGCCTGGCCGCCGAGCACAGCGGGGCGCTTGCCCGGGCTGTCGTCAGGGGAGGCCGGCGGGGTGCCGGTCGCGCCGTTGAACGTCCAGCGGCCCTTGACCTGCGGGTGCTGCTTGAACAGGTCACCGGCCTCCTCCGGGGCGACCACCCGGTCGTACAGCCGGACGTCGTCGATCTGCCCCTTGAAGAACGCGCCGGGCTTGCCGCCGTAGGAACCGGCCCCGACCAGCACCGGGCCGGCGGCATCGATCGGCGTAGCGGTGTACGCCACCTGCGAGACCAGGTTGCCGTCGACGAACAGCCGCAGCTGTTTGGCGGTCGCGTCGTACACGCCGACCAGGTGGTGCCACTCATCGCCAGGGAAGACCTGCTCGCCCGGCGGCTTGCCTAGGTTGGCCATCGCCCCAGTGGGCTGTGCGTCGGCGGTGTCGGCGGTGTACCGGTTGAACACCCAGCGGCGCAAGGAGCCCGAGTAGTACAGCTCGAAGCCGCTCTTCTGCGCGGCCGCCTGGGTGGCGATGATCTGCGCCGCATCGGACTCCGTCTTCGGGAGCCGAGCCCAGGCGGAGACAGAGAAGCTCTGCAGCGTGTTCAACTGCGGTTCTGATGTGCTCGCGTACGAGGCGGCCGGAGCGCTCAGGTCGAGAGCACCGGCGACCGGGCCCCGCGCGCCGAAGGTCGCGGCTTCCTTGAGGGTAAGCGGGTGAACGGGGCTGGAACCCGCGATGACGGAGGAGCTGGCCGCGTCATCGAGGTGCCAGATGGCCTTGGCCGGACGACCCGTGGTGACCGTCCGGCCCTGCGCCAGCAGCGCCACATCTGCGGCACCGAGCGCGCGGTCGAAGACTGCGGTCTCGTCAACGGCGCCGTTGACGTGGTCCACGTAGTTCCCGTTGTACTTCGCCCGGCCGATCTGGAGCTGGCCGGCCGCGTACCACGGGGCGGTGACCGGGGAACTGTCCTGGAGGACACCGTTGACATACAGGCGGTACTCCTTGGCCACACTGTCGCGGACTGAGACCAGATGCGTCCAGACTCCGGTCTCCGGCGCGGCGGTTGAGAGCGCCTGCTGAGTGTAGAAGACGGCTCCCGAGCCGTCCTTGGTGGGAGCGCGTAGGGCCCAGCGCTGCGTGTACCCCTCGTAGCCGAGGTAAAACCCTGCGTGGCTGGAGCCGTTGACGCTCACCACGGTCTGGGTACCCGTGAGCGCGTCGAGGCGGGCCCAGGTGGAGACCGTGAAGTCGCCGTCGGACGCGATGAGATTCGGGCCGGCCTCGACGGCGGCGTCGGTTCCGTTGAGCCGGACCGCCGCGCCCGCCGTGCCCGGTTCGCCGAGGACGGCCCCGCCGACGGGCGCGGCGGGCCGGTCACCGCCGATCCCCGGGTCGGCGGTCGCGCCGGCCGCCGGGTCGAGGCTCCAGGTCGCCCGCTCGGGTTGACCGGCGGAGACCCTGAAGGTGTAGGTCCCGATGGTGCTGGCGTTGTTGTTGGCGTCCCATGCCTTGACGTAGAGGTGGTTCACACCGACGCGGGTCGGCATCAGATCGATGGTGACCGGACCGCCGGGCGCCGCGGGCTTGCGCTCGTTTGCAGCGCTCGGCTCCGCGTTCAGGCCGAACTGGTACTTGGCCACATCCGAGGCGATGGAGTCGATGGTGAACCGACCGTACCGGCCGACCCCATCGAGCCAGGGATCGAGGGGATTGGAGGAGTCGGACGGAGGGTACTGCTGCGAGGTGACGGTCGGAGCCTCGGGGACCTTGGAGTCATAGGTGAGGTAGCACGCGGTCTGGTCGTCGCCCTCGTAGCTCCACGGGCCCCAGAGCCGGTTGTCGGAGGTCCTCACGCTCCACGCGACAGTCTTGTTCTGCGGGATCGTGGACGGCAGGTTGATCGTGAACGACTGGCCGGAGGCCTTGGGGCCGATCCGGCCGGAACTCCAGTGCGTCTTCCACCCGTCACCGGCGTCCCAGTCGACCTTGAACTCGGCGTAGACCTGGTCGTTGTCCGGGTCGGTGAGCACCGCGGTCGCCTTGGGGATGACGTTGACCGGCTTGGCGGCGACGGTACAGGACCCACCCGGGCTCATGGTCAGCTGGCTCTGCTTCGGTCGTTGCGGCGGGTTGTTGTACTCCACCCGCAGGAAGGCGGCGGAGGAGAACCGCTTCCACATCTGCTCGGCGTTCTCGTTCGGCGCCTTCAGACCGAAGGTGAGCGAGGTCTGCTTGTTCGCCGCGGCCCACACGACCGCGTCCTTCGCGTTGAACTCGACATCACCGTCGGGACAGGAGGCCGTGGCCCCCTTGGCCGCCATCACCGTCGGCATCTGGTCGATCCAAAAGCCGGACGCTGCCGTAGTGTTCCAGTTCGTCGACCTGGTGAGCGGCTTCGTCCGCCAGAACTCGACCGGCTGCTTGGTGCAGTTGTAGGCGTGGGTCTCGCGGACCACGAACTCGGCGCTGTCGATGCTCTTGCCAGCGAAGCTGGTCACCGGCACCTGGTAGAGGAGGCGCTTGGCATCGTTCGGGGCGCACTGCATGCCGGTGAAGTTCGGCGGGCAGAAGCCGAGGCCCGCGTCCTCCTTGCCGTCGAACTGATAGAAGGACGAGCTCGGATACGCGCGGGAGACCATCGCCCAGCCGGTGGCCCGGGGCGACGACCAGGTCGGGTCGATGAAGACCGGGTAGCGGGTCTCGGCCCCCCTGAGCAAGGCGGTGTCCGGGGTCAGCTCCACAGCCCCGGAATCGACGGTCGCACCGACCGGGGCGATCCGTGAGGTCTCGGCCGGGCCGTCGAGCAGCTCGGGGTCGACGGGGCCGGCCTCCGTCGGCGCGGAGGATTTGGACTCGGCGGTCCGTACGGCAGCTGCCTTGTTCGTCGTGTTGGGGGCTGTAGAGGTGTCGGGCGACGGCCCGCCGGAATCCCACATCGTGGGGCGGGGGGCCTCGAAGGCGACGCCGCCGGCCTGGGCATCGACCGCCTCCAGGCCGCCGTCCTGCGTGCCGCGGACCATCAGCCCCTTGCCGGAGACGGGCATTCGCAGCTTGTCCAGGCGGGGATCGGCGGCGGCCTTCGCGTTCTTGACCACGAGAACCTGGGAGAAGCCGTCGGCGTCGGCGGACACCCGCAGATCGATGTCAGGCAACACGTCGGGGTAAGTGGCAGCGGATCCGGAGAGCACCGGTGGAGGCAGGGAACCCGGCCAGTTCAGCGCCAGTTCGCGGCCGGCCCGGTTCATCCGGACCAGCGGACCGGCGCCGCCCCCGGAGAAAACGACGTCCGTGGCGGTGGCCACGGGTGCGATAGCCCCGTCTGGTCGGGCGCGGAGGGTGGTGTCGATGTCCACCCAGGTAGCCCCCTTACGGGTGCGCACCGGTTGCAGGTGGGTGATCTCGGTTAGGGTGCCGCCTGGATTGGCGTACACCTCGCGGGTCGGGCCGCGTTCGGTCTCGACCTCAACGCGCTCGCCGGTCCGCTTGGCCTCGTCCCTGGCGCGCGACACGGCATCGGCCGGGGACCCGGCGAGGGCCGGCGGGATGCTTGAGGCTGCCGCAGCAGCGCCGCTGGGAGTCGTCACCGCGCCGGCCGGCACGGCGGACCCCGATATGAGTCCGGTGATCAGGGCACCGACCACCAGGGAGGCGGCGCCGGATGCGGCTGCCCCCCTCGTTCTTAGAGCCACGCGTTCCACTTCCATGCGAGCCGCAGGCCGGTCAAGCCATGCGGAGGAGATGAGAGCTGGCGTGGGCGAACAGCGGCGGGAGGCCTGTGGCCGCCCCGCCGCACCGTCTCGTCGCGCCCCCCGCACACCCGTAGGCCGTTGGGCCCACGGTCTCTTGAATTGTTCATGCTGAGACGGTGATCACTATCGGTGGCCAGTGAAATCCGGTCAAGGTGATTCTGGCAACAAATTGCTTTGCAGTACGGCTGAAAGGCGCCGATTTGGGCACCGGGTGGGGCGCTCGGGCTGGTCGGCGGCAAGATCGTTAGTGGGTGATCGGTCGTCAGTGCCAGCGTCCACGGCCGTTGTCGTTTCGTGGGGGTGTGGTTGAGGTGCGGAAGGCGGCGGGTGCTGGGGTATCCGGGACTGGTTGAGATCCGGGAACTTCTCGCCGAGCAGACCACGTGGTCGGAGAAGCGCAAGACACTCAGTCCGGCGGACCGTGCCGGAGTGGACGCCGTCACCACCGAGTGCACCCAGGCGCTGGAGCGGCTGCGGGGCGGTCGATGACGGAGGTCGACCGGACCCGGTACGTCCTGTCGGAGGCGGAGAAGGAGCGAATCTGTGTTTCGAGCACCCCGTCGCCATCGCCCGGCTGCACGCCCTGTGGCTGGCCTGGCAGGAACTCACCGACCCGGCCACCTGCGGCTACACCGGCCCCTCGGTGTGGCACCGGGACCACTACGACCCCTGCATCCGCGAGCTGCGCTCCTCCACCGGCCCCTTCGGGGGCTGTGTCAAGGGCGAGCACCAGATCAACCACCGCCTGCCCGGGGCGGTGCCAAGCGCCTGGCGGCAGGCTGAAAGCTGAACGAGCCGCCGACGGTTGCAGCCGGCTTCCTCGCGGCCTTCGGCTGCTCAGCGTGCACGAGCTTGACGGTGCCGCCGGCTCGGGTGGCACCGTCAAGCTCGAAGACCGGCGGCACGTCCTACGAACCAAGCTTGTGTGACGGCGCCGCTCGGCAGCTGGCCCCGTATCGAGCTCCGGGGGCCGGGACGGAGCGCCAGCTGGGCGTTCGCAGTGCACTCAACTTGAACCGAACCATGCAATTGGCATGCGTAGGCCAGGCGTCGCGTCCGGTTGTGGCGCTGTCGGTAGTCCAATCGGCGTAACGAATCCGTGGGCACGCTCAAAGTTGACGATGCCGTCGGCAAAGTTTGCTGTTTCGAATGAAACCCGACTGCCGCAGAACTCCGCATTCGGGAATATGACCGCACCTCCGGAAAACTCGGAGCCATGGAAGTCTACCGCGCCATCAGAGAATGACACTTCCTCGAATGAGACCTCGCCTGCAGAGAACTCTGTCTCTCTGAAATGGGCATTTGCGCCACTGAATCTAGACGAGTAAAAGGAGACATCTGCCCCAGAGAAGCTGGTGTCCTGGAAAACTAGTCTCCCATGGTTCAGGTGCGCCTCTTCGAAGGAGACTCGACCGTCAGAGAACTGGGCGCCATCGAAGCGTACGCCTGCGCCGCGCAACGTCACTCTATCCAGCGTGACTAGGCTGCCCACAAACCGGGCGTCGATGAAGGACACCTGGCCGGCGGCAATCTGAGCGTCGTCGAAGTGCACGAACCCACCGGAGAATTGCGCGTCGTTGAATGATGTCGCCCCTCGGTCGCTCAAAAATTTGGCACCGTAGAAGTTTACTATGCTGCCCGCGAATCGAGCGCGAGTAAAAGAAACCTGACCTCCCGTGAATTGGGTCCTTTCGAAGGATATTGAGCCCGACAGGAATCGGGCGTCGTTCAAGCGCACCGCCCCTCCCGAGAAGCGCGCGCCGATGAAGGAGACGTTACCGCCGTGGAACCTAGCGCCGGAGAAGTCGACCGTGCCACCGCTGAAGTGCGTTGAGCGGAAGGAAATGTGCCCGTCCGTGAAGCGCGCGCCAATGAAGCTGACAGTCCCAGCGGAGAAGACGGCGCCGGAGAAGTCCCCACCGTCGAAGGTGACGTTCGTGAAGTCGAAGTCCTGGCCTTGCCACGAATGTGGGTGATCATGAGGAAGGCGAAGGTGATCGCGGACGATGCGGATAGTTGTATGTCGGACCTCGCGCATGGCTAGGAAAGCGTGACGAGCCTGCTCGTCACCGGGAGTGAGATCCTCTTCAGACATGTAGGGCAGGCGGAGGTAGGCGCATAGAACGTCGATGCATGTCTGCCGGAGATCGGCGGTGGGTGCGTCGTCAGCGAGCCCCGCCAGAGCATGGATGCCGCCCAGCCGAACGGCAGCGGATTCGCTGCCCAGCTGCTCTACTGCGGCCGTAAAGCGCTCAGTGTGCAACCTGGTCGTGTCGTGAAGGGCGCCAGCCTCATCGACGCGCTGACGCCGGTAGGCGACAACGAGCGCGACGAGGGCACCGGCCCCTGCCACGACTCCGAAGGATAGTTTGACGAGGTCGAACAGCGTCTTGGAGTCGATGCGTTTCTCGCCCTTGATGTCCTGGACGCCGAGGAGACCCCAGCCGATGTAGAACACGGTGCTCGCGATGGCGACCGCGGTAATGAAGGCGACAGTGAGGACAGGACCGATCGGCCACAGACGTAGCCCAAGCCGCTGGCGACGCGAGGAGTTCGAGATCACGACAGCCCAGACTCTCGAAAGCAACTGACGGTTGCAGGGTGACACCTTCCAGACAGATGCAGGGCTGGAATCCGCAGCTAGCGTGCGGGCCCAGCGCGCTGGCGGTCATCGTGTCGGGTCAGACCGGTGCGGGCAAGACCCCCTATGAGGGACGCCACGAGGGACGGGCTCGGCGCGAGCGCCCTGCTTGCACGACCGCTGCTCCACCCAGCGGCCGACGCAGCAGGGCGCTCAGTCCTGGGGGCCTTGTGGCCGGCCGGAGCCCTCCCCACGGTTCGGCCGAGCGCGGCCAGAGCCCGCTCCCCGACCAGCACCAAGGCTACGGTCACGCCTCCCCGCCACGAGGGTGGAGCACGCACAGCCTGCCCCGAGCGCAGCGCAGGCGCGGTCTCCGCCGCTGACGCACGATGCTCGCCACTCCCCAGCCCGGGCACAGGCGAACATCGACGCAAGAGGAGTGGCCTGCCAGGGCGGAGTCATTCGGCGATTGGATCTGCTCCGTGCGCTGCGGCGATGGCGTCGATGCGGCGCGCTAGGTCGAAATCTGCGGCGGTCAGCCTGTGGCCGACGTCGTGGGTGGTGATGCCGAATCGGATCTTGCCCCACCTCAGGTCGATGTCGGCGTGGTGGCCGATCAGCCGCTCGACGTCCGCGACGTGCACGATCATCGCGACGCCGCCGTGGTAGCGGATCGAGTACGCGCGGGTGATCTCGTCGCCCTCGCGGCACCACCCCGGCGCCTCCGCGAGTGCGGTGGCGATCTGTTCCTCGGTCAGCGGCACCTTGTCGGTCACGTCAGCTCCCCTCCGTCACGGGCGCCAGCACCTCGGCGAGGTCCCGCCCGACCGGGGCATCGTGCCACGGGCGCATCGCCCGCTCCAGGGTGACCAACTCCCGCCGTATCCGGGCCGAGCCGGTTTCGATTGCGATCTCCACCACCGTCCGCGCGATCTCCAGAGCCTGGTCCGGTTCCTTCGCGGCCGCGGCCGCGGTGGCGTGCCTGGCCAGGTACACGCCGCGGTCCCGGCGCGCGGTCGCGGGCACGGCCTCGAGGACCTGCGCCCACAGCGTGCCGGCCTCCGTACCGAGCCCCAGACGGCCGTAGCAGGTGGCGCGCTGCACCTCGAGGTAACCCGGAGTCCTGCGGCACGCGTTGCCCCACGGCAGGTCGTCGTCGACTCGGGGCAGGAGCGCGTCGGCCTGGTCGATGAGCTGGTCGACGGCCGCGCGATCGCCGGTGAGGCTGGCCCCGTGGGCCTGCTGCTGCATGGCCATGATCCGCACCTTCGGGACGACCCGGTCGGCGCCGTCGAGGGCTGCCTCGCACAGGTCGATCACCCCGAAGCCATCCCCCAGGTCGGTGCGAACCTGCGCCTGGTTCACCAGGGAGTAGCCGATCAAGTGCGGGTCGCGGGACCGCACCGCCATCTCCTGGGTCACCCCGCGCCAGAACGCCGCCGCGCCCAGATCACCGGCGTCCTGGTAGAGCCAGCCGACGAGCGCGGCGTAGGCGGCGCCGACCCGGAGCAGGCCGCGGCGGACTTCACCCTTGGCCGAGCGGACGAGCTTGTCGATGAGCTGGTACTGCGCGGACACGGTGCCGATGAGGTCGTGAGGGCCGAGGAACATGTCCGCCCGGTAGTGCCCCTCCAGTTGCTGCTGAAAGTAGTCGATCAGCGCGGGGTCGACGTGCTGCGGTGCGATCGGGCCCGGCATGAGGGCGGCTGCCGTGACGGTGACGAACTGGCGTCTCACATCGGCCTCTTCGTGGTGCTCCGGCCGGATCCAGCCCGGCGGCGTCGTGAATCCCAGGTCCTCGGGCCAGCGCCCGAAGGCGTCGTGCAGGACGATCGCGGTCTCCTCCGGCGGCCAGCCCGGCCGATGGCTTTCCCATCGCCGCCAAGTCCTCTCGGACACGGTGAAGTGCGGGTCGTCGAGCAGCTGTTGCCCGTGCGCCTGGAGTCCGGCGGCAGCCTGCTCGACGGTACGCCAGCCGCGCCGCAGCCGTGCGGCCCGGAGTGCGTCGTTGCGGCTCATCCCGCCAGTGTGAGGTGTCATCGCGGTCGCCTTCGGCCGTGGCCACGAGGTGGCCACGCATGGCCACTCGATGGCCTATCTGCTCCATGCCGTGCCCGCCCATCATCGACCCGTAGCCGAAGGGGCGTACAGCGAATGGCCGGGAGAAACGGCACCCAGGCGAAGAAGGCGAAGCGGCGCACCGGCACCGTCGTACGGCGTGACGGGCGCGAGCCGCTCGGGCTCGGCGTGGCGATCGGCATGATGATGACCGAGCGCGGCCTGGTCGCCCCGGCCGCCGGCGGCAGCGTCCTCGCCCAGTTCGACGACATCCTCGCCGCGGCCGCGCCCGAACTCGCCGGGCACGTCCAGGCCGTGGGCTTCGACGCGGACACCGGCCGCCTGGACGTCGCCCCCGACGCGCCCGCGTACGGCACGAAGCTGCGCTGGACCACGCCGCAGCTGATCGCGGCCGTCAACGAGAAGGTCCCCAGCGCGCACATCCGCTCGGTGCACATCCGGCCGCCCGCGTCCAGCGCCACGCAGCCGCCGCAGAGGCGACGCACTACCTGTTCCCGACGCTCGTGCAGCGGCTCACACACCGTCCCGAGGTGCCGCTGCAGTGGAGGTGCCAGCAACTGCTGACCGTCAGCACCGGCGAACAGGTCTGGGGTCTCCTCGACGTCCTTCCCGACGCCTTCGACAAGATCCCGGAGACCTTGGACACGGCGTCCAAAAAGGACCTCGTCAACCGCATCGAGCAAGCAGTGAAGGGGCGTGAGTGGATGGAAAAGATGGCTGCCGATGCAGGTTCGTGACGCCCCGGACAGTGAATCGGAATCTCCCGGCTGGCGCCGCATCACTGCCGGATCAGACTTAGTGAGGGCTACCCCGGTGCAACCAGCCGGGGGACGGTCAGCCGACTGGTCCACGAGAGCGTGCGCTGCTGCACCTTGGGACCTAGGGTCCGAAAGCGTGTAGGCCAGCTTACGAGCAACCCGTCATGGGGCGGCTATGGACGACTCAGAAGCGTCAGAGGACGGGAGGGAGACGGCGGGGGAGCAGTTCAGCTCGTTCACTAAGCGGAACGTCGTGCTGGTAGCTGTGTTCTTCCTGTCCAACCTCCTAACAGCGGTGAGCACTCTGGTTACGGCCGTTACCGTCCTGAGGGAGACACAGGCGGACTGGCGTGCCGCGGAGTACCGGAAGCTCAGGGAGCTCCGAGCGGGCTACACGCTGGAGAAGTTCCAGCAGGAGCTGGGGCCGCCTGTCTTCCGTACGCCTCTCAAACCAGGCAGTGCGCTCGTGCGGAACGTGTATCGACCCAGGGAGCAGTACTGGGTGGAGACAATCTCCAACAAGAACAACGCCACCGTGACGTATGCCGTGACGGCCTGCGATCCGACCTTTCCGCCCGAGTTCTTCTTCAACGAACACAGGATCGTCCTGAACGAGACCACGCTGTCGGAGGTGCTGCCCGCGCTGGAGCAGCGCTATGCGTCACTCAAGATTTACTTCGGACGCACCGGCAGCAGCCCCAACCTCGTGTTCATCGTGTATGGCGGCGGGGGCGGTAGCAACTATCGCCAGTCTGCCTGGGGGCTTAACGACGTCTGCCCCACCTGGCATGCGAAGACCCCTGGGTATGACCAGCAGTCCTCCTGGGCGGAGTGGTATCAGGAGCACCGGCCGGCGGAATCCCCCCCCGGCCATTCCTTTGTCGCTGGGCAGCTGGACGAGGAGGCTACAGACATCATGGCCGAGTCGGTGGTGAACACGTACGCGGAGACGGCATTCTCTGAGGACATGCTCACGTACTACCCGGATCAGATCGGCGTGAGCCGACTCATCGTCCAGTAGCGCCGACTCTCACCAGGATTAATACTGCCGGTAGTTCGTCAGTAACCTGGGCGCCGTGGCAGGACATGCCCGGTCGGTATGGGTCGTGGCAGTTACCTATGATCGGCGCAAGCGACGGCCGTCTTGTGCGGCCGGTAGGCCTCGCCCCCGGAGAGGGAGCGGGGCCCAATGTGCGTCGGTCGCGATCCGCTGCTCGCGTTTCCGCCCGCGGTTGGTGGCCTGCCCGGATATTCGCTCGATGACAACTTCGGTGCTCTCAAGAAGCTAGCTGGGCTCCGGCACCTCGTGCCAGGACAGTCCTTGGAGGAACGCCAGGTCGGGGTGGAGGGCTCGCAGCGAAGCATCGAACAGACGACACAGACGTGAGACTCCAGCGTCCGACACATCGTGAGACTGCCGGCGAAGCCGCAGCCCACGGCAGCAGCGTCCGACACGAGCGGCGAGACCCTACAGCTGCTGTAGATCGGCGCGCTGCTTCTTTACGGCGTAAAGAAGCAGCCTTATCCGCCGTATCCGTCGGCCGTGCATGGCTGACGGCGAACGCCGTAAAGGCGGGCGATGGCAGGTGAAGCCGTCCCACGCCGAAGCAGCCGGTCAGAAGGTCTGCGCATCGGCGGGTGCGGGGTCCAGGGAGTCGAGAAGCTCTCCGAAGTTGCTCTTCTCTTCGTCGTACTCGAAGGTCATCGCGGCGGCGAGCGCTGCCCACCGGTCGGCGCTTCGTCCGCAGCGGTCCAACAGGATCTTCAACGCGACCTCGGGTTCGCTCCGGGAGAGGATCTCGTCGGCGGGGATCTGGAGCAGGTGCTCCAGGGTGTGGTGGCGGGACTTGACGACGGCCCGGTAGATCTCGGAGCGGGAGACGATGTTGCTGGTGGCGGGGGAGCCGAGCCAGGACTGCAGGACGGCCGCGGGTCGGGGTGCTTGGCGAGTCGGCTCTGGGCCGGACCGGGTGGTCGCCAAGGGGACATCCCCGCGGGTGCGGGGAGCAGCGGTGGACAGTGGGGCCGCCGGGCACCGTGCCGGGACCATCCCCGCGCGTGCGGGGAGCAGTTCTTGTGGTCCAGGTCGAGGCCTGGACCGCTGGGACCATCCCCGAGCGTGCGGGGAGCAGCGGTGCAGGCCGGTGAAGGCGCCGCCGTTGGGGGGACCATCCCCGCGCGTGCGGGGAGCAGGCCGACGCAGACGGACAGCGGTTCACCACCACGGGACCATCCCCGCGCGTGCGGGGAGCAGCTAGCAGGGTCTCCTGCCGTGTGTAGACGAAGGGGACCATCCCCGCGCGTGCGGGGAGCAGTCGGTCGAGTCGCCCACCGAGGCCCGCGTCGTGGGACCATCCCCGCGCGTGCGGGGAGCAGGAGGCCGCCGCATGAGCGAGCCGACCCCCGCGGGGACCATCCCCGCGGGTGCGGGGAGCAGATGAGTGACCTGGCCGCCAGCGGGTTGGCGATGGGACCATCCCCGCGGGTGCGGGGAGTAGGTCATCCTCGGTGGCGACGCCGACGTCGACCGGAGAACATCCCCGCGGGTGCGGGGAGCAGCGCCCCGCGAACCAGCGGGAGCGCTTGGGCTCCGGATCATCCCCGCGGGTGCGGGGAGCAGCTTCGTGACCTGCAGGTTCACTCCAGGCCGGGCTGCTTCTGAACCACTTTCACAGAACTCGGCATATCGGACAAGCCCTTCTCCTACGCCGCTCTGGCCTCAACCTAGGTGCCATCACGTCTGGGCCGCAGCGTGGCGACCATCCCCGCGTGTGCGGGGAGCAGTCGAAGATGCCCAGCTGTACAGCATCCACATCGGGACCATTCCCGCGTGTGCGGGGAGCAGTCTTCGTGACCTGCAGGTTCACTGTCGGCCGGGCTGCTTCTGAACCACTTTCACAGAACTCGGCATACCGGACAAGCCCTTCCCCTACGCCACTGTGGCGCCAAGCTAGGTGCCATCAGGTCTGGGCCGCATTGAGGTGACAGAAGCGGCGTGGCGACCGTACCCACGGGTGCGGGGATCAGCCGACAGACGTCCCAGCCAGCTCCAACACCCAGGGGACGTCTCCGCGGGTGCGGGGAGCATGCCTTGCGGTCCGTCGTGTGGGAATGCGGCGAGCAAGTCCTCGGGGAAATTTTCACGAACCAAGAGCGGTCAGTCCGGCTTGCCGGCTCCAGGTGGGCGACAGCTCAGCTCATCCATGAGCGTCCTGAAGGTCTTATCGTCCATGCTGCACAGGATCGCAATCACCACTGACACGCCAGACGGCCGCAGCCCCGTGGTGGAGGCCCCGCTCCCGCTCCCCTTGTAGTTCGAGGCCCGCTACCTCACCAACCAGGAAGCGTTCCACGAGTACGCCCTGTTCATCCTGCGCACGAACGACCGGGCGGAGAAGGCCGTCCACCGCGCCTTCCTGGAGATCCTGCGGCACTGGGACGCCCTGCTCGCCGAGCAGGAGCAGACCTGGGAGACCATGCGCCGCGTCGTCATCAGCGAGCTGGTCGGCGGACTGCGCGAGGAGCTCGCGTCCAGGAACGATGACGTCGCCGCTGTACACGGCCCTCGCCAAACTTCCCTCCCGTCAGTTCGACGTCATCGTCCTGCGCTACATCGGCGACTACGACACCAAGCACATCGCCTGGTACATGGGCCTCACGCCGGGCACGGTCACCCACCACCTCCGCAGGGCGCAGGAGCGCCTCGCCCACCTCCTCCGCCGCCGCTGCACCCGCCCGATCAAGAAGGAGGACACCCTGTGAGCACATGGGAGAAGCGCCTCGCCGCCGCCGACGTCGACGTTCGAGAGACTCGCCGCGCCTTCGACGTCGGCGGCGGGCTGCGCCGTCTAGTGACCTGAGTCGGAGATTCGTCGTTGGTTGGGTATGAGTCGTCCGGGTCCGAAGATTCCGCCGTTGTCGATCACTGATGCAACAACGGGCTGTGCTGGAGGGCTGGGTGCGTCGGCGCTCGACAGCCCAGTCCCTGGCTCAGCGCTCAAGGATCGTTCTGGAGTGCGCTGAGGGGCACTCGATCATGGAGGTGTCGCGCCG
>NZ_JBSFTU010000029.1:0-83431 GCF_053591435.1 Streptomyces sp. NPDC003027
CTGACCCCCGGCCCCCGACACGCCCGGCCCTTCCGGCGCCCCGCCCCCCGACACGCCCGGTCCTTCCGGCGCCCCGCCCCCGCCCGGCGTCGACCCTGAGCCCGTCCCCGCCGGACGACCGTCCGGGGCCCCTTCCTCATGTGTACGGGCGGTCAGCCCAGGCTCCTGTCGGCGTGCTTTCGGTGTGCTTGAGGTCCGCCCGGCGGGCGGGCGTCGGTGCGCGGCCGCGCCGCCGGGCGGAAGCCGGTGTCAGCCGCTCAGCTGCTGGTAGCGGCGGCGCAGTTCGGCCGCGCCCTGCTCCGTGAGGGTGCCGTGGAGCCGCATGCGGGCCACGCCGCCGTCGGGGAAGGCGTCGAGACGGACATGGGTGACGACGGCCCGCGCGGGGAGCTTGAAGCGGTGCGGGGTGTCGGGCTGGAGCCTGGTCCGGGGGATGATCTCGAACCATTCGCCGGCCTCGCCGTCGCGGCCCTGGAGGGCGATCCAGCCCGCCGAGTTGCCCTTGAGATAGGCGGTGTCGATCTCGACGGCGCGCACGGCGCCCTGGGCGGCGAGCCGGAAGCGGACCCAGTCGTTGGTTCCGCGGACCCGGCGGCGGCGGTTCTCCCAGCCGTCGTCCATCTTGCGGGAGGTACCGGGCAGGATGATCTGGGTCGGCGAGGAGTAGAACTTGTCCGACGCGTCCTCGTACACCCCGCCGTTGAGTACGGAGATCAGGTCGAGGGTGCCGAGCAGCTCCAGCCAGTCGGGGTCGGGCACGACCTCGCCGTGGACCCGGAGCCTGGCGATGCCGCCGTCGGGGTGCTGGCAGAGGCGGATGTGGGTCCAGCGCCGTTCGCAGCCGATCTCGAAGCCGTTGGCGGCGTGGCCACGGACGGGGGTGGGCGGGACGATCTCCTCCCACTTCACGTCGTCGGCGAGGAGCTGCTCGGGGCTCGGGGAACCTTCGACAGCGGTGGCCTGGATCGACACCCGCTGGGGGTAGTTGCCGCGGAAGTGGGCCGTGTCGACGACGATGCCCCGGATGACGCCGGGAGCGCCGAGGCGGACGATCGCCCAGTCGTGGTCCTCGGGGGCGGGGAAGACGTTCTCGGCGTCGGCGCCGCGGCGGCGCCGGGTCTCCCAGCCGTCCATGGTCTTTCCCTTGTGGCCGAAGCGCTCCGGGTCGAAGACGGCGCGCTCGCGGACGAGGAGGTTCTCGCGCTCGGCGAAGAACTCGTCGTTGGCGGCGACGACACCGGCGCCGAGACGGCGGTCGGCCAGGTCGACCAGCTCGGTGAAGGGGAAGTCACCGGTGCGGTAGTCGGCGTAGGGGTCACCGCCGCCGTAGGGGGCGGCGTCGTTGGCGTGCGGATCCTGGTCGTCGCTCGTCCGGAAGGTCATGCCCTGACCTTCCCGTGTCGGGAGCCCTCAGGTCCATCGAATGTTTTCGATGGGCGCTTTCAGTTCTACTGAACGGTTTCGCGGGCTGCCGCGGCCTGCCGGAGCGCCGTGAGGACCCGGGCGACGGCGGGGCCTTCCTCCGCTCCGCGCCGTACCGCCGCGACGACATGGCGGCGCGGCTGGTCGGCGGAGAGGACGCGCATGACGACGCCCGCGCGCCGTTCCGCGGAGGCCATGCGGGGCACGAGGGCGATTCCCATGCCGGCCTCGACCATGGCGAGGATCGCGGTCCAGCCCGCCGCGCTGTGCGCCTGCTCGGGCACGAAACCGGCGGCCTCGCAGGCGGCGGTGGTGATCTCGGACCAGGGTCCCGAGCCGCCGAAGATCCAGGGCTCGGCGGAGAGGTCCGCGAGCCGCAGCCCGGGTGCGCCGGCGAGCGGGTGCCCGGTGGGCAGGGCGATGTCGAGCGGGTCGGCGAGCAGGGGGACGCGGCTGAACTTGGGGTCGCGGACGGAGGGGGCGTGGGCGGCGAGCGAGAGCGCCAGGTCGACCTCGCCGGCGGTGAGCAGTTCGTACGCCTCCGCCGCCTCGGCCTCGCGGACGCGGACGCCGAGCCCGGGGTGGGCGGTCCGCAGGTGCTGGACGGCGGGGACGACGAGCGCGGGCACGGCCGTGGAGAACGCCGCGACCCGCACCTCGCCGGCCTCGCCGCGCAGATAGCCGTCGAGTTCGGCGTCGGCCCGCTCGAGTTGGGCGAAGACGGCCTCCGCGTGCCGGAGCACCAGATGGGCGGCGTCGGTCAGCCGGACCCGGCGGCCCTGTGCCTCCAGGAGCTGGACGCCGAGCTGCCTGGCCAGGTTGGTCAGCTGCTGGGAGACGGCCGAGGGGGTCATGAGCAGCGCCTCCGCGGTCGCGGTGACGGTGCCGCGATCACGGAGGGTACGGAGGATCTGGAGCTTCTTGATGTCCCACTCGGTCATGGGGCGCAACCTATCGGGCGGTCCGTCCGCCGTGGGCCGAGGCCAGGGCGACTCCCCCGAGGATGAGGGCCATGCAGGCCCCGCCGAGCAGGCCCAGCTCCTCGCCGAGGAGCAGGTACGAGAGCAGGGCGACACAGACGGGCTGGAGGTAGTAGACGGCTCCGGCGCGGGCGGCGCCGATCAGGGCGATGGCCTTGTTCCAGGCGAAGAAGGCGACGGCTGAGGAGAGGACGCCGACGTAGAGGAGGGGGCCGACCGTGCCGGTGGACGGCTCGAAGCCGCCTTGGAGGGCGAGGCTGATCGCGTACGCGGGGAGCAGCATCAGCGCGCCGAGCACGAAGGTGGTGAGGAGGAAGGCGAGGGGGTCGATCTCGGTGGGCTTGCGCTTGAGCAGGGCGCTGTAGGAGGCGAAGGAGAGGGCGGCCGCGAACATCCACAGGTCGCCGGCGGCCAGGTCGACCGTGAGCGAACCCCGGCCGACGAGCAGCAGCACCCCGAGGGCGGCGAGCAGCATCCCGGCGGTGCGGCGTGCGCCGAGGCGTTCGCCGCCGAGCCGGGAGAAGAGCGCCATGATCACGGGGGACGCGGCCATGATCATGCCCATGTTGGAGGCGGAGGTGGTCAGTCCGGCCTGGTGCACGAGGGTGTTGTAGAGGGCGATGCCGAACAGCGAGGCGAGGGCGACGAAGCCGAAGTGCCGGCGGAGGAGGGCTCGTTGGTTCCAGGTCCGCCGGGCCGCGAGCGGGGCGACGGCGAGGAGGGCGATGATCCAGCGCCAGAAGACGGCCTGCACGGGCGGGACGGAGTCGGCCATGTCCCGGGTGGCGACGAAGCTGCCGGACCAGACGACCGTGGCGACGAGCGCGAGGAGAAGGCCGAGGCCGGCCCCCCGCGCGAGGTTCTTCGCGGTGGCCGGCTCGTCGGTCGTTCTCGGTGCGGTCCGGACGCGGTCCAGGAGTGCCACGGTGGTCCCTTCTGTTGCGGTGGCCCTACCGTCGCACCCCGGAACTCTCCAGGTCCATCGAAAGTTTCTCAGCATTCCTTTCAGCTGAGCTGAATGATTCCCCCTCGTTCGCGGGCTTCGGGGTACGGGGACCCAGCTGGCCGGTCACGGTGGCACCGAAGGCGATCACCATGCCGAGCAGCTGCACCGGACCCAGGGCCTGGCCGAGCGCCGCCCAGCCGATGACGGCCGCGGTGATCGGCGAGAGCGGGCCGAGGAGGGTGGCGGAGGAGGCGTCCAGCCGCTCGATGCCCCGGAACCAGAGGAAGTAGGAGATGGCGGTGTTGCCGAACGCGAGGTAGGCGTAGCCGCCGAGGTTGGCCCCGGTGAGGGCCGGCGGGGCGCCCTCGACCAGGAACGCGACCGGCAGGATCATCAGGCCGCCCGCCGTGAGCTGCCAGCCGGTGAGCGCGAGGGCGCCGATGCCCTCGGGGCGGCCCCAGCGCTTGGTGAGGACCACACCCGCGGACATCGAGAGGGCGGAGAGGAGCCCGGCGGCCACGCCGACGAGGTCGAGGGCGGCCCCGGCCTTGAGCACGACGAGACTCACACCGAAGGCGGCGGCCACGGCCGTGAGCAGGGAGCGCACGGTGGGCTTGTCGCCGAGGAGCAGGGCGGCGAGGCCGACGACGAAGAGCGGGCCGACGGAGGCGACGACCGCGGCGACGCCGCCGGGGAGCCGGTACGCGGCGAGGAAGAGCAGCGGGAAGAAGGCGCCGATGTTGAGGCCGCCGAGGATCACCGCCTTCCACCACCACGCGCCCGTCGGGAGCTTGCGGGTGACCGCCAGGAGCAGGAGTCCGGCGGGCAGGGCGCGCATCAGCCCGGTGAAGAGCGGCCGGTCGGGTGGCAGGAACTCGGTGGTGACGTAGTAGGTGGAGCCCCAGGAGATGGGGGCGAGGGCGGTGAGCGCGACGACGGCGGCCTTGCGGGACATGACGGTTCCCCCCTGATCCGGAGTGCCGGGGCTCCGGCCCCCGAGGGACCCGGACCACTTGGCTTGGCGGTAATTAACTTAGCACTAAGCTACTTACTTGCAAGTGGCTTTCTTGTCATCGAGCGGAAAGAGGGAGGAGACTGACGCCATGGAGAAGCACACCCCGGGTCCCGGCCCCGCCCACGACCCCGTCGACGCGATCATCGACCAGTGGGCGGCCGTCCGGCCCGATCTGGAGACCCTCCCGATGGCCGTCTTCGGGCGGATCTACCGGCTGGCCGCCGCCATGCGCGGACGGGTCGAGAAGGCGTACGCGCCGTACGGCATGGGGCTCGGCGAGTTCGACGTGCTCGGCACCCTGCGCAGGTCCGGGGAGCCGTACACGCTCTCACCGCGCGAGCTGGCCGCCACGCTGATGATCACCACCGGCGGGATGACCGGCCGGCTGGACAAGCTGGAGAAGGCCGGACTGCTCAGCCGCAGCCCCGACCCGAACGACCGGCGCGGGCTGCGGGTCACCCTGAGCGAGCACGCCCGGGAGCTGGTGGACGAGGCCGTCGGGGCCGGTCTCGCCCAGCAGCGGGCGGCCCTCGAGTCCGCACTCACCGAGGAGGAGGCGGAGCAGCTGGCCGGGCTGCTGCGCAAGCTGCTCGCGACCACGGCCTGAACGCACAACGAGCGCCGCAGGCCCGGAACGCACGCGAGGGCGCCGTACGGCCTGAACGCACGCGAGGGCGCCGCACGGTTCGCGTACCGTGCGGCGCCCTCGCGGGAACGTCGAGGAGGCGGTCAGGCCTTCTTGGACTTGTCGAGCACCATGACCAGACCGGCGATCACCAGGAACAGCACGATCGGTGCCGCCACGTACAGGCCGAGCGTCTCGACGACACTCAGCTTGGGGGCCGGGTCGTCACCGTCGTCGCGGGTGAGCGCGAGCGCGGGGGACGACATGAGCAGCATCATCAGCGTCGTACCGGCCGCGACAGCACCGGCGCGCAGGGCGTTCTTCTTGTCCACGGTGCAAACGTAGCGAACGCCTAAACGGGCCGCGCGCCCGGGGGTGCCGTACGGGCGCCGAACACGCTGAGCAGCCGGTGCAGCCGCGGTGAGGCGGCGAGCTGCTCCAGGCTGAGCGGCTGTCCGTCCGGACCGGCGACCGGCAGCCGCCAGTTGGGGTACTGGTCCCAGGTCCCCGGCAGGTTCTGCGGGCGCCGGTCCCCCACCGCGTCCGGCAGCCACACCCCCACCATCCGGGCCGGGGTGCGCAGCAGGAACCGGTGCACCGCCCTGATCTCCGCCTCCTCGTCCCCCGGGCCCTCCGGGAGCAGCCCGAGCCGCTCCAGCACGCGGAGCCACTCGCGGGTCTCGGCCGCGTCCCGGCTCCGTTCGCGCTCCAGGTCCCCGGTGAGCAGACCGAGACGGTGGCGCAGCGCCACATGGTCGCCGCTGAGGCGGGCGGCGGTCGAGGGCAGGTCGTGCGTGGTGGCGGTGGCCACGCAGTCGGCGCGCCACGCCTCGGGCGGCAGCGGGCGGCCCGTGCCGGCCCAGTCCCGCTCGAACCAGAGCACGGACGTGCCGAGGACCCCGCGCCGGGACAGCCGCTCGCGTACGCCCGGCTCGACGGTGCCGAGATCCTCGCCGATCACGACGGCGCCGGCCCGGTGGGCCTCCAGGCAGAGGACGGCGAGCATGGCCTCGGCGTCGTAGCGGACGTAGGTGCCCTCGGTGGGCTCGCGTCCCTCGGGGACCCACCAGAGCCGGAACAGGCCCATCACATGGTCGATGCGCAGGGCGCCCGCGTGGCGCAGGAGCTCCTTCAGGAGCCTGCGGTAGGGGGCGTAGCCGGAGGCGGCCAGGGCGTCGGGGCGCCAGGGCGGCAGCCCCCAGTCCTGACCGAGGGCGTTGAACGCGTCGGGCGGGGCGCCGACCGACATGCCCGCGGCGAAGGCGTCCTGCTGGGCCCAGGCGTCGGAACCGTCGGGATGGACGCCCACCGCGAGGTCGTGGACGACACCGATGTCCATGCCGGCCTCGCCGGCCGCCGCGCTCGCGGCGGCCAGCTGGCGGTCCGTCAGCCAGGCGAGCCAGCAGTGGAAGTCGATCCGGTCGAGCAGCCCGGTGCCCGGCCCCGTGCCCGCGCGGACCGCCGCCTCGGCGGAGCGCGGCTCCCGCAGCTCCTGCGGCCAGGTGCGCCAGTGGTGACCGTGGCGCTCGGCGAGCGCGCAGTAGGTCGCGTGATCCTCCAGGGCCCGGCCGCGCTCGGCCAGGAAGTCGCGGTAGTCGGCGCGTCTGCCGGGGCCGAGCTCCACGGTCCTGATGAGCTCCAGGGCGCGCCGCTTGACCTCCCACACCGCGTCCCGGTCGATCAGGGCCCCCTTGCGCAGGACCCGTTCGCGCAGCTCGGCGGCGTCGGTCAGGACGGAGTCGAGTTCGGCCCGGTATTCGGGGGCCACGTGCGCGTACTCGGGGATGTCCTCGATCCGCAGATGGACGGGGTCGGGGAAGCGGCGCGAGGACGGGCGATACGGAGAGGGGTCGGTGGGCGCCCCGGGCACGGCCGCGTGCAGCGGGTTGACCTGGACGAACCCGGCGCCGTGCGTCCGGCCCGCCCAGGTGGCGAGCTCCCGCAGGTCGCCGAGGTCGCCCATGCCCCAGGAGCGGTTGGACAGCACGGAGTACAGCTGGACGAGCAGGCCGAAGGACCGCCGCTCCGGGCGGGGCACGCGCGCGGGGGCGACGATCAGCGTGCTCCGTCCGCCGCGCCCCTCGGGGGCGACGGCGTCGACCGTGTGGACGCCGGGCGGCAGCCGGTCCCAGTCCTCGCCCTCCACCACGTCGCCCGACTCGGTCGTGACCCTCAGCCGGGTTCCGGGCGGCAGCTCCTCGGGCGGGCGCACCGGGCCCGCGGGGTCCTCCCGCCAGCGCACCAGGGTGGCGGGCAGCAGGCGCTCCCGCTCGGCCCGCCGGGCCGTCTCGAGCGCGGCGTCGACCGCCTCCGGCGTGGAGGCGTCGACGTCCAGGGCGCCGAGCACGGCCACGACCGTGGCGTCGGGCACCCGGACGGTGACGCCCTCGGAGGGCTCGTACTCGGTGGCGACGCCGTGGAGGGCGGCGAGGCGGGCCAGGGTCACTTCACGCTCCGGGGGCTCGGGGGCCACGAGGCCCAGGGGGAGTCACACTCCTGGGGACTCCGTGCCGCCCGCGGTGCCCGGGGCGGTGGGTTCGCTGGTCAGGGGGGCCGCGTCGGTCAGGGGCGGCTCGCTGGTGAGGGGTGCGGCGTCGGCGAGCGGGGGTTCGCTGGTCAGCGGACCCGGGATCAGGAGGGGTATCTGTTTGGAGCGGGCGATCGTCACGTAGGCGTGGGGGGTGGACACGGACATGGGGGCTCCCGTTGCGTCTCGACAGGGGGGACAACGACTGAGCCCTACCCAGCCCCACCCGTTTTACCGGCCCGACTTGGCGAAGGGGTGCCACCCCGCCGGGCAAAGCAGACACATCGACCATGCGCATTGACACCTCAGCCGGACGGGTGGTGGGCTCGTAACCCACTCGTGACCAAAGGAGTCCCACGTGCACCTCGGGCGCAGGAAGCGGACCGCGTCGGCCGTGGCCGCCGCGGTGATCGGTGGTCTCCTCGGCGGCGGCCTGCCGGGTCTGGCCCAGGCCGCGCCGGTCTCCCCCCTCACCGCCCCCGACCAGCGGCGGGCCCTGCCCTCGGTGTGGCCGCGTCCGCAGTCCCTGGAGGGCGCGGGTCCCTCGGTGCCGCTGGGCGAGCAGGTGACGCTGATCACGGACGCGGACGCCGATCCGTACGCGGTCGCGGCGCTGCGCGAGGTGCTGCGGGCGGCGGGCGTACGGACCGTCCACACGTCCCTGCCCGGCGGCGGGACCGTGATTCGCGCGGGCTCGGCCTCCTCCGGCGCGGCCCTGCGGGCGCTGCGCGTGCCCGAGCGGGCCGATCTGCCGCGCGGCGGCTACCGGCTCGCGACCGGGCGGGTCCAGGGCCGGGACACGGTCGCGCTCGACGGTGTCGGCGAGGACGGCCTCTTCCACGCCGTCCAGACGCTGCGTCAGCTCGTCGGCGAGGGGCGCGAGGTCCCGGGCGTGGTCGTGCGCGACTGGCCCGGCACCGCCGTACGCGGGCTCACCGAGGGCTTCTACGGCCGCCCCTGGAGCCTGGACCAGCGCCTGGCCCACCTCGACTTCATGGGCCGCACCAAGCAGAACCGCTACCTCTACGCCCCGGGGGACGACCCCTACCGCCAGACGCAGTGGCGCGACCCCTACCCGGCCGACCAGCGCGCCGGGTTCCGCGCGCTCGCCGAGCGGGCCCGCGCCAACCATGTGACCCTCGCCTGGGCCGTGGCGCCCGCCCAGTCCATGTGCCTGGCGTCGGACGACGACGTCACGGCGCTGCTTCGCAAGATCGACTCGATGTGGGCGCTCGGCGTGCGCTCCTTCCAGCTCCAGTTCCAGGACGTCAGCTACAGCGAGTGGCACTGCGGGAAGGACGCGGACACCTTCGGACGCGGGCCCCGGGCGGCGGCCACCGCCCACGCGCGCGTGGCGGGCGCCGTGGACCGGCATCTGGCCGCGCGGTATCCGGACGCCGAGCCGCTGACCCTGATGCCGACCGAGTACTACCAGGACGGCGCCACGGAGTACCGCACGGCCCTCGCGGCCGCGCTGGACGACCGGGTACGCGTGGCCTGGACGGGCGTGGGGGTCGTGCCGCGCACGATCACCGGGCGCGAACTGGCCGGTGCGCGCGGGGTGTTCCGTCATCCGCTGGTGACCATGGACAACTACCCGGTGAACGACTACGCCCAGGACCGGCTCTTCCTCGGCCCCTACACGGGCCGCGAGCCGGCCGTGGCGGCCGGATCCGCCGCGCTCCTCACCAACGCCATGGAGCAGGCCGCGGTCTCCCGCATCCCGCTGTTCACCGCCGCCGACTACGCCTGGAACCCGAAGGGCTACCGGCCGCAGGAGTCCTGGCGGGCCGCCGTCGCGGAGCTGGCCGGGCCGGACCCCGCGGCGCGCGCCGCGCTGTGGGCGCTGGCCGGGAACGACGCCTCCTCGCTGCTCGACCCGGACGGCGAGTCGGCGTATCTCAAACCGCTGATGGCCGCCTTCTGGAACAGCCGGACGGCCTCCGACCCGGCGGCACGGGAGAAGGCGGCGCGCGAACTGCGGGCGGCGTTCACGGTGATGCGGGAGGCCCCCGGACGGTTGGCCGCGACGGCCGACGGCGCGCTGGACGACGAGGCCCGGCCGTGGCTGGAGCAGCTGTCGCGGTACGGCCTGGCCGGCGAGACGGCGGTCGACATGCTGCTGGCCCAGGCCCGTGGCGACGGGGCGACGGCCTGGCGGTCCCAGCTGCGCCTGGAGCCGCTGCGCGAGGCCGTGGGGTCGAGCGAGGTGACGGTCGGCAAGGGCGTCCTCGATCCGTTCCTCACCCGCGCGGTGGCCGAGTCGGCGGCCTGGACGGGCGCGGACCGGGCGGGGCGGGCCGGGCGGCCGGCGGACCGGGCGCCGGACTCGTACACCGTCCGGCTCGACCGTGCCCGGCCCCTGGAGACCGTGACCGCGATGACCGAGCCGGGCGCGGCCGCGGGAGGGCACGCGCGCGTGGAGGCGCACGTCCCCGGCGAGGGCTGGCGGACGCTCGGCCCGCTGTCCGGGTCCGGCTACACCCAGACGGAGCTCAAGGGGCTGCGGGCGGACGCCGTGCGGATCGCGTGGAGCGGTACGGCTCCGCGTGTCCGGTCCCTGGTGCCGTGGTTCGCCGACGAACCGCGCGCCGAACTGGAGCTCGCCCGCGCCGAGACGGACGCCGAGATCGGCGGTCCCGCGCAGCGGGTCGACATCCGGCTGGCTCCCCGGCGGGCCGGGGAGGTGCGCGGGGCGCTGACCGCGAAGGCGCCGAAGGGCATCGAGGTGCGGCTGCCGAAGGAGATCCGGTTGCCGCGCGGCACGCGCGCGACGGTGCCCGTGCGGGTGTCGGTGGCGGCGGACGTGCCGGCGGGCTCCTACCGGGTGCCGGTGAGCTTCGCCGGCGAGGAGCGGGTGCTCACGGTCCGCGCCTTCCCGCGCACGGCGGGACCCGATCTGGCGCGGACGGCGAAGGCGTCGTCCTCGGGCGACGAGACCCCCGACTTCCCGGCCGCCTCGGCCGTGGACGGCGACCCGGCCACCCGCTGGTCCTCCGAGGCGGAGGACGGAGCCTGGTGGCAGCTGGAGCTCCCGCGGCCCGCCCGGATAGGACAGGTGGTCCTGCACTGGCAGGACGCGTACGCCTCCCGCTACCGCGTCCAGGTCTCCGCCGACGGCCGGACCTGGCGGACCGCCGCCACGGTGGCCGACGGACGCGGGGGCCGCGAGTCGGTCCGTATGGACGCGGCGGACACCCGCTTCCTGCGCGTGCAGGGCGACGCGCGGGCGACGGAGTACGGCTACTCCCTCTGGACGGTGGAGACCTACGCGGTCGCCCCGCCGAAGCGGTCCGGGAAGCCGGCGGACCCCGGCGGGGCGGGACGACCGGAGCAGCCGCGGCAGCCCGAGGAGCCGCCGCGACCCGGGGAGTAGGACCCCTCGCACCGGCGGCCCGCCCGCGGAGTCGCCCCCGGTCAGCCCGTCCGCACGGCCCCCGTGGGGGCCTGGGAGACGGCGTCGATCCGGGCCATCACGTCGTCGGCGCCGTACGGCTGGAGGTAGGGCAGCCAGCGCGGGTCCCGGTGCCCGGTCCCGATGATCCGCCACGCCAGGCCGGTCGGCGGCGCGGGCTGGTGGCGCAGGCGCCAGCCCAGCTCCCGCAGATGCCGGTCGGCCTTCACGTGGTTGCAGCGGCGGCAGGCCGCCACGACGTTGTCCCAGGCGTGCGTGCCCCCGCGGCTGCGCGGAACGACGTGGTCGACGCTGGTTGCGACGCCACCGCAGTACATGCAGCGTCCGCCGTCGCGGGCGAAGAGCGCTCTACGGGTCAGAGGAACGGGCCCCCGGTAGGGGACCCGCACGAACCGCTTCAGCCGGACCACGCTGGGTGCCGGGATGACGCGGGTCTCGCTGTGCAGGAAGGCGCCGGACTCCTCGAGGCACAGTGCCTTGTTCTCGAGGACGAGGACGAGCGCGCGGCGGAGCGGTACGACGCCGAGGGGCTCGTACGACGCGTTGAGGACCAGGACATGCGGCACGGATGCCTCCTAATACGCCGGCGGCGCGTGGCTCGCGCCGGGACGAACTGCTCTCAGTCTCTCCTCATGCCTGGTCGGAACGCCACCATGCGGCCGTAACGGGCTCGGGGTGTTCTCGACCACAACGGCATCGTCTCCGGAGTGTTTCCCACGTGAGGTCGGTCTCTCCCTCGAACAGGGCAAGGGGAGCACTCGGATGCCCCGTTAGTGTGGATGGTCTGCGTACGTGATGCCTGGAGGTCTCTGTCGTGTCCTGGTCCGCCCTGGTGGCCGCCGCCGATCCGCAGCCTGTTCCGGTGACCCTGGACGAGGCCGCGCAGAAGGCGACGAACGCCGCAGGCTGGGTGGAGGAGAACTGGTCCACCTGGCTCAACACCGGTCTGCGCATTCTCCTCATCCTCGTCGTCGCCCTGCTGCTGCGGATGGCGATCCGCCGTGCCCTGACCAAGCTGATAGAGCGGATGAACCGCTCGGCCCAGGCGGTGGAGGGCACCGCGCTCGGCGGGCTGCTCGTCAACGCCGAGCGGCGCCGGCAGCGCTCCGAGGCGATCGGCTCGGTGCTGCGTTCGGTCGCGTCGTTCGTGATCCTGGGCACGGCCGGTCTGATGATCCTGGGCGCCTTCCAGATCGATCTGGCCCCGCTGCTCGCGTCGGCCGGTGTCGCGGGTGTGGCGATCGGTTTCGGTGCCAGGAACCTCGTGACGGACTTCCTCTCCGGTGTCTTCATGATCCTGGAGGACCAGTACGGCGTCGGTGACTCGGTCGACGCGGGCGTGGCCTCCGGCGAGGTCATCGAGGTCGGTCTGCGGGTGACGAAGCTGCGCGGCGACAACGGCGAGATCTGGTACGTGCGCAACGGCGAGATCAAACGGATCGGCAACCTCAGCCAGGGCTGGGCGACGGCGGCGGTCGATGTCGCCGTCCGCCCGACCGAGGACCTGGACCGCGTCCGCGCGGTGATCAGCGAGGCCACCGAGGCCATGGCCAAGGAAGAGCCGTGGAACGAGCGGCTGTGGGGGCCGGTCGAGATCCTCGGCCTCAACGAGGTGCTGCTGGATTCGATGACGATCCGGGTCGCGGCGAAGACGATGCCGGGCAAGGCCCTGGGGGTCGAGCGCGAGCTGCGCTGGCGGATCAAGCGGGCCCTGGACGAGGCCGGCATCCGTATCGTCGGCGGCGTCCCGGCGCAGAGCGAGGAGTCCGCGGCGGACCCGACCGCCGGCATGGCGGCGCCCTCGGCGTTCGCCTCCGCGACCTCCCCGCAGTCGGCGGCGGCCACGCCGATCCCGCCGTCCTCGCCGAACCTCTCGAAGTAACGCTCGCCCCGCTCCGCGACGCCCCCGCAGGTAACGCTTTGGTTGCCTTCGGGGGCGTCGTGCGTTCCGGGGTATTGACGCCCCGCCGACGCCCGTCCTACGGTCCTCCCACCGAATAGGAAACTTTCCTAACAGAGCCGCTCGGCTCAGTTGGGAGACCGGGCCGCGGGGCATCAGAATGGGCCCCCGACCAGAGCCGAAGGGCAGGTGCATCCGTCATGGCCGGTACGACCCCGGGAACCCCCGGTACCCCCCGCGTGCTGCGCGCCATGAACGACCGGGCCGCCCTCGATCTCCTGCTGGAGCACGGCACCCTGTCCCGGACCCGGATCGGCAAGCTCACCGGGCTCTCCAAGCCGACCGCCTCGCAGCTGCTCGCCCGCCTCGAGGCCGCCGGGCTCGTCGTCGCCACCGGCACCACGGCGGGCCGGCCGGGACCCAGCGCCCAGCTGTACGCGGTCAACGCTCGGGCCGCCTTCGCCGCCGGACTCGACGTGACCCCGCACCGCATCCGCGCCGCCGTCGCCGACATCACCGGCGAGGTCGTCGGCGAGTTCGAGCTGGCGACCCCGGGCCGGGCCGCGGAAGGCGTCGTACGGCAGGTCACCACCGCCCTCGACGGCGCCGCCAAGGACGCCGGGATCACCCGGTCCGAGGTGCACCGGCTCGTCATCGGCACCCCCGGCGCCTTCGACCCGGCCACCGGACGGCTGCGGTACGCCTCCCATCTGCCCGGCTGGCACTCCCCCACCCTCCTGGAGGAGCTGGCCGCCGTCCTCCCGATGCCGTTCGAGTACGAGAACGACGTCAACCTCGCCGCCGTCGCCGAACAGCGCCTCGGCGCCGCTCGGGGCCACGACGACTTCGTGCTGCTGTGGAACGAGGAGGGTCTCGGCGCCGCCCTCGTCCTCGGCGGCCGTCTCCACCGCGGCTTCACCGGCGGCGCCGGCGAGGTCGGCTTCCTGCCCGTGCCGGGCACCCCGCTCGTACGGAAGGTGACCAAGGCCAACTCCGGCGGCTTCCAGGAGCTCGCGGGCGTCCAGGCGGTCCCCCGGATCGCCCGGGACCTCGGCATCGACACCGTCGAGCAGCCGTACGTCCCCACCGCGTCGGCGCTGCTCTCCCACGCCGCCGTCCACCATGCCGCCGACCCGCGCCACGCCGCGCTCCTCGACCGGTACGCCGAGCGGCTGGCCACCGGTCTCGCCTCACTCGTCGCCGTACTCGACCCCGAACTCATCGTCCTCTCCGGCGCCGTGACCGTCGCCGGCGGGGAGCCCCTGCGCGAGCGCGTCCAGTCCGAACTGGCCGAGCTCGCCGCGTCCCGGCCCCGGCTCGTCCTCGGAGCCGTACACCGCCACCCCGTGCTGCGCGGCGCGCTCGAACGCGCCCTCGCCGCCACCCGCGACGAGGTCTTCGACACCTCGCGCTAGCCCCGCCCCGTCCCGCCGGCACTCTCCGCCACCGCCCTCCGCCCCAGGGAGACTTCGCCATGCCCGTACGCCCCCGCAGAGCCGCGATCGCGCTCGCCGCCACCGCCTCCATGGCCGTCCTCGCCTCCGCCTGTACGGGCTCCGCGGGCAACGGCGCGAGCGACGACCCGAACGCGAAGACGACGATCACCTTCTGGCACGGCTGGTCGGCGCCGGCCGAGGTCAAGGCGATCCAGGACAACGTCGACCGGTTCGAGAAGGCCCACCCGAACATCACGGTGAAGGTCGTCGGCAACATCAACGACGACAAGCTCAACCAGGCGCTGCGCGCGGGCGGCTCGAACGGGCCGGACGTCGTCTCCTCCTTCACCACGGCCAACGTCGGCAAGTTCTGCGCCTCGGGCGCGCTCGCCGATCTCAAGCCGTTCATCGAGAAGGACGGGCTCGACCTCGACAAGATCTTCCCGAAGGTCCTCCAGCAGTACACCCAGTTCGAGGGCGTGCGCTGTGCCCTGCCGCTGCTCTCCGACGCGTACGGGCTCTACTACAACAAGGACGCGTTCAGGGCGGCCGGGCTCGACCCCGACGCCCCGCCGAAGACCTGGTCGCAGTTCACCCAGGTCGCCAAGAAGCTGACGAAGCCCAAGGGCGACTCGTACGAGCAGCTCGGCTTCATGCCGAACTACCTCGGCTACGAGACCGCCGTGAGCCACTACATGTCGCAGTGGGACCACAGCTACTTCGACGCGGACGGCAAGTCGAACATCGCCAAGGACCCGGCGTTCGCCGAGATGATGACGTACCAGAAGTCGCTGGTCGACGCGCTCGGCGGCTTCCGGAAGCTGGACAGGTACCGCACGACCTTCGGTGACGAGTGGGGCGCCAAGCACCCCTTCCACACCGGACAGGTCGCCATGCAGCTCGACGGCGAGTGGCGGCTGAACTTCATCGAGGACGCCAAGCCCGGCTTCGAGGTCGGCGTCGCGCCGCTGCCGGTCGCCGACGACGAGGTGGCCGAGTACGGCAAGGGCTACCTCTCCGGCACGATCATGGGCATCGCCCCGCGGAGCACGAAGCAGAACGCCGCCTGGCAGCTGGTGAAGTACATGACCACCGACACCGAGGCCGTGGTGGACTTCGCCAACGACATCGGCAACGTGCCCTCCACCCTGGAGGCGCTGAAGTCCCCGAAGCTGGCGTTCGACCCGCGCTTCAAGACCTTCCTGGACATCGCCCAGCACCCCGCGTCGACCACGTCGGACGGCGCGGTGAACGGCTCCACGTACCAGGACACCCTCCAGGACTTCGCCCAGAAGTACGAGAAGGGCCAGGTCACGGACTTGAAGAAGGGCCTTGAGGAGACCGCTGCCCAGATCGACCGCGACATCGCCCAGGCGAAGTAGAACCGGGACCGGTACCTCATGTCCTCCGACACCCTCGACCGGCGCCGGGCGGCGCTGCGGTCGAAGCGCCTGCGCCACGCGCTGCGCACCGCGGCGTTCATGTCGCCCTGGCTGATCGGATTCGGCGTCTTCTTCGCCTATCCGCTCCTGTCGACCGTCTACTTCTCGTTCATGAAGTACGACGGCCTGAACCCGCCGACGTGGCGGGGCACGGACAACTGGACGTACGTCTTCTCGGACCTGCCGAAGTTCTGGCCGGCGATGGGGAACACCCTCTGGCTGGCCGTCGTCATGGTCGCCTGCCGGGTGGTGTTCGGCCTCGGCGTCGGCATGCTGATCACCAAGATCAAGACGGGGGTCGGGGTCTTCCGCACCCTCTTCTACCTGCCGTACCTGGCCCCGCCGGTGGCCGCCACGCTGGCCTTCGTCTTCCTGCTCAACCCCGGCACCGGACCGGTCAACTCGCTCCTGGAGGCGGTCGGCATCCCCGCCCCCTCCTGGTTCAACGACGCCGACTGGGCCAAGCCGGCCCTGACCGTCCTCGCCGTGTGGGGCGTCGGCGACCTCATGGTCATCTTCATGGCGGCACTGCTCGACGTACCGAAGGAGCAGTACGAGGCCGCCGAGCTGGACGGGGCCTCGGCCTGGCAGCGGTTCCGCTACGTCACCCTGCCGAACATCTCGCCGATCGTGCTCTTCGCGGTCGTCACCGGGGTCATCGGCGCGATGCAGTACTACACCCAGCCGATCGTCGCGGCGAAGGTCGCCTCCGGCAACATGGGCGGCTCCGGCCGGACCTTCGAGCCGGGCTACCCGGACGACTCCACGCTCACCCTCCCGCAGCTCGTCCACAACCTCGGCTTCGGCCGCTTCGACTACGGCGCGGCCTGCGTCGTGGCCCTCGTCCTGTTCGCCCTCTCCATGGCCTTCACCGCGCTGCTGATGCGCCGGCGCGGCGGCCTGATCGGCTCGGGTGACTGATCCATGACGACCGCATCCACCCTCCCCGCCCGGCCCGTGGCGAGCCCGGCCGAGAAGCGCGCGCGCCGCAGGTCGCTGCTGCACTGGATCGCCGTGCACTCCCTCGGGATCGCCGCCGCCCTCTTCTTCGTGCTGCCGTTCGTCTTCGTCCTCCTGACGTCCCTGATGAGCGACCAGCAGGCGCTGACCCGGGACCTGACCCCGGACACCTGGCACTGGGACAACTACCTCCGGGTCCTCGACACCCCCGGCTTCCTCACCTGGTGGCGGAACTCCCTGCTGTACGCGGGCGCCGGCACCGCGCTCGTGGTCGTCTCCTCGGTCCCGGTGGCGTACGCGCTCGCCAAGTTCCGCTTCCGGGGCCGGCATCTGTCGCTGCTGCTGGTCATCTCGATGATGATGCTGCCGCCGCAGGTCGTCATCATCCCGATGTACCTCTTCTGGGCCAAGCAGATGGACCTCTCCGGCACCCTGTGGCCGCTGATCGTCCCGATGGCGTTCGGGGACGCCTTCGCCGTCTTCCTCTTGCGCCAGTTCCTGCTGACCATCCCCGACGAGTACATCGAGGCCGCCAGGATCGACGGCTGCGGCGAACTGCGCACCCTCCTCAAGATCGTGCTCCCGATGGCCAGGCCCGGCATCGCCGCCGTGGCGCTGTTCCAGTTCTTCTTCTGCTGGAACGACTACTTCGGGCCGCAGATCTACGCCTCCGAGAATCCGGCCGCGTGGACGCTGAGCTACGGCCTGGAGTCGTTCAAGGGGGCGCACCACACCGACTGGAATCTGACCATGGCCGCGACCGTCCTGGTCATGGCCCCTGTGATCCTCGTGTTCTTCTTCGCCCAGAAGGCGTTCGTCGAGGGAGTCACACTGACCGGAGTGAAGGGCTAGCTGACCGATATGAAGCTCGCTGTCGTGGGGGGCGGCTCCACCTACACCCCCGAACTGATCGACGGATTCGCGCGGTTGCGCGACACCCTGCCCGTCACCGAACTCGTCCTCGTCGACCCGGCCGCCGACCGTCTGGAGCTGGTCGGCGGGCTCGCCCGGCGGATCTTCGCCAGGCAGGGCCACGCCGGGAGGATCGTCACCACGCCGGACGTCGACGCGGGCGTCGAGGGCGCCGACGCCGTCCTGCTCCAGCTGCGGGTCGGCGGGCAGGCCGCGCGCCTGCAGGACGAGACCTGGCCGCTGGAGTGCGGCTGCGTCGGCCAGGAGACGACGGGGGCCGGCGGTTTCGCCAAGGCGCTGCGGACCGTTCCGGTGGTCCTCGACATCGCCGAGCGCGTCCGGCGGGCCAGCCCGGACGCCTGGATCATCGACTTCACCAACCCCGTCGGCATCGTCACGCGCGCGCTGCTCCAGGCCGGCCACAGGGCCGTCGGCCTGTGCAACGTCGCCATCGGGTTCCAGCGGAAGTTCGCGAAGCTGCTCGGCGTCGCACCGGCCGAGGTCCATCTCGACCACGTCGGCCTGAACCACCTGACCTGGGAGACCGCGGTCCGCCTCGGCGGACCCGAGGGCGAGAACGTGCTGCCCCGGCTGCTCGCCGAGCACGGTGACGCCATCGCCGACGACCTGCGCGTGCCGCGCCCGATCGTCGACCGGCTCGGCGTCGTCCCCTCGTACTACCTGCGCTACTTCTACGCGCACGACGAGGTCGTACGCGAGCTCGGCGACAAGCCCTCCCGGGCCGCCGAGGTGGCCGCGATGGAGAAGGAACTCCTGGAGATGTACGGCGACCCGGCGCTCGACGAGAAGCCGGCCCTGCTCGGCAGGCGCGGCGGCGCCTTCTACTCGGAGGCCGCCGTGGACCTGGCCGCCTCGCTGCTGGGCGGTGGGGGATCGCCGTACCAGGTGGTGAACACGTACAACAACGGCACCCTGCCCTTCCTGCCCGACGACGCCGTGATCGAGGTGCAGGCGGCGGTGGGAGCGCAGGGCGCCTCGCCGCTGCCGGTAGCCGAGGTCGACCCGCTGTACGCCGGGCTGATCGCGAACGTGACGGCGTACGAGGACCTGGCCCTGGAAGCGGCCCTGCGAGGCGGCCGCGACCGGGTGTTCAAGGCGCTGCTCGCGCACCCGCTGGTCGGGCAGTACGCGCGGGCCGAGGGGCTCACGGACCGGCTCATCGCGCACAACCGGGAGCACCTCGCGTGGGCCTGAACGGAGTCCTGCTGGCGATCGACGCCGGGAACAGCAAGACGGACGTGGCGGTCGTCAGCCGGGGCGGTGACGTCCTCGGTTCGGCGCGCGGTACAGGGTTCCAGCCGCCGGTCGTGGGCGTCGAGGCGGCGCTCGACGGGATCGCGGAGACGGTGGGACGCGCGGCCTTCGAAGCGGGGGTCCCGTTGTCGTTCGCGCATGTCTCCGCCTGCCTCGCCAACGCCGATCTGCCGCTGGAGGAGCGGGAGTTGGCCTCGGCACTGGAGGCGCGGGGCTGGAGCGGCTCGGTCCGGGTGCACAACGACACCTTCGCCGTCCTGCGCGCCGGCCTCGACGAGCCCCGGGGTGTCGCGGTGGTGTGCGGCGCCGGGATCAACTGCGTCGGCATGCTGCCGGACGGCCGGACCGCCCGCTTCCCCGCCATCGGGCGGATCTCCGGCGACTGGGGCGGCGGCAGCGGGCTGGCCGAGGAGGCCCTGTGGTTCGCGGCCCGCGCCGAGGACGGGCGCGGCGAGCCGACCGAGCTGGCCCGCGCCCTGCCCGCGCACTTCGGCCTGGAGACGATGTACGCGCTGATCGAGGCGCTGCATCTGGGCCGCATCCCCTTCGAGCGGCGGCACGAGCTGACGCCCGTGCTGTTCCGGACGAGCGCCCGGGGCGACGCCGTCGCCCGCTCGCTGGTGCACCGGCTCGCCGAGGAGGTGGTCGCCCTGTCGTCGGTCGCGCTCGGGCGGCTCGGACTCCTCGACGAGCAGGCCCCGGTGGTGCTCGGCGGCAGCGTGCTCGCCGCCCGCCACCCGGAGCTGGACGACCGGATCGCGGAACTGCTGGCCGTGAAGGCGCCGAAAGCGGTGCTCGGGGTGGTGACCGCGCCGCCGGTCCTGGGCGCGGCACTCCTCGCCCTCGACGCCTGCGGGGACGGCCCGGACGCCGCGACCCGGCTGCGGGAGCACTACTCCTGAGACCCCTTCCCGCCGGGTGAACGGGGCGTTCCCCCACCGGGGAGCGCCCCGTTCACCCTTTCGTGGTGGAACCGGTCCCGGCCGGGTGACGTGTTCCACGGAGGGGGTACGCCCGTGGGGACGGCCGGGACATGGGGCACGATAGGAACAAGATCGCGTCATTTCCGGTGTGCGGGTGGGGCTCCTGAGGTCATACTGCTGGCCGGGCAGCCGTCGTCGACCATGGGGGAGGTCACGTGACATACCCGCCGAACGCGCCCGCCGCATCGGCGCCGGGCACCGCGCCCGCGCGCCCGGACGGCGGCGTGCCCGCGCAGCCGTCGCCGCTGCCCCCTCGACCGCTGCCCCCTCAGCCGCCGCCCGCGCCCGGCGCGGCCCCGCCCCCCGGGCGGGGGGCCTGGGACGAGGGCAGGGAGTGGCTGCGCAAGGCCGCGACCACCGAACCCGGCCGGTTGCGGGTCCTCGGCGCCGTACTGGCCCTGCTGGTCATCGCGTTCGGGACGGTCACCGCCTTCGAGGTCGCCGACCGGGCCGCCTCCGCCGACGACGTGGTGAGCCGCAGCCAGCCCCTGAGCGCCGACGCCGCCGACATCTACCGCTCGCTCGCCGACGCCGACACCGCCGCCGCGAGCGCCTTCCTGGCGGGCGCGGAGGAGCCCCCGGACGTGCTGAAGCGGTACGCCGACGACATCACGACGGCCTCCCGGCTGCTGGTCAAGGCGGCGGCGAGCACCGGGGGTTCGACGGAGTCGGCCCGCGAGATCGCCACGCTCAACGAGTTCCTGCCCCGCTACACCGGCCTGATCGAGCGCGCCCGGGCCGCCAACCGGCAGGGCCTGCCGCTGGGCGGCGCCTATCTGCGGTACGCCAACCAGCAGATGACCACCCAACTGCTCCCGGCGGCCGAGCGGCTGTACGAGTCCGAGACCGCCCGGCTGCACCGGGACGAGGAGGAAGCGCGGGACTGGCCGCTGCTCTCCCTCGCCCTCGGGATCCTCGCCCTCGCCGCCCTCCTGTGGGCCCAGCGCCGCGACTACGCCCGGACGAACCGGGTGTTCAACCACGGACTGCTCGCCGCGACGGCCGCCTCCGTGATCATGCTGCTCTGGCTGGCGGGCGGACACACGGTCGCCCGGGCCGGACTGAGCGAGGCGCGCGAGCACGGGCAGGATTCGCTCCAGGTCCTCAACACCGCGCGGATCAGCTCCCTGAAGGCCCGTGCCAACGAGAACCTGGCGATGGTCTCGCGAGGCGCGGTCCTCACCGACGACGGCAAGAACGACAAGTACGAGACGGACTACGCCACGGGGATGCGGGCGCTGACGGACGCGCTCGCCCGGGGCCGGGAGCTGGCCGACGACGACGCCGGGCGCGATCCGGTGAGCGAGGCCGCGGACCGCGCGGCCGAGTGGCGGCAGCGCCACACGGTCGTCCGCGAGAAGGACGACGCGGGAGACTTCGAGGGCGCGCTGGCGCGGGTCATCGGGTCGCAGGAGTCCACCGGGCAGTCCTTCGACCAGGTCGACGCGGCCCTGGAGGAGGCTCTGGAGCACGAGCAGAGGGAGTTCACCCGCGCCGCCGGCGGCGGGCGGGGCGCGCTGACCGGACTCCCGCTCGGCGCGGCCGCGCTCGGGGTCCTCGGCGCGGCCGGTGCAATCCTGGGGATCAACCGCAGGCTGTCGGAGTACCGGTGAGAGGGGGCGGGATGCACAACGGCGTCGACGGCACGGGAACGCGCCACCAGGCTCCGCGGCGTCCCCTGGCGCGGCTGCGCGGCTGGGGCGGGGTCGCCGCCATGGCCGTCGCCTGCGGACTCACCGCCTCGCTCACGCTGTTGCCGCTGGCGCACGGCGGAGCAGGCCGGGCGGGTCCGCCCCGCGTCTCCGGCCCCGGTGCCGGCTTCGCGACCGGCATGCCGGTCAGGGCGGACACCTGCGAGAACCCGGAGGCCTCGCTCACCCCGTCCGGCGCCGACGGCCCCTCGATCGCCGCCATCAAGGAGCGCGGCAGGCTCGTCGTGGGCGTCGACCAGTCCAGCTACCGCTGGGGGTACCGCAACCCCGGCACACGCGCGCTGGAGGGCTTCGACATCGACCTGGCCCGGGCCATCGCCACGGACATCCTGGGCAGCGACCAGAAGATCGTCTTCCGGGCCATTCCGACCAACCAGCGGATCGCCGCCCTGGAGAGCGGCAAGGTCGATCTCGTCGTCCGCACGATGACGATCAACTGCAAGCGGATCCGGCAGGTCGCCTTCTCCACCGCCTACTTCCAGGCCGGGCAGCAGGTCCTCGCGCCCAAGGAGTCCCCCATCACCGGGTACGACTCCTCGCTGCGCGGCAAGCGGGTCTGCACGGCCGAGGGCTCGACCGCCTACGAGGCCCTGGAGCACGACTCCTTCGGCGCCCTGTACAGGGACGAGGGCGACGGCACCGAGCACGACAAGGACCTGCTCACCGTCCCCAACCAGCTGGACTGCCTCGCCCGGCTCCAGATGGGCGAGGTCGACGCCGTCGTCACCGACAACGCCCTGGCGGCCGGGCAGGCCGCCCAGGACCCGGCCGTCGAGCTCAAGGGCAGCCCGTTCACCACCGAGTACTACGGCGTCGCCGCCAAGCTCGGCAACGACGACCTGGTCCGCCGGGTCAACCAGGTCCTCGTCCGGTACCGGCAGGGTGCCTGGACGGCGGCGTACGCCAAGTGGCTGAAGGCGGACCTGCCCGGGATATCCGGGCCCCCCGCACCGAAGTACAAGTAGAGCGAGAGGTGATCGATGGGCGTCGCGGGACCCCCCGGGCCGGTAATGGACCGGGACGAGGTGGACCGTGCGCTGGCGCGGCTCGGCGCGGAGCACAAGGCGATCGAGGACTCGCTCCTCGCGCTCCAGGACCACGCGGGCCGCAGGCTGCTCGAAGGCGCCGAGCTGACCGGCACGACCAGGGAGCGCTGGCAGACCACCGAGAGGACGATCACCCGGCTCTGGACCTACTTCGACGCGTACACCGCCGCCCTGGACGACGTCCGTGAGCTGCGCTCCCGCCGCCGCTGGCCCGGCCCGGCCGAACTGGTCGAACTGACCGAGCGGCTGCGGGGCGAGAGCGTGCACGTGTCCGACGGGCAGCAGGGGCTCCCGGCGTCGCTCGACGGCCCGCCACGGCTCTCCGAGAGCTTCACCCTGGAGCGTCTGGTGAGCCGGATGAACGAGTTGTACGCGGCCTCGCTCGACGTGGTGGTGACCGCCGACGCCGTCTGGTCGGCGCTGCCCGCGCGGATAGACCTGCTCGCCGCCGAACTGCGGCGTACGCGCTCGCTCGCGCACTCGGTCGGCGTCCGGCCCGGGGAGCACCCGGCCGGTGACGAGCTGGAGGAGATCACGGCGGAGCTGACCGCGCTGCGCGCGCAGGTCGTCACCGACCCGCTGGCGTTCTGGCGGCCGGCGGCGGGCAGTTCGGCGCCCGGCGGAGGCCGGCCCGACACCACACGGTACGACCGGGCGGCGCTCGCCCTGGAGGACGTGCGGCGGGAGATCGAGGCGGTGCTCGCGGTCCGGCAGGACTCCGAGGAGCGGCTGCTGCGGCTGCGCGACGTGCTCTCGCGCGCCGACCGCACCCTCGCCGAGGCACGGGCCGCGCGCGGCGAGGTCCTCGCCAAGATCGCCGCCTCCGAGGTGCCCGCCGTCAGCGGCCCGCCGACGGCCCTCCAGGAGCGGCTCGCGACCGCCGCCGAGTACCGCAGGCACGCCCAGTGGCACCGGCTCTCCCCGCTCCTGGAGTCCCTGGAGCGGGAGGCCGAGGACGAACTGATGCGGGCCCGCGAGTCCCTGACCGCCGTCACCGCCCCGCTCGCCGTCCGCGCCGAGCTGCGCGGCCGGCTGGACGCGTACCGGGCGAAGGTGGCCCGGCTGGGCGCGGCGGAGGACCCGCTGCTGATCGAGCGGTACGACCTGGCGCGCCGGATGCTGTGGAGCGCGCCGTGCGACCTGCGGGTCGCCGAGCAGGCGGTGCTGCGCTACCAGCAGGCCGCGGCGGAGGTCCTGTCCGGGCCCAGAGACGCCAGGGGGAGTCAGCGGTGAACACCTGTCAGCGTCCCTCGTGCGAGGGCTCGTACGAGGACATGGGCGGCGGCGAGCTGTACTGCGACACCTGCGGGCTCGCCCCGGTCGTCCCGCCCGGCGGGCTGCTGCGGTCCACCCCGACCGGGATGGCCGTGCCGGGCAGGACCGGCGCGGACACCGGTTCGTCCCGCAGCGGTTCGCGCGCCTCCTCCCGCGCCTCCTCGCGCTCCTCGACCTCCCGGCGCTCGGTCTCCGGCCGACTGTCGCGGTCGCTGTCGGGGACGAGCACCGCCCGTTCCGTCTCGGTGCGCAGCTCCGGCTCGTCGACCGGCCAGTCCGGGCGCAACCGGCTCGGCGCGGGCCTGGTGACGATTCCCGAGGTGCCGCGCCCCGATCCCCGCGGCGCGGTGATGAAGAACCCCGAGGTTCCAGAGAGGAAGCGATTCTGCTCGCGCTCGGACTGCGGCGCCCCGGTGGGCCGTTCGCGCGGCGAGCGGCCGGGCCGCACAGAGGGCTTCTGCACCAAGTGCGGGCATCCGTACTCCTTCGTGCCGAAGCTGCGCGGCGGGGACATCGTGCACGGGCAGTACGAGGTCGCGGGCTGTCTCGCCCACGGCGGTCTCGGCTGGGTCTATCTCGCCGTCGACCGGGCCGTCTCCGACCGCTGGGTGGTGCTCAAGGGCCTGCTGGACACCGGCGACCAGGACGCGATGGCGGCGGCGATCTCCGAGCGCCGCTTCCTCGCGGAGATCGAGCACTCCAACATCGTCCGGATCTACAACTTCGTCGAGCACCTCGACCAGCGCACGGGCTCCCTGGACGGTTACATCGTCATGGAGTACGTCGGCGGCAAGTCGCTCAAGGAGATCGCCAACGACCGGCGCACGCCGGAGGGCCGACGCGATCCGCTGCCGGTCGAGCAGGCGTGCGCGTACGGCATCGAGGCGCTGGAGGCGCTGGGGCATCTCCACAGCCGCAACCTGCTGTACTGCGACTTCAAGGTCGACAACGCCATCCAGACCGAGGACCAGCTCAAGCTGATCGACATGGGCGCGGTGCGGCGGATGGACGACGACGAGTCGGCGATCTACGGCACGGTCGGCTACCAGGCGCCGGAGGTGGCGGCGGTCGGGCCCTCGGTCGCCAGCGACCTGTACACGGTGGCGCGCACGCTGGCGGTCCTCACCTTCGACTTCCAGGGGTACACCAACGTCTTCGCCGACTCGCTGCCCGAGCCCGACCACATCCAGGTCTTCCGGACGTACGAGTCCTTCTACCGGCTCCTCGTCCGCGCGACGGATCCGGACCCGGCCCGCCGGTTCGCCTCCGCGCAGGAGATGGCGGAGCAGCTGACGGGTGTGCTGCGGGAGGTCGTCGCCCTGCAGTCGGGCCGGCCGCGGCCGGCGCTGTCGACGCTGTTCGGCACGGAGGTCCGGGTCACGGACACGGAGCTGTTCGCCGAACCGGCAAAGGACGTCTCGGTCCTCGGCGCCCGGGGCCCGCGCGGCGGACGGGGACGCGCGAGAGCCGCGGCGGTCGGGCCTTCCGGCGCTCTGGCGGGAGCCCCCGCGGCGGCCGGGCCTTCCGGGGCTCTGGCGGGTGGCGGGGTTCAGGTCGGCGGGCCGTTCCTCGTCCCGCTGGACGGTGGGGCCGCCGCGCTCGCGCTGCCCGTGCCCCGGGTCGACCCCGGCGACCCCAACGCCGGTCTCCTGGCGGGCCTGACGGCCGCCGCGCCCGCCGAGCTGATCGGCGCCCTGCACACCGCGCCCGCCCCCTCCCTGGAGCTGCGGCTGCGCGAACTGCGCGCCCGGCTGGAGATGGGCGATCCCGACTCGGCCGGGCGCGCCCTGGCCACGCTGGAGGAGCGGCACCCGGACGACTGGCGGGTGGTCTGGTACCGGGGCGTCACATCCCTGGTGACCGGCGACCACGAGAACGCCGCGCTCTCGTTCGACGCGGTCTACGACGCCTTCCCCGGCGAACCCGCGCCGAAGCTCGCCCTCGGCATCTGCGCCGAAGTGCTCGGCCAGCTGGACAACGCCGCGGAGTACTACCGCCTGGTGTGGGCGACCGACCCGAGCTTCGTCAGCTCGGCGTTCGGGCTCGCCCGCGTCCGGTTGGCGGCCGGCGACCGGGCCGGAGCCGTACGCACCCTGGAGTCCGTACCGGAGGCGTCCATCCACTACACCGCGGCCCGGGTGGCCGCGGTGCGGGCGCGGCTGCGGCGGCGCGCGGCGCACGAGCCGCTCGGCCAGGACCTGACGGCGGCCGCGGCGCAGGTCTCCGCGCTCCAGGGCTTCGGCCTGGACGCGGTGCGCCGGGAGCGGTTGTCGACCGAGGTGCTCGGGACCGCGCTCGACTGGGTACTCTCCGGGAGTCCCGGAGCGGGGCCCGGCGGCACGCGGCTGCTCGGCAGTGAACTGGACGAGCGCGGTCTGCGCTTCGGCCTCGAACGCTCGTACCGGGTGCTCGCCCGGCTCGCTCAGCAGGGCGAGGAGAGGATCGAACTGGTGGAGCGGGCCAACCGTTTCCGTCCCCGGACGTGGGTGTGAGTATGTCCCAGAAGCCCCAGCACCAACTCTCCGCCTGCCCCGGCTGCGCGGAACCACTGGAGTCGGGCGACCGGTTCTGCGGGGCGTGCGGATACGACCTGACGGCCGTACCGGCACCGCAGCCGGTGTCCGACCGCCCGACGGTGGCGATCGGCACCCCCGTCGACTGGCCCGAGGCCCCGCCCCGGGACCCGTACGCGCTGTCCACCTCGACCCAGCACCCGGGCGACCTGCCCGTCATGGACTCGGGCGGTCACGACCTGCCCCCGCAGGCACCCGCGCACGGCGGCTCCGGCCAGGAGGCGCCGGCGGCCGGTGAAGCGGGCCCGGCGCCCGCGCGGGACCTGCCGACCATCCCGGTCCGCACGGACGGGCCGCACGCGGCGGCGACGTCAGGGGACGGCCTCGCGGCACTCGCGGCAACCGGCCCCGTGCCCTCCCCGCCCCCCGCGCCGCCTTCCTCCCCGTCCCCTTCCACGGAAGGGGACTTCACCCTGGCCGCGCCCGACCCGCGGGCCGCCGCGCAGCCCGCCGCGCCGCAGCCGGTCGCCGCGCGGCCCGCCGCCGGGGCCAAGGTGTGCGTGGCGTGCCGGGCCGGGCGGGTGGACGCCGACGGGTACTGCGAGAACTGCGGGCACGCGCAGCCGCGCGAGCGCGACCACATGGAGCAGGAGCTCTCCACGGTCGCCGCCGTCAGCGACCGCGGCCTGCGCCACCACCGCAACGAGGACGCGTTCGCCGTCTCCGCCACCGCGCTGCCCGACGGCTCCCCGGCCACCCTCGCGATCGTCTGCGACGGCGTCTCCTCGGCGACCCGTCCCGACGAGGCCTCCGCCGCCGCCGCGGACGCCGCCGGCCGGTCGCTGCTCGCCGCCCTGCCCCGTGGCACACACCCCCAGCAGGCCATGCACGAGGCGATCGTCGCCGCCGCCGAGGCGGTCAACGCGCTGGCCGAGCAGCCCGGCCAGGACGCCATGGAGCACGATCCGCACCGCCACCAGAACGCTCCGGCCTGCACCATCGTCGGCGCCATCGTCGCCGACGGGCTGCTGATCGTCGGCTGGATCGGCGACAGCCGGGTCTACTGGGTGCCGGACGACCGCACCGCGCCGCCCGCCCGGCTCACCGAGGACGACTCCTGGGCCGCGCAGATGGTCGCGGCCGGCCTGATGAACGAGGCGGAGGCGTACGCCGACGAGCGCGCCCACGCGATCACCGGCTGGCTGGGCGCCGACGCGTACGAACTGGCCCCGCACACGGCCGCGTTCAAACCGGACCGTTCCGGCGTGGTCGTGGTCTGCACCGACGGGCTGTGGAACTACGCCGAGGCCGCCGAGGACATGGCCCGGGTCGTGCCGCCGGACTCCGCCGGTCGGCTGCTGCACGGCGCCCAGGTCCTGGTCGGGCACGCGCTGGACGGTGGCGGCCACGACAACGTAACAGTGGCGCTCCTGCCGTTCACCGTGGGATCCCGAGGGGCAGGATCGGCCTGAGCGGTCGCCAGCCCCCGGCCCGTCCCCGTCCTCACGCCGTTGTTGTGCCCGTTGTTGTCGAGGAGCCGAATCAGATGGCGAACTTCTCCAAGTCGACCGTGCCGCAGTTCTCGGTGGACGTGTACCAGAACGAGTTCCTGCCGGAGGGCGGCCGCGATGTCAGCGCCATCGTCACGGTCACCTCGACCGGCGGCGGCACCAGCGGCGGCGCGCTCGCCGACGCACGGCCGGGTGCGGGGGCCGGCGCCGCCGTGGTGATCATGGTCGACTGCTCCGGTTCGATGGAATACCCGCCGACCAAGATGCGAGGCGCGCGGGACGCGACCGCCGCCGCCATCGACGCCCTGCGCGACGGCACCTCCTTCGCGGTCGTCGCCGGTACGCACGAGGCGAAGGAGGTCTATCCCGGCGACGGCCGGCTCGCCGTCGCCGACGGCACGACCCGTGCCCGGGCCAAGGAGGCGCTGCGCCGCCTGAGCGCGGGCGGCGGTACGGCGATCGGCACGTGGCTGGGGATCGCGGACCGGCTGCTCGGTTCCGCCGACGCGTCCATCCGGCACGGCATCCTGCTCACGGACGGCCGTAACGAGCACGAGTCGCCTGAGGACCTGCGGGCCGCGCTGGAGGCCTGCGCCGGACGGTTCACCTGCGACGCGCGCGGTGTGGGGACCGACTGGGAGGTCAAGGAGGTCGCGGACGTTGCCCTGCGCCTGTGGACCCCGGTCGGCGTGGAGATCACGTTCGTGAAGCAGGTGGCGCCGACGGTCGAGGAGCTGACCGGCCGGCGCACCGAGGCGGGCCCGCGGGCCGGCGACTACCCCACCGGCTCGTGGGGCGACGAGTCCCGGGACTACCACATCCGCGTGCGGGTGCCGCAGGCGCAGATCGGGCAGGAGATGCTCGCCGCCCGTGTCTCGTTGATCATCCCGGACCCGGCGGGCGGCGCTCCGCGGACCCTGTCCCAGGGGCTCGTACGGGCGGTGTGGACGGACGACATGGCCATGTCGACGTCCATCAATCCGCAGGTCGCGCACTACACCGGCCAGGTCGAACTGGCCCAGGTCATCCAGCAGGGCCTGAACGCCCGCAAGTCCGGCGACCACGACGGCGCGACCGCCAAGCTGGGCCGCGCGGTGCAGCTGGCGGCCGCCTCCGGCAACGAGGGCACGGCGAAACTCCTTTCGAAGGTGGTGGACGTCGTCGACGCGGCGACGGGTACTGTGCGTTTGAAGGCGAAGGTCGCGGAAGCGGACGAGATGACTCTCGAGACGCGCTCCACCAAGACCGTTCGCGTGAAGAAGTAGCCCGCCGGCCAGGGAGCCGGACGACGAGAGGGGGAAGCACCGACATGCCGACCTGCCCGAACGGACACCAGTCGGTCTCCGACGACTGGTGCGAGGTCTGCGGCCATCGCATGGCCGGGGCGGGTGCGCCTGCGGGTGCCGTACCGCCGCCTCCCCCGCCGCCGCCTCCCGCCTACGGCTATCCCGGGCCCGGCGGCCCAGGTGGTCCCGGGGGCCCTGGTCATCCGGCCGGCCCCGGTGGCCCGCCGCCGGCCTCCGCCGGCTTCGGTCCGGGCGGCGACCCGAACGCGACCGCGCAGGCGGAGCTCTGCCCGCAGTGCCGCACGCCGCGCGAGCACATGGCGCCGTTCTGCGAGGAGTGCCGCTGGAACTTCCTCACGAACACGGCCACTTCCTACACGCCGATGGCTCCACCGGCCCCGCAGCAGGGCCCGCCCCCGGGGCTGAACCTGCCGCCGGGCTTCCAGTCCCCGCCGCGGCAGCCCGATCCGTACGAGTACCAGGGCTCGCGGCCCTCGCAGATGAACCGGCCCGCGGAACCGCTGCCGGCCGATCCCACGCACCACCAGGCGCCCCCGCAGCGTCCCCCGATACAGCAGCAGCAGCCGCAGCAGCCCCCTCAGGGGTTCCAGCACGGGCAGCCGCCCGCGCCGCCGTCGTTCCCGCAGGGCCCTCCGCCGTCCGCTCCCCCGCAGCCGGCGCCCAGTAGGGCGGACGACGACTGGATGCTGCCGCCGCCCTCGCAGGCGCAGGGACGGCAGGCACCTCCTCCACCGCCGCCCCCGCAGCAACAGCAACAGCAACAGCCGTACCCGCCGCAGCAGTCACAGCCGCAGCAGCAGTCCCAGCCGCAGCACCCCCAGCACCCGCAGCACCCGCAGCCGATGGGCTGGTCGGCCTACATCGGCCCGGACCGCGAGTACTTCCTGGCGATGATGCAGCGCAGCGGCCCGGAGGCGACGGGTCTCAACCTGCCCGCGTACTCCCCCGAGCAGCATCTGCCGCTCCAGGGCAACCAGGTCAGCATCGGCCGCCGCCGGCAGTCCACCGGCGAGTCGCCCGACATCGACCTGTCGGTGCCGCCGGAGGACCCGGGTGTCTCGCACCAGCACGCGGTACTGGTGCAGCAGCCGGACGGCTCCTGGGCGGTGGTGGACCAGAACTCCACCAACGGCACCACGATCAATGGCGCCGAGGAGCCGATCCAGCCCTACGTCCCCGTCCCGCTCCAGGACGGCGACCGGGTGCATGTCGGCGCCTGGACGACGATCACCGTCCGCCGCGGCTGACACCGGACGGCCCGGACCACCGGTTCGCCCGGGTCACGGGCTCGGCAGCGGCCAGGCGTACGGCCCGGCGGGGTCGTCGAGCCACGCCCACTGCCGGCCCTCGCTCACCGTCACTCCGAAGCGCTCCCGCCCGGGCCGCCCCTCGCGCTGCCAGAGCGAGAGCGCTTCGCGCGCGTCCAGGCTCTCCTCGGCCAGCGTGAACAGGAACCGGAACCGGTCGTCCTCGTACGCCTGCCTGGGCAGCCCCATCGGCCGCCCACGGCCGAAGCGCGCGTTGCCGCCGCGCAGCGCGACGAAGTACGCGGAGGTGGCCAGGAACCGTCCTTCCGCGTGGGCGGCGTCGCGGACCCGCAGCAGCACGAGCCCCGTGGACAGCGGCGTCAGAACGAGGGCGCCGGGGCGGCACTGCGCGAGCCAGGCGTACGGGATCGAGGGCAGGGTGCAGGTGGCGATCACCCGGTCGTAGGGCGCGCGCTCGGGGCAGCCGCGCGCACCGTCGCCGGTGATCACCGCCGGTTTGCAGCCGACGGCGGCGAGATGGGCGCGGGCGGACTCGGTGATCTCCTCGTCCAGGTCGACGGTGGTGACGTGCTCGTCGCCGAGCCGGTGACAGAGCAGGGCGGCGTTGTAGCCGGTGCCGGCGCCGATCTCCAGGACGTCGTGCCCGTCCCGTATCTCCAGCGCCTCCAGCATCTGCGCCATCAGGGAGGGCTGACTGGAGGAGGAGACCAGCTCCCCGTCCCGTACGCGGGTGGCCAGCGGCTCGTCGCGGTAGACGCCGCGCAGCCAGCGGGCGCGGCGGGCGGGGTCGGGGTGGCCGGACCAGAGGCGTTCGTACCCGGTGACCCCGGAGACGTAGTAATAGGGGACGAACAGATGGCGGGGCACCTCGGAGAAGGCCGCGTGCCAGGCGGGGTCGCGCAGCACCCCGTACGTCTCGATCTCCCGTACGAGAGCCTGCCGCGCCCGCTCGCCTTCCTCGGCGAAGACATCCACCTGTGCGCCCATGCCTCCACTGTCCTGCGCGACAGCCCCGGAGGCGAGCATCCGGCCCGGTTCCGGGCGGGCGTCCTAGACCTCCGGTACTCGGCCGGGGCATCTGAGACCATGGAGCGGTGAACGAGATTCCGCGCGGCACGCTTCAGGAGCAGACCTTCTACGAGCAGGTGGGTGGCGAAGAGACCTTCCGTCGCCTGGTCCGCCGTTTCTACCAGGGCGTCGCGGAGGACCCCCTGCTGCGCCCGATGTACCCCGAGGAGGACCTCGGACCGGCGGAGGAGCGGCTCGTGCTCTTCCTGATCCAGTACTGGGGCGGCCCCCGCACGTACAGCGACCACCGCGGCCACCCCCGGCTGCGGATGCGGCACGCGCCGTTCACGGTCGACAGGGCTGCGCACGACGCCTGGCTGAAGCACATGCGCGACGCCGTGGACGAGCTCGGCCTCGCCCCCGAGCACGAGCGGCAGCTGTGGAACTACCTCACGTACGCGGCGGCCTCGATGGTGAACGCGGCGGAGTGAAGCCCCGGGAAGGGAAGCCCTGGGGGCGCGACCACGGCGTGACCGGTGGACCGGTCAGTGGCGTGACGCCGGGGAGACGCTCAGCGACGGCGTGACCGTGCGCAGCGCGATCGAGCCGTAGGGCGTACGCAGCCGGAGCCAGGGGCCGGCTGCCAGCAGCGCGACCGGCACCTCGTGCGGCGGGAGGAAGCCCAGCGACTGGGCGGCGTGGACGGCACGCAGCGGGAGCCGCGTACCCGCCACCGTCCGCGACCAGATCTCGCGACCGATCCGGTCGCGCTCGGCCCGCGTCCGCCGCTCCTCAGGCAGCTCCTCGTCCCGTGCCCGGAACTCGGCGACCGCCGCCGCGACGGCGCCGCGCAGCTCCGCGCCGCCCGGTACTCCGGTGACCGGTTCCCAGCCGCCCCGAGGCGGCAGGACACCGGCCCACGGCGGTCCCGTGACGGCGTCCGGCACGACCGCCTTGCCGGCGGACTCCTCGATCCCCTCCAGGAGTTCACCGGCGGAGACCGTGACGTCCAGACCCACCGCGTCGACGAGCCGAGCCGTACGGATGGCGAGCACCTCGAAGGACGGCGGCCGTCCGAACACGGCCAGCGCCCCGCCCCCCGCCTGGAGGCGGACGGCGGCGGCGCGGTCGTAGTGGATCAGCCGGGCCAGGAAGGCGGCGAGGTCCGCCGCCTCCCTGGCGTCGGCGAAGTGCAGCGGCGCGATCATGCGGCGGACGTCATCCCGTCGTCGACGTACTCCTCCAGGAAGGAGCGCTCCTCCGCGGTGATCCTGCGCGGCCGCTGCGCCTCCAGGTCGAAGGGCACGACGATCGTCGAGGCCCGTACGTACACGACGTCCGGATCCTTGATCTCGTACGCGATCGTCAGCGACGCCGCGCCCATCTTCGTGACCCACGACTCGATGGTGACCGGCTCGTGCCGGTGCACCAGCGGGCGTACGTAGTCGATCTCGTGCCGGGCCACGACGGACCCGCCGGAGAACGACGGGGAACCGTCGCCCGGGGCCAGCCGGAACATGAAGTCGATCCGCGCCTCTTCCAGATACCGCAGGAAGACGACGTTGTTGACGTGCCCGAAGGCGTCCATGTCCGACCAGCGCAGGGGACAGCTGTAGATATGGCGCACGCTCAGCCTCGGGTCAGCTTCTTGTACGTGGCGCGGTGCGGACGGGCCGCGTCCGGGCCGAGCCGCTCGATCTTGTTCTTCTCGTAGGACTCGAAGTTGCCCTCGAACCAGTACCACTTCGAGTCGCCCTCGTACGCCAGGATGTGCGTGGCCACCCGGTCCAGGAACCAACGGTCGTGGGAGATGACCACGGCCGCACCGGGGAACTCCAGGAGCGCGTTCTCCAGGGAGGACAGGGTCTCGACGTCGAGGTCGTTGGTGGGCTCGTCGAGGAGCAGCAGGTTGCCGCCCTCCTTGAGCGTGAGCGCCAGGTTCAGGCGGTTGCGCTCACCACCGGAGAGGACACCGGCGGGCTTCTGCTGGTCCGGCCCCTTGAAGCCGAAGGCGCTGACGTACGCGCGCGACGGCATCTCGACCTGGCCGACGTTGATGTAGTCCAGCTCGTCCGACACGACGGCCCAGAGCGTCTTCTTGGGGTCGATGTTGGCGCGGGTCTGGTCGACGTAGCTGATCTTGACGGTTTCGCCGATCTTGACCGAGCCCGAGTCCGGGGCCTCGAGACCCTGGATCATCTTGAACAGCGTGGTCTTGCCGGCACCGTTCGGGCCGATGATGCCGACGATGCCGTTACGGGGCAGGGTGAAGGACAGGTCGTCGACGAGGACCTTGTCGCCGAACGCCTTGGAAAGGTTGTTGACCTCGACGACCACGGAACCCAGACGCGGGCCCGGCGGGATCTGGATCTCCTCGAAGTCCAGCTTCCGCATCTTGTCCGCCTCGGCCGCCATCTCCTCGTAACGGGCGAGGCGCGCCTTGGACTTCGTCTGACGGCCCTTGGCGTTGGAGCGGACCCACTCCAGCTCTTCCTTGAGGCGCTTGGCGCGCTTCTCGTCCTTGCGGCCCTCGACCTTGAGACGGGTGGCCTTCTTCTCCAGGTACGTGGAGTAGTTGCCCTCGTAGGGGATCGCGCGGCCGCGGTCGAGCTCGAGGATCCACTCGGCGACGTTGTTCAGGAAGTACCGGTCGTGCGTGACGGCGACGACGGCGCCCGCGTACTTCGAGAGGTGCTGCTCCAGCCAGTTCACCGACTCGGCGTCGAGGTGGTTGGTGGGCTCGTCGAGGAGGAGCAGGTCCGGGGCCTCGATCAGCAGCTTGCAGAGCGCGACGCGGCGCTTCTCGCCACCGGAGAGGTTGGTGACCGGCCAGTCGCCGGGCGGGCAGCCCAGCGCGTCCATGGCCTGCTCCAGCTGCGCGTCGAGGTCCCAGGCGTTGGCGTGGTCCAGGTCCTCCTGAAGCTTGCCCATCTCGTCCATCAGCGCGTCCGAGTAGTCGGTCGCCATGAGCTCGGCGACCTCGTTGAAGCGCTTGAGCTTGCCCATGATCTCGGCCGCGCCGTCCTGGACGTTCTCCAGAACCGTCTTGGCCTCGTCCAGCTTCGGCTCCTGCATGAGGATGCCGACGGTGTAGCCGGGCGACAGGAACGCGTCACCGTTGGACGGCTGCTCGAGGCCGGCCATGATCTTGAGGACGGTGGACTTTCCGGCACCGTTCGGGCCGACCACACCGATCTTCGCACCGGGCAGGAAGCTCAGCGTCACGTCATCGAGGATGACCTTGTCGCCGTGCGCCTTGCGCGTCTTGCGCATCGTGTAGATGTACTCAGCCAAGAGAAACCGTCCGGCAAAGAGTGAGTGGGCAGATACACCCCATCTTGCCTGACGTCCACCCCGCGATGGAAACCCGTACTCCTCCGGGTACGGCGACGGCCCCGGTGCGCGCGGTGCGCACCGGGGCCTTCGGTGACTGTGGGTTGCCCCGCGTCACTGGCTGTTCACGGTCTTACTGGCCGGCCGCGTTCTTCTTGCGGAGGAAGAAGACCGCGCCGCCGCCGAGGACCACGAGGACGACGGCGATGCCTGCGATCATCGGGGTGGCGTTGGAGCTGCCGGTCTCGGCCAGGTCGCCCGAGGTGGTGCCGGTGCCCGTGCCGCCGGTGGTGCCCGCCGGGGTGGTCGGGGACGGCTCGGTGGACGGGGTCTCCGACGGCGTCGGGGCCGGGGTGGCCGTCTTGCAGTCGAAGACGCCCTTGAAGGTCTTCTCGAAGCCGTTCGGGCCGGTGATCGTGAAGTCGTACGCCTGGTCCTCGGCCAGCGGGACCGTCACGGTCTTGGAGGAACCGGCGGCGATCGTGTACTTCACGCCCTTGAGCTCGAAGGTGAAGTCCTCGTCACCCTCGTTGGAGGCCGTGACCTCCAGGCCGCCCTTGGCGCAGTTCTTCACGGCCGAGACGGCCGGGATCGCGCCCTTCTTCGCCCAGGTCGCGGAAGCCTTGGCGTTGACCGTGGAGGTGCTGGTGCCGGCCAGGATCAGGGTCTGGCTCTTCACCTTGGTGGCGACGAAGGCGCGGCCGATCGGGACGGTGGTGTCGGCCTGGACGGTCAGCTCGGCGGCGCCGTCGGCGGCACCGGCGGGAACGTCGAAGAAGACCTGGCCGCCGTTGGCGACGTTGGTGACGACCTTGCCGTCCTTGTCGACCAGCTTGACGCCCTCGGGGGCGCCCGGGGCGAGCGAGACGGCGGCCGAGGCGGCGTTGGTGCTCACCGTGATCGGGCCGAGGCGCTCACCGGTCTTACCGGCGACGGACGACGGCGACAGGCTGAGGGATGCCTTCGGCTCCTCCAGGTTCTGCGCGTTCTTCTCCAGGTACTCGGTGAGCGCCTTGGCGTTGGCGTCGACCGGCACGGCGTCGATGTCGTCGGAGAAGTGCCAGATCGCGGCCTGGGTGGCGGCGGCGGCGGTCTTCTCGGTGAGGTTGGCGACACCGGCCTTCTTGGCCAGGCCGGCCAGGTCGTTCACCTGCGGGTAGGAGTTCTGCAGGATCCAGCGGATCTTGCCGGCGTCCTTGTTGTTGTGCAGGGAGGACTGGTCCCAGCCGACCTCCTTGTACTCCTGGCCCTTCAGCGCGTCGGTGTGGAAGTCGATGCAGTAGGTCTGCAGCGCCCCGCCCGGCGTGACCTTCATCTCGAAGAGACCGGCGGAGACCTGTCCCTTGCCCGCGACGTTCACGGTGTCGTAGACGGCGAGCTTGCCGAGCGTGGCGGTCGCGCCACCGGAGCTCTGCGGCCCGTCGTCCGCCATCGCCGGTCCCGCGACGGCTATCGCACCCGCCGCGACGAGGCCCGAGACCACGGTCGCGGCGGCAAGGCGGGCGGTGCCGCGCCTCCGAACAGAAAACATGAATTTCCCCTCCGGGCGAGCTGCTCCGCGTCGATGGTCGATCCGCGTGGGGGGAGCGCTTCGCCAGCAGACTCACAGACCCAACAGGCTCGAGACTGGCTCTGGTGCAGACTCAAGTCCCGTATGAGTACCCGGGAATCCTAGGGACGGGGAAGCCCCCGGTGCCCGCCCGTACGGTCTGATAACCATTCCGTCTCGGAATCGTTATGACCGAGGTCCGATTCGCGTAGAAGCGCAGGTCGCGGTGTCGATATATCCCCTCAACTCGCGGTCAGGGCGCGGGCTCCAGGACCTGCGGCTCCCGCGCCGCCGGCGCCGGTACGGGCCTCTCCGAGGGGGTCGGCTCCTCCGCCACCGGCTCCGGGCGGGTGTCCCACGGGTCGCGGGGCGGGCCGGAGGCGCCGTTCTCCTGGCGTTCCGTCAGCCGCGGCTCTCCCTTCACCACGCGCCGGAACGCCGCCGTACCGCGTGACAGATCGTGGCCCACCGACAGCGCGTCGATGTCGACGAACGTCTTGCGCTGGCCTTCTCTTTCCTCCTCGCGCACCTTCAGCCGTCCGTGCACGACCAGCGGTTCGCCCACCGAGACCGAGGCGGCGAGGTTGGCGCCCAGGGCCCGCCAGGCGAAGACCGTGTAGAAGCTGGTGTGTCCGTCGGACCAGGTGCCCCGCTCCCGGTCCCAGCGGCGCGCGGTCACCGCGAAGCGGAACCTCGCCACCCCTCCCGTCGCCGTGTCCCGGTACTCCACGCCCGTCGCCACGTTCCCGACCAGTGTCACCGTCGTGTCGTTCATGGCCCTCCCCCTGTCCAAGTCGTCGGCCCGGTCTTCAGGGTGGACCCGTCGAGCGGAACCCGTCGGCGGCTGTGGACGGTCGAGCGCCTGGGGACAACCTCGTCACCCACCCGGGTGAAACCAGACCCTCACCGCATCCGGGCGCGGAGCCGAAGACGCCTCGCGCACCGGGCCGGACGCCTCACCTCATCCGGGCGCCGGACCGGATGCCTCCCCACCGCCCGCCGCCGAGCCGGGTGACCCGCGCGCCCGCCCCTGTCCCGGACACCGTCACGTACTGCTCGCGAACCTCCCGGTAGCGCATCAGCTCCGCCGAGATCGGGTCGAGCACGCGTGCCCGGCCGCAGGCGGCCGCCGCCTCGCGCAGCTTGCGCTCGGCCTCCTGCCCGTACCGCCGCGCCGGCCCCTTGACGGCGGCCGCGCACGCCCACTCCACCAGCGGCCCGCCGACGATGCCGGCGATCATGATCAGGACGGGCGGCAGGAGTCCCGGCTCCACGACGCCGATGATCTGGCCGACCAGCCACAGCGCGCCGAAGAACTGCAGGAGCGTCATGAGCACCTGGGCCAGTACGGCGGCGGGCCACCAGGCCGGGCGGGGCGGGCGGGCCGACGGGTCCCCGACGCGCGCCGCGAGCTCGTCGAGTGCCTCGGGCAGCCCCTCCGCTCCGCGTACCGCCGCCTCGCGCACCGCCAGCGCCCACGGCGCCGGCAGCCCCCGCGAGGCGTCCTCGGCGACGAACCGTACGGCCTGCTCCACGCGCTGGCGTGCCGTCAGCTCCTCCTCGGTCGGCGGCTGGAGGCGCGGGTCGGTGGAGCCGTGCTCGCGGATCCGCTCGTACCAGCGGTAGAGCCGCAGCCAGGGGGTGCCGCAGGCGCGGATGGCGCTGCGGCGCCAGACGCGTTCGGCGGCCTCGCCGGCCGCCGTGGCGCCGACGGCCACGGCGAGTCGGGCCGAGAAGGCCTCCCTGGCGCGTTCTCCGAGGCCGGTGGGGCCTTCGGCGACGTACACCGGGCGGAGCCGGTTCGCCGCCGCGTCGACATCGGCGGAGAGGCGGAGCGCCGGCGCGGTCCGCTCCTGCACGAACCGTCCCAGCAGCTCGCGCAGTTCGCCCACGCCCTCGCCGGTGAGTGCGGAGAGGGCGAGGACGGTGGCGCCGGGCTCGCCGTGCTCGCCGAGCGCCACACCGTCCTCGTCGAGCAGGCGCCGCAGATCGTCCAGGACGAGATCGGCGGCCTCGCCGCTCAGCCGGTCGATCTGGTTGAGGACGACGAAGGTGACCTCGGCGTGGCCCGCGAGCGGCCGCAGATAGCGTTCGTGGAGGGAGGCGTCGGCGTACTTCTCGGGGTCCACGACCCAGATCACGGCGTCGACCAGGCCGAGGACGCGGTCGACCTGGTCGCGGTGGGTGGTGACGGCCGAGTCGTGGTCGGGCAGGTCGATGAGGACCAGCCCCTGCAGGTCCTCGTCGGCCGCGCCGCCCGCGAGGGGGCGGCGGCGCAGCCGGCTGGGCACGGCCAGCCGGTCGAGGAGTCCGGCGGAGCCCTCGGACCAGCTGAGCGCGATGGGCGCGGCGGTGGTGGGGCGGCGCAGGCCGGTCTCGGAGACGGGAACCCCGGCGAGGGCGTTGAAGAGGGTGGACTTGCCGCTGCCGGTGGAGCCGGCGATGGCGACGACGGTATGGCGGGCGGAGAGCCGCTGCCGGGCCGCGGCCTCGTCCAGTACGCGTCCGGCCTCCGCGAGGGTCTCGGTGTCGAGTCTCGTACGGGAGAGGCCGACGAGTTCGTGGAGGGCGTCGAGGCGGGCGCGCAGGGAGCCTCCGTACCGGCCTCCCAGGGGCGGCAGGCCGTCCTGCTCCGCCGCCCGCTCCTCGTCACCGGCGAGCGTGCTCTCGCCGCCCCGCTCGGCCGCTCTGCGCGCGATCAGGCCGTCGTCCCAGCGGTCGTCCACCGTGCTGCTGCTCACCGGTCCTCACTTCTCCTTCTGCAGTACGGAGAGCGCGGCGATCAGCTCCGCCTGCGGCTCGGGGGTCACGTCGAGGGCGTCGAGGGGGGCGAGGAGCCGGTCGCGTTCGGCGTGCAGAGCGCGGTCGAGGTACGTCGTGACCAGTTCGCCGCCCTTGTCCCGCAGGCGGACGGCGCCCTGGGCGCCGAGGATTTCGGCGAGCCGTTCGCCGGCGCCCCGGGCGCGGCGCCCGCCGAGGAGGGCGGCGGCGAGCAGGGCGGCGACGGTTTCGGCGTCGGGGATGGCGGTACGGGGGGCGGTGGCGCGCTCCATGGCCTGTACCTCGTCCTCGGCCAGCTCTTCGAGGACGCGCCGCCAGCGCCGTACCACCACGCCGATCCGCTCGGCCGTCTCCCGGTCGGGCCCGGTGTGGGCGGCGAGGAGCGCCGCGGCGGCCGGCTCGCGCCGCCAGGCGTCCCGTACCCGCTCCTCGGCGGCGTCGACGGCGCACTGGACGAGGGCGGCGAGGGATTCGGCGAGGGCGTCGAGGAGCTCTTCGGCGGAGCTGTCGCGGGGGTAGGCGCGCCAGCGGGTGCGGGCGTCGCCGGCGAGGACGGCGCCGTGCTGCAACCGGCGGCGGACCCGCTCCCCTTGTTCCTCGTACGCCGCCTCGACGGCGCCGCCGAGGCGGACGGCGGCGGCGTACTGGGCGGCGACCGCCGCGGCCAGCTCGGGCATCCGGGTGTCGAGGGAGTCGATCACGCCCGAGGCGGTGCGGACGACGGCCTGCTGGCGGGCGGCGGGGTCCTGGGCGCGGTGGGCGAGCCAGGCGCGCAGCGGGGCGACTGCGTTGTCGGGCAGCAGGCCGCTGCCGCCGCCGGTCGACTCGGGCAGTTCGGGGATGGTGAACCGGGGCACGTCTCCCAGCCCGGCCTTGTCGAGGAGGGCCTCGTACTGCCGGGAGACCTCGCCGATGACCTGGTGGGGGACGCGGTCGAGGACGGTGACCAGGGTGGCGTCGTACTCCTTCGCGGTCCGCAGGAGGTGCCAGGGGACGGCGTCGGCGTAGCGGGAGGCGGTCGTGACCATCACCCAGATGTCGGCGGCGCACATCAACTCGGCGGCGAGCAATCGGTTCTCCACGACGAGGGAGTCGATGTCGGGCGCGTCGAGCAGGGCGATCCCGCGGGCGAGGGCGGAGGAGGTCTCGACGCGCAGCGCGTTGTCCTCCGGAGGGTCCTCGGCGGGGTTGTCGTCGTCCTGCTGGGGCAGCCAGACGCGGGTGAGCTGCGGGAGGACGCGCAGCCCGGCGAACCAGTGGTGGTCCTCCGGGTGGCAGACGAGGACGGGGGTGCGGGTGGTGGGCCTGAGGACTCCGGCCTCGCTGACCCGCCTCCCCACAAGGGAGTTGACGAGGGTGGACTTCCCGGCTCCGGTGGAGCCGCCGACGACGGCGAGGAGGGGGGCGTCGGGGTCCTTGAGGCGGGGGACGAGGTAGTCGTCGAGCTGGGCGAGCAGCTCGGCACGGGTCTGCCGGGCGCGGGGGGCGCCTGGAAGGGGGAGGGGTAGACGCACGGCGGCGACACAGTCGCGCAGGGCGGAGAGTGCGTCGATCAGCTGAGGCCGTTCGTCCAAGGTCACCACATGCGAAGAATGCCCAATTTTGGAGCCTTTTTGAAGCGTATAACGGTCCTACGCGCCGACCGAACAACCGATGACGCGCGCCTCAGGCATAACGAGTGCACAACACCCGGGCCAAGTGGCGCGAAAAGCGCTGCGGGAATCGCACCTGCCTGCGATTATCGTTCCGCTTCACTGAACCTCCACATCGTGCCACGCAGGTGAAGCAACCGGGCCAAGGCGATCGGAGCCCTATCCTTGACCCGGGCAGGCCAGACCCCACCCACCAGGGGGCTCCGGCCACCGGGCCACCACCCGGCCCCCGTAGCTCAGTGGATAGAGCAGGTGCCTTCTAAGCACTTGGCCGCAGGTTCGAGTCCTGCCGGGGGCGCACAGCGGGACCCCTCCTTCGGGAGGGGTCTTTTTGCTGGTCAGGGGTGGTTTCCGGCCGGAGGCGGACGTGCCAGAGCAAGGGCTCTGAATGGCTTGATCTGTCCGGCTGAAACCGGCCAGAGGCGGCCTCCGGCGGCTGGCTTTCCCGAAAACTTCCCGAAGTTTGAAGCCGCTCGCTACCTCGACTTGCTCCTACATGCAGACCCGTTGACCAGTTGGCAGCATGCCACACAACGCGTGAGCCTCGACGCCAGCAGCACGCTTTACGCGTAGCCGCAGGCGCCAAACCGCACCCGCCTCACGCGGCACTCCTACACCACCCACCAGGGGCGCTCTGAGGCTAAGGGCACGCCCACAGGCCGCGTTCACCCACACGGGCAGACATGCGACGATCAGTTGCATCTACGGTTGTCGTTTCGGTTTCTACTCGATAGGTTGGTTGACATGGGGAACCGGGAGATCTATCCGAATCCGCCGTTGGCGCTCACCGTCGTCGAGCTTCGCCATACGGGCACACCGCCGCTCTCAGATGCTCAGCAAGCGGCCTTGAAGGCACTGCTCGCCGAGTCCTTTCCTCTGCTCCGGCCAGCCCGCCAGGTAAGCGTCACCATGACGAACGCCGGGGTGACTCAGGACCAGCGTGTCCATCCGCGCTTCATGGCTCGCGACAACGCAGCCTCGATCACCTTCCGGAACGATGCAATCGTCGTCGAAACCACCCGGTACGAACGCCGCAGCGCGTTGAGAGAGCTCCTCCGCCAGGCTGTCAGCGCCCGCCAGGCTGTCGCACCCGCGGACGGTATCGAGCGCCTTGGCATCCGGTACATCAACGAGGTACGAGTGCCAGACATCGAAGGGCCCCTGAGCTGGAACAAGTGGATCACTGCGCCACTCACCAGCATTACCGGTCTGCGGACCGCCCAGAACAGCCACCCGCAGTCCTGGCAAGGGATGGCCGTCTTCGGTACCCCGTCAGCAGGCATCGTGCTACGTCATGGCAACTTCGACGGCTACGCCGTCGACCCCGCCGGCGACCTGCGACGCCCCACCCCGCCGCCAGGTCCCTTCTATCTGGTCGACCTCGACTGCTACTGGATGCCTGACAGTGAAACGCCGCCGCTGGAGTGGGCCCTCATCCAACCCCGGTTCGATGAGGCAGGGCTGGCGGCGTACGAGCTCTTCGAGCAGCTGATCACTGACGAATACCGCAAGGAGGTCCTGCGCCATGACCACTGACATTCACCGCGCGCTGAGCCTGCCCACTGCGCCATCCCCTCAGAGCCTGGTAGAGCCCCAAGAACCCACGGCCACCTCGTCTAACCAACTGTCTCATCTGACTCAGACGGCTGGATCACTCCGCTCTCAAGCGCAGGACGTATACGAGAACACCGCAGAGTTCCACAGGGCGTTGCTGTTCCGCGACTGGCAGCAGCGGACCAACGAGCGCGCCAAGGAAGCCCCCGCCGCCCTCCTCGTAGAACTCTCTGACCTCGGCTTCTCCTGGCGGGACATCGCCCGCATGCTGCGGGTCAGTGTCCCCGCCATCCAGAAGTGGCGTCGTCAAGGTGGAGTTAGCGGGGAGAATCGCCGACACCTGGCCAGCCTGCTCGCGCTCTGCGACCAAATCGCGGAGCACTACTTGATCCAGGAGGTTGCCTCCTGGTTCGAGATGCCTCTCACTTCGAAGGCTCCCATCACCCCGATCGACCTCTTTGCGGACAACAGGCCCGATCTCGTCCTGGACCACGCCAGCGGGCACAGCGACGTAGAGGAGATCCTCACTGCTCATGACCCTGCTTGGCGTGAGCGGTACCGATCCGACTTCGAGGTATACCTCGACTCCGACAGCGCAATGTCCATCCGCCTGAGGGAAGCGTGACGAGTGGCGCAGGAAATGGAGCGGCCAACGGACCCGGCCGACCTGTACTACGCGTGCGGCGACGACATCGTCACCGCGCGCCCTGTCCTCACCGGGGACGTCTTTGAAGGCGTGTCGATATCCGACGCGGACGGCACCACACGGCTGATCACCGCCATGATCCTGGACCATCCGTGCTCGCTGCGGACCGACGGTGTCAACCTCACGCACCGCCTGACAGTGGCTGAGGTCACTACCGTCCAGGGGGCGCAGTGGAACGGCAGCTTCAACCGCATGTTCCTCCCTGAGCCGTACCCGCGGGCACACGGCCGCGCACAGCCGTGTGCCGCGTTCTTTGACAAGTGCTACCACGTCTCGCCAACGCAGCTGGAGGCCGGTACCAGGATCGCCTGCCTGAGCCACTTCGGCATCAACCTGCTGCTGCAACGACGGGTCAAGCACTTCAGCCGTGTCCTCGTCCCCACCTTCCAGTTCCAGGAAGCCAACGTTGGCGTCTATGAGGAGGCCGACCTGATCGAGGAGTGGTGCACCGAGCGCGAGGACGACGAGGTGAAACCTCTCGACGCCACGGCAGAATGCGTGGCGTGGCTCCGCGAGGCCGGTCCGGACGGTCGTCGGCGTCAGGATCTCCTCCACGATCCACAGCAACGAAGCACCGTACGCAAGGAGATGCGCTCTCGCCTCAAAGAGCTGAGGCAGCAGGCTCAGTGAAGCCCTAGCGGGGAAAGTGAATGGCACTGGCCCGCGCCGTCTCGCCTATGCCGTCTCCGGCGGCTACGGGCCACATCCATCACCAAGTACTCAGCCCAACAGCCTCAAGGTGTTCCGTGTTGCTCTCAGCGAACGAAGCCCTGTGCTCGAGGGAGTGCGCGACGCCCAGAAACCGAGCCTGAAGGCAGCAGCATGATCGGGAGAGTCTGAGGTCCTTCGATGCGCTGCTGGAGTTCGGCGATCTGGCCGGTGATGCAGCGGGCGTAGGTGGAGAGCAGAACCGGGACGCTGTTGCCAGCCCATTCGGCGACCTGGGCGAGCGGGATGCCGTTGTTGAGCCAGGTGGTCAGGCAGGTGTGCCGGAGGTCGTACACCCGCTTGCCGACGGGCGAGTTGTACTCGTGCTCCGGCAGGACGGCCTCGCGGGCCTTGGCCCAGATGCGCCGGTAGACCGAGCCGGCCAGGAGGCCGCCCTTCTCTCCGGGGAAGAGCAAGTCGCCGGGCTTCAGCTGATCGCGCGCGATCAGGCCCCGAAGGCTCGCGACGAGAGCGGGGGGACGGGGACGGTGCGGGTCCTTCAACTGATGGGTGGCGCCCCGACAACCTCAAATGCCGATCGGCCTCCGGGTGCCTACCAGGAGAAGGCTGTCGCCCCAGTCCCGACGTTCGTCCCAGCCCAGCCAACTCTCTCCGTAAAATGTCGAGCGCACAGAGCGCTGACAGTGGGGTGGGACTATGCACAAGATCGTACGGTTGGAACTTCTGGGGCTTGCCGACTCTGACGATGACGAGCTGCTACGTCTTGGGAGCCAGTTGCGCCGTGCTCTCGAAGAGCTGGATGTAGTGGACGTACGGTCGGGGCGTTCCGCAGGAGGTATCTCGAACGGGGCCAAGAGCGGCGAGCTGATCGCCGCCGGGTCGGTTGTCGTCACGGCCGCGTCCTTTGCCCTGCGTCAAGCTCTCCTCCTCGCCGACACCTGGCTGAAGAACAGGCCTGTGCGCGGCATCAAGGTGGAGTTGGAAGGCCGCGTGATCGAGTTGAGTGACGCCTCGACTGCTGAGCGGGAACGTTTGATCGACCAGTTCCTCGCTAACCGCGAGGTCCCAGCCGAGCGCCAGACCGAAGAACGTTCCACCGAGCAGACCTGACAAATATGACCACACAGTCGTTCGGCAAAGGAAACCGTGGTGCCCTGCTCATCGGGACGGGGACATACGACCATCCGGACCTGCCAGCACTCCGTTCACCTGAAGTGGACTGCACTCGCTTGGACACACTCCTACGTGATCCCGAGATCGGCGCGTTCGAGGTCCAAACACTTATCGATGCCGACCGCTCCACGCTGGAGCGGGCGATTTACGAGTTCTTCCTCACCGCTTGGGGCGACGACGTGCGCCTCCTGTACCTTTCTTGTCACGGGATCTTGAACCGTAACGACAAGCTGCATTTCGCCATCCGTCAAACGGATCCCAAGCGACCCGCCTATACGACAATCCCTGCGTCGTACATCCACGATGCCATCGAAGAATGCCGCGCACGGAGCATCGTCGTGATCCTCGACTGCTGCTACAGCGGCCTCTTTCTTCCAGGGGCGAAGAGCGACGAATCGGCGAGATTCGAGGAGGCGCTGGCCGGCCACGGTCGCGTCGTCATCACTGCTGGCACCAGGTCGCAGAGGGCTTGGGAAGGGCATCACCCTGATGCTGGTACGCCCGCACCGTCCCTTTTCACAGGGATGCTCATCGAAGGCATTTCCAGTGGTGCCGCTGATCTCAATGGCGACGGTTTCGTCACTCTCCAGGAGCTCTATCGGTATGCCTGTGAGCGTCTTCACCAGGAGGGGGCCGCGCAAAACCCTCGTATGGGTGGCGAGATGCAGTACGACATCGCACTGGCCAAGGTTCGGAAGAAGCGGAAGCAGCGGTCCCCAGACCGCGCGGATAGCCAGAGCCGCAGGTCCGCTGGGCCCCGGGCGCGGCACAAGCCCAAGCCCTGGCAAACCCGTGCTGCCTCCCGTCCCGCTCGGCAGCCCATCCTGTCCGACGGTCTATTGGTGGTACATGAGGCATACAGGCTGCATGTGATCGACCTCGAGTCTCGGCAGCGGTCTGGTCTGATCCAGATGCGGTACCCCGGCAGCCCTGCCCTTCATGGGGACACCGCCTACTTCCCCGGCAAAGACGGCCGTCTATATGCGGTCGACCTGCGGACCGGAAAGCCCCGCGCGTCTCATCCGGTACTGGTCCGCGACGGATTGCTGAGCGTTTCGAATGATGTGCTGTACGCGCCAGCTCAGGATGGCAGCTTGCACGCCTTCGATCCGTCGAACCTCAGGCCCCTTTGGTCTCTTCCCACAAACAAGCTCACTATCGTCTCCAGACCCCAGGCCGCCGCCGGATACGTGTTGTTCATGGCCAGGGAATCTCAGGCGTCGGGCGCCACAACAGGCCCTGGTGCAGATCGCATAGTGGCCGTCGCCAAGGGACGTGAGGTCTGGTCGTACAGGACCGACGCTCCTCTGTCCCCGGGTTGGGCGGTAACGGACCAAGGCGTATATGCGGTCGTGCAGCCGAACGGTCCCTCAGCACACCAGAGGATTGTGGCGGTGAACCCTGAGAGCGGACAACTTCTTTGGTCGTTCGACACAAAGGCCCGTCTCGCCTCGGCGCCGGTCGTCGCAGATGGGACATTGATCTTCGGCGACACAGACAGACGGCTCGTAGCTCTCGACACGAGGACTGGAGCCCGCCTATGGGCTAAGGAGAAGAAGACTGAGGGCCTTCTCCTCCACCAACCGCTCGTTGCGGGTGACACCTTGTTCACGGCGGACCGCGCCGCGAATTTGGCCAGCTGGAAGCTCCCAACAGGCCGAAAGGTCCGATCGCAAGACCTTCTTGTGAGTCCGGACCCCCACGGCTCCCCCGCGATCAGCGATGGCGTCATGTACGTCACGAGCTCCCAAGGTGATGTACACGCTCTACCCATATGAGTGCGCCAGGCTGCCTCCACAAAGATGCGATGCCGAATCACGGTCGAATGCGTCCGCGCCGGCGCGTCACCCTGCGCAGAAGGACTGCTTCCTGTCAGAGCGCCCAGGGCGGGCAGAGTGGATCGCTGTCGCTCTGCCCGACTACGGGGGTGCGGCTAGGGTCCCGACACAGCATGGCCGGCCTTCATCCAGCCCCGACTCCGCCTCAGTTGCCAGCATCCGTGCCCAGCCCAGCCGCAGATCCTTTTCTAGAGGAGACACAGCAGTCGCGCGTCCCGGGCACCATCAGTCCATCGGTACCGAGAGAGGGATGCTTTGAGCCTGGCTACGCACGACCCCAGCACAGATATCTCCGCATGTCTCACAAGCGCGATCGAAGATCAAGTCCTGGCGTCTCCGTGTCAACCAGCGGGTGATCCGCACTCGGGTACGCGACTTCAGGGCCTCGCTTCAAACGCTTCGCGTGGCGGAAAGGTCCTTCCCGCACACCCGCAGGGCATTACGGAACACACGGATGACTCTCGAGACAGCACCATACAGATCGATGGGCGTGGCTCTCTTCGCCGCGTTGATGGGCTTGAAGATGATCAAGCCATCGGTGATCCTTCTCCACAACTTGGCCCAGTCCGCTGGAGCCGACTCGACTGCACGGGCGATGAAGTACGTTCTGTGGCAGCTCCGCCCTGAAGTCGCGAACCAGCCCGCCCACGGCTGGGGCAGCCTCGTCTTCGTGGTCGTAGTGTCCACGCCTCTGGTAGTGCCAGTGTGGTGGCTGATGGAACGCCGGATGGCACAAGGAGCCATCTTCCGCCACCAAGCGACGATGCGGACCTTGGATGCCCTCAACCTTTGCGCGGCGGCGTACAGACAGCCACCAGGAGACCGTGCTTCGCAGCTTCGGGATCTCGATTGGGGACTCAGGGCGGCAGAGGATGCCATCCTTCGCGCTCATCGTCATGCCGGGACGATCCCTCGCAGATCAGTCAGGCGTGCGGCTGCGCGCTCACACGCGGCGCTAGTTGCCGGAGCCCTGCGAGCCGAGGCCCTGAAGATCGACGCAGAGCCGGATAGCGCGCTACCACAGCTCGGGGCGATGCTGGCCACGATCGCGGAACGCTCTGCAGAGGGCCGCATCGGAGCCCTGCTGCCAGAAGCGGCCCTCTCAGGGGTCACCCCCGCGTCCGCGACGCGCACCGCGCTGCGGGAGTCCGCGCACGTGGCTTTGGTCATCATCGCTGCCATGACGGCAGCAATCGGGGCCTCTCCGACACTCCCCGCATTGGGAGTGAACGACGACCTGCGCCCCTGGCTCATCGTCGGGTGCTCTGTACTGGCAGCCATCCTGGTCGGCGGCTGGCACCGCGTGGGTCGCCTCTTGGAGCTTGTGCCAGGCAAATGACGCCGACGTCCAGGGCCGCCGCTTCTTCGCCGTCCCGAAATCACCCGAAGTTCCGGGGAATGGCGGGCCCTTGGGCGCATTCGTGCAGGTCAGAGCTACCCCACTCCCCCACCCACCCAGTGCCTTCTAAGCACTTGGCCGCAGGTTCGAGTCCTGCCGGGGGCGCTTTTATCAAGACCCTCCCTTCGGGAGGGTCTTTTTTGCCGGCCAGGGCGCAAAGTGGGGCAGCCGGCCGGTCCCGTGATCTTTGACAATGCGTGCCGTCTCGTATGGACGGCCCGGGTCCTCCCCGCTCCGACCGACAAGGCGGCCCCGACCGTGCGGAGACCTCACCGATCGACCCGCCGGCGCGGTCGGCTCGCCGTCGTCGCCGGCATCGTCGTCGTGCTGCTGGCGCCCTCGGGTGCCGGGGCGGTGGAGGCCGATCCGGGCGCTCTCACGGCCGTGACGTCGGCGGCGGAGCTGTCGAAGCTGGAGCTGGCCGAACGCCGGGTGTCCGCGAGCACCGTCGCCGAACTCGACGCGCGGCTGCCGAACGTGGGCGTGGACACCGTGCTGCGCAGCGCGAACCACCGGATGAGAACCCCGAGCAGCGACCCCGCGTGCCACGCCGCCGAGACGGCGGCGCTTCCGAAGGCGCCCACGGCGGCCTCCGCGTACTGCTGGGCCGAGGGCGACGCCTACACGCAGCGATGGCTTCCTCAGGGCATCACGGCATGGCGTGGTACGGCGACAAACTGATCGTCACGGCGTCCAACGGCGACCACAGCAACAACGCGATGTTCGTCTTCTCGATGAAGCACATCCTGCAGGCGACCGTGAGCGGCGATGCCATCGGCCGCGTCAGCGGAGGTTATTCGGCCCACGGCTATCAGTCCGTCATGCCCGCGATCGGGTCGTACGGCCTGAGCGCCAAGTGCTCTGCTGCCGACAGCGCCGGCGTCCCCTGCTTCGCCTCGGTCTCCGTGGACCGCAGCACGACCCCGGACAGCATCGTGGCCAACGAGTGGTTCTCCTCCGGTGGCACCCAGCCCGCGCGGCTGTTCCGCTACGGCCTCGCCGCGCCCTCGGAGAGCGGCATGCCGCTGGCCGCGGACTCCTCCGGCCTGGTGCGGGCCGCCGAGGCGTACCGGACGAAGGTCGTCGGCGTCCAGGGAGCACTCTCGTACAGGACCCCACCACCGGTGTCCGCCGCTGGTACGTGCCCAAGGCGCGCGGCGGCGCCGGACAGCACGGTGTGCCGTGGCGGCAGGATCTGAACGGCGCCTCCGCCACGACGTGCACCGGCACGGACGCGCCGACGGCGTGCTGGGCCAAGCATTCACAGGGCATGTCGCTGTGGTGGAGCACGAAGACGGTCCGGAGCCAGACCGAATGGGCCGCCGACGCCGGCGCGAACTGGGTCGATCCGCGCGTGAGCGGCTGGCAGGACAAGGTCGTGCCGGAACGGGTGCTGTTCTCCGTTCCCTTGGGATCGCTCGGCTGAGCAGCCAGGAGGCCGAGGAAAGACCTACAGGAGCGCGGCCGTTCCGGCTCCCAGCCAGACGGCCGCCAGACCGGCGGCCACGCTCCCCGCGACGTTCGCCAGGGCGTAGCCGCGGGCACCGCTCTCGTACAGCTTCAGCGTCTCGTACGAGAACGTGGAGTACGTCGTCAGCGCCCCGCACAGGCCCGTGCCGAGGAGCAGGTGGGTCTGGGCGGAGGAGACGCCGGTGAGCAGGCCCAGGACGAGGGAGCCGGCCACGTTCACCGTGAAGGTGCCCCAGGGGAAGAGGGAGTCGTGGCGGGACTGGACCGCGCGGTCGGTGAGATAGCGCAGGGGTGCGCCGACAGCCGCCCCGGCGATCACCAGGAGCCAGTTCACCCCGGCCGCTCCCGGCCCGCGTAGCGGATGACCTCGCAGTCGTCGAGGATCACCAGGCCCTCGTGCAGGGCCCTGCCCGCCAGTCTCGTCATCGCGTTCTCCTCGCCAGAGCGCCACGGGTCGCCGTGGTCGCGACCCGGACGGCGGCCAGGGCCACGACCACCGTCGCTCCCAGATAGAGGATGCCCCGGGGCGCGTCCCCGGCGGTCAGCAGGGAGTGCGTGTCGAGCGCGTACGTGGAGAAGGTGGTGAAGCCGCCGAGCACCCCCGTACCGAGGAAGGGCCGCAGCAGCCGGTGGTGTGTGGCGGCGACCTCGGTGACCAGGACCATCAGGACGCCGATCGCCGCGCAGCCGGCCGCGTTGACGGTGAGGATCGTCCAGGGGAAGGCGCCCGGCGGGGTGGGCCAGGCAAGCACCGCGGCATAGCGCGCGGCCGCGCCGAGGGCGCCACCGGCCGCCACGGCCGCGACGGCCGGCAGCTGCCCGCGGAATCCCATCCCGCCAGGCTAATCGGCCAGGAGTCCAGCAGCGCGGCCGCCCGGCCCGCGTCGTCATGGTCGAGCCGGGGGAAGTCCCCGCCGTACAGATCGCCGGTGAAGACGCAGGCGGTGCCCGGATTGTGCGCGTCGCAGCCGCCGGGGGCGAAGAGGTGCGAGCCCAGTTCGGGGCGGTGGGGGCCGAGCATCACGAGCCTGGGCGCCGGGTGGCGGAGCCGTCCAGCCTCGCGGACTTCGCCCTCGATGTATCGGGGCAAGAACTCCCAGACGCGGTACGGGGGTTTCTCCGTACGTCCACAACACCCCCGTCCATCCGGGGCGGCGCGGGACGCCGACTGAGCGAGGCGGACAGGCGCGGCCCCCTGGCCTGGGGCATTAACCAGGGACCGGCCCGTGCCGCCTCGTCCTGCGATGGTCGGCCCGTCCCGCACCCGCGTCAAAGCGGACGTGCGGAGTCTGTCAGATCGGTTCCGCGCCGGACGGTGAACAGACTTCCGGGTGACACGTTCGCGGCCGAGCCCCGCCCCTGGTGGTCCGGCCACCATCCGGCGGCCCAGAGGGGTGCCGGGTACACCTCGTCCGCGAGGCACCCGAGGGGCGACGGTGGAGGGGCAGCTGGAGGGAGCTGCGAAACCGTCGGGCAGGAGTGTCGTGAGTACTTCCGTCGCAACCAAGCGCAGGACCGTTCTCGAATCACTGGGGATCCAGCACCGCACCGAGCAGGGGCCGCAGCCGGCGCCGTACCGGAACGTGGTGACCGACGATGTCTACGACGAGCTCTGCGCCACGCTCTTCTCGGGGTTTCCCCGGCGCGATCAGCGCCTGAAGGCGGAGCAGTACCTTCGGGGGCTGCTGACCGCACAGGGCCGCAAGTCGATCCGTAACATCGCCGCACAGATCGGTGGCCCCGCCGCCGAGCAGAGTCTGCACCATTTCATCTCCAGCTCCACCTGGGACTGGCGGCCGATGCGGTCCGCGCTCGCCGGGGTCCTGGAGCGGAACAGCTGCCCGCAGGCGTGGGTGGTCCGGTCGATGCCGATACCGAAGGCCGGGGAGCACTCGGTGGGCGTGGACCGCAGGTTCGACCCGGAGCGGGGGCAGGTCGTCCAGGGGCAGCAGGCGTTCGGGGTGTGGTTCGCCTCCGAGGAGCTGAGCGTGCCGGTCAACTGGCGCCTCTTCCTGCCCGATCTCTGGGTCAAGGACCGGACGCGGCGCGACCGCGCGGACGTTCCGGAGGGGGCGGGCGAGGAGACGCTCGAGGAGTGTGCGGTCGCGGCGGCGCTCGACACCGCGCGCTGGCGGGACGTCATCCGCAAGCCGCTGCTGATCGACCTCCGCGGCGGGACGGCGCGGACGGCGCTGAACCGGCTGGCCGCGGCCCGGGTGCCGGTGATCGCCCGGATCGGCGCCTCCTGCAGGCTGTCGGTCGCGGACCGGGCCATGCCCGGCTTCGGCGCCGGACCGCTGCCGGCGCAGCAGATCCTCGAATCGCTCAAGGGCCTGCGCCGGCCGGTGGGCTGGCTGGACACCGCGGCGCCCTCCCGGACGTCGCGCACCTCGCTCGCGACGGTCGTACGGGTGGCGCTGCCGGCGCCGCCCGGTGAGCGGGCGCGGCCGTTGCTGCTGCTGGGCGAGTGGGACGACCCGCGGCAGCCGGTGAGCCGGATCTGGATCACGGATCTGACGGGGTCGACGGTCGGCACGCTGCTGCGCCTGACCAAGCTGACGCGGCGGGTGGAGCGCGACTTCACCCAGGTCGGGGAGGGCGCGGGGCTGCGGGACTTCGTGGGCCGTTCCTTCCGCGGCTGGCACCGTCACATCACCCTGGCGTCGGCCGCCCACGCGGCGACCGTCCTCGCGACGGACTGGGACGCGGTGTACCGGTCGGGGCGCTCCGCGGGCTGATCCGGCGGGCGGGCCGCCCACGGGGGAGAAGGCCGAGCCGGTGCCGCTCCCCCCTGAGTGGCCCGCCCCGGCTCACATCGGTGACCCGCTCCCCCGGTTCAGGCCAGGGCCCCGGCGATCAGCAGCCCGAACGCGGCGGTGATCAGCACCGTACGGATCAGATGGAAGCCGTTCCACCGCTTCTCGAAGGCCGCCCGTACCGCCGCCGGGGTCTCGCCCGTGCTCTCGGAGGCCGCCAACGCCGTGTTCAGCGGGATGTTGCCGCCGATGGTGACCAGATGGTTGAGGACGGCGCAGACCGACCCGGCGAGCACCAGCCACTTCTGCGTGTCCGTACGCCCGTCGACGGGCACGAGGAACGCGGCGGCGGGAAAGGCCACGACGCCCAGGAAGACGATCAGGAACACCGCCCGGGGAACGTACTGGTTGATCCGGCGCATGGCGGTGACGAAATCCGCGTCGTCGAGCCGGGCGAGCGCGGGCATGATCCCGGTGAGGAAGATCAGCATGAAACCGGCGTAGAGACCGGTGGAGGCGACGGCGAGAGCGAGCAACAGGGTGGCCATGGGCCCATCATGGCGGGGCCCAGACCACCGTGGCATGGACTCGCCATCCTTTTCAACAGGGGTTGTCACCGTGCGCAGTCACATGCGTACATGGAGTGGCACACCGATCGGGCGGGGGTGGTCAGCGGTGTCAGAGACTGCGGGCTCCGTGATGCTCGCCCGGGCGGCGATGAGCCGTGCCGCGCCGGAGGCGCAGCGGCCGGCGGGACGGCCGGTGCGCGGAATGCGCCGGATCAGCGCGGTGTTGGCCGGCCTCGCGGCCTCGACGCGGCACGAGTTGCTGACCTTCGACGACCCGGCCGCCTCCGCGGGCCGGGCGATCCCCGAGCCGTTCCTGGAGCTGGCGGGAGCGTGTATGCGGGCCGCGACGGAGCGGGCCTGCGAGGTCAGACGGATCGTGCCCCGCCACGCACTCCCTCAGGTGGCGGGCACGGTCGACGTCCCCGGTCGGGCCCGGCTGACGGACGCGATCCCCTTCAAGATGATCCTCGTCGACCGTACGGTCGCGGCCGTCCCGCTCGATCTGGAGCTGCTCTACAACGGCCTGCTCCTGATCCGGGACCCGGTCGTCGTCCAGGCCCTGGTCCGCGCCCATCACACGAGTTGGGAAACGGGCGAGGAACTGGCCGGCGCCGGCGCGCCACCGCGCGAACTGCCCCCGCAGCTCCGCCCGGTCCTCGACGCCCTCCTCTCCGGCCTCACGGACGAGGCGGCCGCGGCCCGCCTCGGCATGTCGTCCCGCACATACAGCCGCCGGGTCGGCGAGCTGATGCACGCCCTGGGCACGTCGAGCCGCTTCCGCGCGGGCGCGGAAGCGGCTCGACGGGGGTGGCTGTGACAGGTCGGGGGGCTCTCCGGAGCGGAACTAGGACACGATGTCCTTGCGGGAGAAGCCTCGGAAGGCGAGGGCGAAGAGGATCAGGGCGTACGTCACCGAGACCGCCGCGCCCTTCGCCATGCCGGACCATTCCAGCTGGGGCTGGAGGGCGTCCGCCCAGGCGAACTGCCAGTGGGCCGGGAGGAAGTCGCGCCAGGAGCCGAGCGCCGTCACCGCGTCCAGGACGTTGCCGATGATCGTCAGGCCGACCGCGCCCCCGACCGCGCCGAGCGGGGCGTCGGTGCGGGTGGAGAGCCAGAAGGCGAGGCCCGCCGTGACCAGTTGGGAGACAAAGACGAAGGCGACGGCGAGAGCGAGCCGGGGCAGGGTCTCCGCCGCCGGCAGCGAACCGCCGGTGGGGAGCCGCAGCGGGCCCCAGCCGTAGGCGACCGTGCCCGCGGCGAGGGCGACCAGGGGCAGCAGCACCATCGCGGCCGCGCTGAACCCGAGGGCCACGGTGAGCTTGGACCACAGCAGCCGGGCCCGGGGCACGGGAGCGGCGAGGAGATAGCGCAGCGAGGACCAGCCGGCCTCGGAGGCCACCGTGTCCCCGCAGAACAGCGCCACGGGGATGACGAGGAGGAAGCCCGCCGAGACGAAGAGGCACGTCGCCGCGAAGTTCGCGGCGGACGCCGTCGCCGTGTCCATCAGGGTGATCCGGTTGTTGCCGTTGCCGTCCGGGCCGCCGCCGATCGCGAAGGCGGCGATCAGGACGAACGGCAGGGCCGCCAGCACCACGCCCATGACCAGGGTGCGGCGCCGCTTGAGCTGCCGTACGGCCTCGACGCGCAGCGGCAGGGTGTGCCGCGCCCGGTAGCCGGGCGCGGTCTCCACCAGTTCCGCGGTCGTGCTCATGCGGATCCTCCTCCGATCAGGGTCAGGAACGCGTCCTCAAGGCGCCGGTGCGGCCCCACACCGGTCACGGGCACGTCCAGGCGCACGAGTTCGCCGATCAGGGCGGTGGGGGTCGCGCCGTCCAGCCGGACAAGGAGCCCGTCGTCGGCCCGGACCACCGAGGCGATCCCGGGCAGTGCGGCGACCTTGTCGACCAGCGGGTCCGAGACCGGCCCGCCCAGGGTGACCAGGAGGGCGGAGCCCTCGCCGGTGATCTCGGCGACCGGTCCCGCCTGCACCAGCCGCCCGCGGTCCATGACCACGAGATGGGTGCAGGACTGCTCCACCTCCGAGAGGAGGTGGCTGGAGACGATGACGGTCCGGCCCCCGGCCGCGTACCGGATCATCACGTCGCGCATCTCGCGGATCTGCGGTGGGTCGAGTCCGTTGGTCGGCTCGTCCAGGATCAGCAGGTCCGGCAGTCCGAGCATGGCCTGGGCGATGGCGAGCCGCTGACGCATGCCCTGGGAGTACGTCCGTACGGCCCGGGCGAGCGCGTCACCGAGGCCGGCGATCCGCAGGGCGTCCTCGATGTGCGCGTCCTCGGCGGGCCGGCCGGTGGCCTTCCAGTACAGCTCCAGGTTGTCCCGGCCGGACAGATGCGGCAGGAAGCCCGCACCCTCCACGAAGGCGCCGACCCGGGAGAGGACCGGGGCGCCCGGCCGGATCGCCTGCCCGAAGACCCGGATCTCGCCGTCGTCGGGGGTGATCAGGCCCATCAGCATGCGCAGGGTGGTGGTCTTCCCGGCGCCGTTGGGCCCGAGGAGACCGAGGACCTGGCCCTGTTCGACCCGGAAGGACAGATCCCGTACGGCGTACCGGTCGGCGGATCTGGCGTACTTCTTCGTCAGCCCGGTGATCTGCAGCGGTACGGCGGCGAGTTCGGGGTCCGGGGCGGGCGCAGCGACCCGGCGGCGGGAGGTGAGCAGCAGGCCGGCGGCGGTCACGAGACCGATCAGCGGCAGGCCCCACACCCACCAGGGCATTCCGGTCGCCTGGGTGGCCACGGCGGGCGCGGTCGGCACGGTCAGCGCGCTCTCGACGGCGACCGTGTAGGCGGCGGGGGTGGCCGGGGAGGCGTAGCCGAGGTCGGTGGCGGAGAGCACCAGCCGCAGCCGGTGCCCGGCCTCGACCTCGTGGTCGATCGCGGGCAGGGTCAGCTCCACGCTCCTGCCCTGGCGGGCGCCCTCGATCCGGACGGGGGCGACGAGCTGGGCGGGCAGCACCTGCTGACGTCCGTCGGGCCCGACGTCGTACACCTTGGCGAACAGGACGGCGGAGCCGTCGGCGCTGTCCGAGGTGACCTTGACGCGGACGGTCGGCGCGCCGGTGATCCGCAGCGGCGCGGACCGGGGTTCGGACTCGAACCGGGCGTGCTGACCGGGGAAGTCGAGGGACAGCCCGACGCCGAGGGAGGAGAGCTGGGAGAGTCCGCCGCCGACGCCGGGAACGGCGGAGATGGCGGGCGGGTTGGCGCCGGCCGGATTGTGGAAGGTCCGCGGGCGGGCGGCGACGAGCGGGACGGAGGTGGCACCGGCCGACAGCCCCGGGTAGGCGTCGGCGCCGGCTCCGCGCAGCAGCGCCTGGCCGTCGGTGGAGTCGACCCCTCCGGCGCGGCTGACGCGGAAGGCCGGGCCCGTGTCGGCGCCCTTGTCGTCCTTCAGATAGCGGTCGAACCAGTTACCGATCCGTGCCTCGACGCGGTCGGTCTCGCGGTTGCCGCCGTCGTGGCCGCCCGCGATCCAGTCGACGGCGACGGGGGCGCCGTTGGCGGCGATCGTCTTCGCCATGGCGTCGGCGTGCGAGAGCGGGAAGAGCGAGTCGGACTGGCCCTGCACGATCAGGGCGGGCACCTTGATGCGGTCGCCGACGGCGGAGGGGCTGCGGGCTTCCAGGAGGGTACGGGCGGCCGCGTCGGGTTTCCCGGCGACGGCGACGCGTTCGTAGAGGGAGCAGAGCTCGGGGGTGAACCGCCCGCAGGCCGAGGGCTGCGCGGACGCGAGAGCGGTGGCGGGGGTGGCGGTAGCCGGGGTCGCGCCCCCGGGGGACCCGGCCCCGGCCTCGGAGGACCCCGCACCGTCCGACCCCGCACCACCCGGCGCCGTCCCGTCCGGTGCCGTCCCGTCCGGCGTCACGCCCGCCGTGCCCGTCCCCGGCAGGCCCGAGGGGCCGGCCGCCCCCGAGGTGAAAAAGATCCCGGCCCAGAGCTTCTTGAAGACGCCCTGCGGGAACAGCGCGTCAGCGAGGTTCCAGTACGTGATCTGTGGAGCGATCGCGTCGACCCGCTGGTCGTACCCGGCGGCGAGCAGTGCGATCGCTCCGCCGTAGGAGGCGCCGGTGACGCCGACGCGCGGATCGCCGTCCTTGTCGAGCCGTACCTCGGGCCGTCGCGCGAGCCAGTCGACGAGCTTCTGGACGTCCTTGACCTCGTGGTCGGGATCGTTGAGCCCGATCTGCCCGGTGGAGGCGCCGAATCCGCGCGCCGACCAGGTGAGGACGGCGTATCCGTCCCGGGCGAGCCGCTCGGCCTGGGCGCGGACGTCGGCCTTGGAGCCGCCGAAGCCGTGCCCGAGCAGGACGGCCGGCCTGCGGGCGGACGGAGAGCCGGCGGTGAAGTACGAGGTGTCGAGGCGTGCCCCGGGCACGTCGATCACCTGGTCCGCGCGGCCCACGGGAGGTGGTTCGTCGGAGGCGGCGGCGGTCCAGGTGCCGGCGCCCGCGAGCACGGCGAGGGCCGCGGTGATCGCGGCCCACCGGGGAAGTCGGAGCTTCATGCGTCCGAGCCTAGGCGGGCATCCTGTGCGGCACGGCTGTCCCCAGGCGGAATTCGGCGGCCTCCCCGAGTCGTACGCAGTACCGTCGCCGTACACCAGGCGCGGTATGCGCGCCCGGGCGACCGGGGGGCTGAGCATGGAGATCCGGCAGGCGACCACGGTGGCCGAGCTGCTCGCGGCGGAGCACCTCTACGACGGTCCGCCGCGGCAGGAGTGGGCCGAGCGGTTCCTCGCATCGCCCGGGCATCTGATGTTGATCGCGTACACGGAGGACGGGTTCCCGGCGGGCTTCGTCTCCGGGGTCGAGATGCTCCACCCGGACAAGGGGGCGGAGATGTGCCTGTACGAGCTGTCGGTGGACGAGGGGCACCGGCGGCGGGGCGTCGGGCGGGCGCTGACCGAGGCGCTCGTGGCGGTGGCGCGACGGCGCGGCTGTTACGACCTGTGGGTGGGCGTCGACACCGACAACGACACGGCGCTGGCGACCTACCGGTCGGCGGGCGGGGTGGACGACGGGGTCTTCACCATCCGGACCTGGGAGTTCGACGAAAACAGCACCTGACGCACTCTTGTGCGATGCATGACAACAGGGAGACCCTGTGGGACACCCACGCGTCACGCACCCCCGTACCCCGTACCGGGCGTGTCGCGCGTGCCCTCATCCCCCTGCGAAAGGTCCAGGTGCCCCACCACATGACCTCCATATCCCGCCGCGTCGGAGCGCTCGTCCCCGTCCTCGCGCTCGCCGCCGGCCTCCAGTTCGTCGCCTCACCCACCGCGCAGGGCGCCCCCACCGCTCCGCTGGGCGATCTCCGGCTCGCCCCGGCCTCGGTGGCCGTCGAGAACAGCTGGATCGTCGTCCTCAAGGACGGCTCCACCAAGGCCGCCGATCTCGGCGTCACGCCGCAGCACGAGTACCGCGCCGCCCTCAAGGGCTTCTCGGGCACGATGTCGAAGGCCGAGGCCGCGTCCCTGGCCGCCGACCCCCGGGTGGCGTACGTCGAGCAGAACGCGACCGTTCGGATGGCCGACACGCAGAACGGCGCCACCTGGGGCCTGGACCGGGTCGACCAGCGGAACCTGCCGCTGTCGACGACGTACACGTACGGCACGAGCGCGTCGAACGTCACCGCGTACATCATCGACACCGGGATCCGCACCTCCCACAGCGAGTTCGGCGGCCGGGCCAGGGTCGGCACGGACACCATCGGCGACGGCCAGAACGGCCAGGACTGCCAGGGCCACGGCACCCATGTGGCGGGCACGGTCGGCGGCGCGAAGTACGGCGTGGCCAAGGCCGCGAAGCTGGTGGCGGTACGGGTCCTGAACTGCACCGGGTCCGGCACGACGGCCGGGGTCATCGCGGGCGTGGACTGGGTGACGGCCAACGCGGTCAAGCCGGCGGTCGCCAACATGAGCCTGGGCGGCGGCGCGAACACCTCTCTCGACGACGCGGTGAAGCGCTCCATCGCCTCCGGCGTCAGCTACGCGGTGGCGGCCGGCAACGGCAACATCCTCGGCTGGCCCGCGAACGCGTGCAACTACTCCCCCGCCCGCGTCCCCGAGGCGATCACGGTCGGCGCGACGGACTCCGCCGACAAGCGCGCGTCCTTCTCCAACTACGGCACCTGTCTCGACCTGTTCGCGCCGGGCGTCTCCATCACGTCGGCGTGGAAGGACAACGACACGGCGACGAGCACGATCTCGGGCACCTCGATGGCCACCCCGCACACGGCGGGCGTCGCGGCGCTCTACCTCGCGAACCACCCGACGGCGACCCCGGCGCAGGTGCGTGACGCTCTGGTGAACAACGCCACGAGCGGCAAGGTGCAGGACCCGAGGACGGGCTCCCCGAACAAGCTGCTGCACTCGCTCTTCTAGGACACGACCGTCCGGCAACTCGGTCTTCTAGGACACGACCGAGGCGACCAGCCGCCCGAGGAGCTCCGGACCCGCCGGGTACGGACGCTCCTCGGGCAGTTCCGCGCGGGCGGCGTCGAGTTCGCCGGCGCGGACGAGGGCGTGGATCCGGTGGGCGAGCGGGGTGACGTCGCGTACGGCGACGGTCCACTCGTCCGCGTAGGCCCGTGAGGCCTCGCCCGCGAGGCCGAGCTGGAGCGAGCGGTACGGGAGCGCCGCGAGGCGCAGATCCCGCTCGGGATCCCACTGGACCCGAGCCGGTGACTGCCGCAACTCCCGCTTCCAGGACATCCGATCGGCGTGCAACCCCCGGTCGTAGTGCGAAAGGCACGCGTGGCGCAGGGCCCACTCGAAGCCCTCACGGGTGATCTCGACGGCGAGGACCGTCTGCTGGCCCTCCTTCAGGCCCCAGCCGCAGCGGTACATCATCCACAGGAACGACGGCTTGATCCATGTCATCCGCTCCCGCTTCCACGCGGCCGGGAACCGCCCGTCCCGCGCGGCGGGCAGGCCGATGGACGGGTCGTACGCCTGATAGACGGTCACCGTCGAGTCGGTGTGGCTGGCGCGGATCTGATATTTCGGTGGAACGGACATGGCCCCCAGGGTGCGCGGTCGCGCACCCCGGGGGCCAGTCGTTTTTCCGGTCGGGCCGGGGTGCGTCAGTGGTTGCGCGGGAAGCCGAGGTCCACGCCGGACGGGGCCTCGGAGGGGTCCGGCCAGCGGGTGGTGACAACCTTGCCGCGGGTGTAGAAGTGCACGCCGTCGTTGCCGTAGACGTGGTGGTCGCCGAAGAGGGAGTCCTTCCAGCCGCCGAAGGAGTGGTAGCCCACCGGCACCGGGATCGGCACGTTCACGCCGACCATGCCGGCCTCGACCTCCAGTTGGAAGCGGCGGGCCGCGCCGCCGTCGCGGGTGAAGATCGCGGTGCCGTTGCCGAACGGGGAGGCGTTGATGAGGGCGACGCCCTCCTCGTACGTGTCGGTGCGCAGCACGCAGAGGACCGGGCCGAAGATCTCGTCCTGGTACGCCTTGGCGGTGGTCGGCACCTTGTCCAGGAGCGAGAGGCCGATCCAGTGGCCGTCCTCGTACCCCTCGACGGTGTAGCCGGTGCCGTCCAGGACGACCTCGCAGCCCTCGTCCGCCGCGCCCTTCACATAGGAGGCGACCTTGTCGCGGTGGACGGCCGTGATGAGCGGGCCCATCTCGGACGCCGGGTCGTTCCCCGGGCCGATCTTGATCTTCTCGGCGCGTTCGCGGATCTTCTCCACCAGCTCGTCGGCGATGGCGCCGACCGCGACGACGGCGGAGATCGCCATGCAGCGCTCGCCCGCGGAGCCGTACGCCGCCGAGACCGCCGCGTCCGCGGCCGCGTCCAGGTCCGCGTCCGGCAGGACCAGCATGTGGTTCTTCGCCCCGCCGAGTGCCTGGACGCGCTTGCCGGCCGCGGAGGCGGTGCCGTGGATGTACTTGGCGATCGGGGTCGAGCCGACGAAGGAGATCGCCGAGACGTCCGGGTGCTCCAGGAGACGGTCGACGGCGACCTTGTCACCGTGGACGACGTTGAAGACCCCGTCCGGCAGGCCCGCCTCGGCGAGCAGTTCGGCGATCTTCAGCGACGGGGAGGGGTCCTTCTCGCTCGGCTTGAGGATGAAGGTGTTGCCGCACGCGATGGCGATCGGGAACATCCACATCGGCACCATGGCCGGGAAGTTGAACGGCGTGATGCCGGCGACGACACCGACCGGCTGGCGGATCGCGGCGACGTCCACCCGGTTCGACACCTGGGTGGACAGCTCGCCCTTGAGCTGGGTGGTGATGCCGCAGGCCAGGTCGACGATCTCCAGACCGCGGGCGACCTCGCCCAGCGCGTCGGAGTGGACCTTGCCGTGCTCGGCGGTGATCAGCTCGGCGATCGCGTCGCGGTTGGCGTCGAGCAGCGCCCGGAACTTGAACAGGATTGTCGTGCGCTGCGCCAGCGAGGCCGTGCCCCAGGTCAGGTACGCGTTCTTCGCGGCGGCGACGGCCGCGTCGACCTCGTCGACGGAGGCGAGGGCCACCCGTGTGGTCACGGCACCGGTGGCCGGGTCGGTGACCGGGCCCCAGTTGCCTGACGTGCCCTCGACGGTCTTGCCACCGATCCAGTGGTTGACGGTCTTCGTCATGACGGAATGCTCCTTCTGGCTGTTACAGGTGGCGGCGTCGGGCGGTGACGTTCCGGTCGTACTCCTCCCGGGCCTTGACCGCCGACGCGCGGGTCGCGGTCTCGGCCACGGGCACATCCCACCACGCCTGGGCGGGGGGCGCGCCCGACACTGTGTCTGCCGTTTCGGTCTCGGTGTAGACACATGTGGGGACGGTCGACGCCCGGGCGTCGGCGAGGGCTTCTCGCAGGTCACGCACGGTGCGGGCGCGCAGCACCCGCATGCCGAGGGAGGCGGCGTTGGCGGCCAGGTCGACGGGGAGCGGCGGCCCGGTGAAGGTGCCGTCCGGGGCGCGGTGGCGGTAGGCGGTGCCGTATCCCTCGCCGCCGACGGCCTCCGAGAGCCCCTCGATGGAGGCGTATCCGTGGTTCTGCAGGATGACCACCTTGATGGGCAGTCGCTCCTGTACGGCCGTGACGAGTTCGGTGGGGTTCATCAGATACGTCCCGTCGCCGACGAGGGCCCAGACGGGCCGGCCGGGGGCGGCGAGCGCCACGCCGATCGCGGCCGGCATCTCGTAACCCATGCAGGAGTAGCCGTATTCGACGTGGTACTGGTCCGAGGACCGGGCCCGCCAGAGCTTGTGGAGGTCGCCGGGGAGCGAACCGGCGGCGTTGATCAGGATGTCGTCCCCGGTGACCAGAGTGTCGAGCAGGCCGAGGACCTGGGTCTGGGTGGGGCGGGCGTCCTCGTCCGGGACGGCGTAGGCGGTGTCGGTCCGCCGCTGCCAGTCCTCCTTGGAGACCGTCCAGGAGTGGTCGTCCGCGCGGTGTCCGCCGAGTGCCTCGGTCAGCGCGGTGAGGCCCTCGCGGGCGTCGGCGACGAGCGGCTGGGCGCCGAGTTTGTGGGCGTCGAAGCCGGCGATGTTGAGGTTCACGAACCGGACGCCCTCGGGGAAGAGGGTGGCGGACGCGGTGGTGAAGTCGGTGTAGCGGGTGCCGACGCCGATGACAAGGTCGCTGGTGGCCGCGAGGGAGTCGGCGGTGGCGGTGCCCGTGTGGCCGATGCCGCCGACGTCGCAGGGGTGGTCGTACGGCAGCGCTCCCTTGCCGGCCTGGGTGGAGGCGACGGGGATACGGGCGCGTTCGGCGAAGGTGCGCAGGGCGTCCTCGGCGCCGCTGTGCTTCACCCCGCCGCCCGCGACGATCAGCGGCCTGCGGGCCGCCCTGACGGCCCGTACCGCCGCGTCGAGTTCGGCCCGGTCCGGGCGCGGCCGGCGCACCGTCCAGACGCGCTCGGCGAAGAACTCCTCCGGCCAGTCGTACGCCTCCGCCTGGACGTCCTGCGGCAGCGCGAGCGTGACGGCGCCGGTCTCGACGGGGTCGGCGAGGACCCTCGCGGCGGCGAGCGCGGCCGGGATGAGCGCCTCGGGGCGGGTGATCCGGTCGAAGTACTTCGAGACCGGCCGCAGGCAGTCGTTGACGGAGAGGTCGCCGGCGTACGGGACTTCGAGCTGCTGGAGCACGGGGTCGGCGGGGCGGGTGGCGAAGGTGTCGCCGGGCAGCAGCAGGACCGGCAGGTGGTTGACGGTGGCGAGGGCGGCGCCGGTGACGAGGTTGGTGGCGCCGGGGCCGATGGAGGTCGTGACCGCGTGGGCGGAGAGCCGGTTCGACTGGCGTGCGTAGCCGACGGCCGCGTGCACCATCGCCTGCTCGTTGCGCCCCTGGTGGTACGGCATGGAGTCGGCGTACTCGAGCAGTGCCTGGCCGACGCCGGCGACGTTGCCGTGCCCGAAGATGCCCCAGGTCGCGGAGATCAGCCGCTGTCGCACGCCGTCGCGTTCGGTGTACTGGGCGGCGAGGAAGCGCACCAGCGCCTGGGCGACGGTGAGAGCACTCACTACTTGTATCCCTCCGTGTGGTCCGGGTGGAAGCAGATCTTCCACTCCCGTTCGGCTCCCGGCCCCGCCATGACGTTGAGGTAGTACATGTCGTGGCCCGGCTGGGCGATCGACGGGCCGTGCCAGCCGTTCGGCACGAGGACGGCGTCACCGCTGCCGACCTCGGCGAGGAGGTCGGCGCCGCCGGGGCGGGAGGGGGAGATCCGCTGGTAGCCGAGGCCGGCGCGGTCGATCTCGTAGTAGTAGATCTCCTCCAGCTCGGACTCGACGCCGGGGCGGTGCTCGTCGTGCTTGTGGGGCGGGTAGGAGGACCAGTTGCCGCCCGGGGTGATCACCTCGACGGCGATCAGCCGGTCGCACGGGAAGACGCCCGCCGCGGCGAAGTTCCGCACGTGCCGTGCCTGGGCGCCGCTGCCGCGGGCCTCGACGGGAACCTCCGGCGCGGGGCCGTAGCGAGCGGGGAGTCGTCGCTCGCACTTCGCTCCTGCCAAAGCGAAGCGGCCTCCCGCACCGGAGGCGATCTGGGCTCGGGTGTCACGGGGCACGTAGGCGAAGTCGGAGACTCCGCCGAACACGCTGTCCCGGCCGTGGAGTTGGAGGGTCTCGCCGGCTACGTGCACCGTACAGCCGCCGGTGAGCGGAAGCACGATCCATTCACTGTCCCCAGTGTCCAGGAGATGGCTCTCGCCGGGGCGCAGTTCGACAACTCGGAGGGAGCAGTGGGCCCAGCCGGCCCGTTCGGGGTCGACGTGGAGGGCGTAGGGCCCGCGCGAGGCGGTTCCGGCCGGCAGATGCAAGGAGCTCATGGTCGTGTGTCTACCCCTTCCTCCTCGTCCAGCAGACCCGCCGCCGTGTCGACGGCCCGGGCCACATCGCCGTCCGGCGGATAGAGGAGCGAGCGGCCGACGACGAGCCCCCGGACGGTCGGGAGGCGCAGCGCGGCACGCCACTTCTCGTACGTGGCCTCCTGCGCGGCCGGGTCGGCGCCGGGGTCTCCGCCGAGGAGGACCGCGGGGAGGGTGGTGGCTCCCATGACGCGGGCCATCTCGTCGGGGTGACCGGTGACCGGGACCTTGAGCCAGGTGTAGGCGGAGGTGCCGCCGAGTCCGGAGGCGATGGCCAGGGAGGTGGTGACGGCCTCGGCGGAGAGGTCGGTGTGGAGGCGGCCGGCGGTGTCGCGGCGGCAGAGGAAGGGTTCGACGAAGACGGGCAGGCGCAGGGCGGCCATCTCGTCGACGGCGCGCGCGGCGGAGTGGAGGGTGGTGAGGGAGCCGGGGTCGTCGGGGTCGATGCGCAGCAGCAGCTTGCCGGCGTCGAAGCCGAGCCGGGCGAGGTCCTGGGGGCGGTGTCCGGTGAAGCGGTCGTCGAGCTCGAAGGCGGCGCCGGCGAGGCCGCCGCGGTTCATGGATCCGACGGCGAGCCGGTCCTCCAGGGCGCCGAGGAGCAGCAGGTCGTCGAGGATGTCGGCGGAGGCGAGGACACCGTCGACGCCGGGGCGGGAGAGCGCGAGACGGAGCCGCCCGAGCAGGTCGGCGCGGTCTGCCATGGCGTACGGCCGTCCCGCGACGCCGAGGGCCCCGCGGGCGGGATGGTCGGCGGCGATGATCAGGAGCCGGCCACGCCCTGCGAGCAGCGGCCGGGTCCGGCGCCGTGCGGCGGCTTCCGCGACGGCCTCGGGATGCCGGGCGCGCAGGGCGACGAGCCGGACGACGTCGACGGGCGGGCCGGGGCGGGGGGTGGCGGGCGGTGGGGCCGGGCGGTCAGGGCGGGCGGGTCGCGAGCCGGCGGGTTCGGAAGGTCCGGCAGGTTCGGCAGGTGACCACGGTGCGGGGCGGTCGGCGCGCCCCACCGCCCGTGCCGACCGCCCCACCGCCCGTGCCGACCGCCCCGCCCTGCCCGGGCGCGGCGCGGCGGCCAGGTGGTAGGGCGCGTCCGGCGGACCGGGGGCGGGGGCGAGGGCGGGTTGGTCCGGGGGATCCGAGGAAGTGACGGCGCCGAGCTCATCCGTCCGGTCCGGGTCGCCGGCCGGGCCGAGGCCGTCGCCGGTCATGACGCGGGCCCCGACCGTACCTCTGAGGCCGGACGCTCCCCCTGGGGCCCGGACGGCGGGACCGAGCCCGTGCCCGTCGCGAGGGCGTGGGCGATCTCGGACTCGTACGGCATCGCGGGGGAACAGGCGAGGCGGCCGGCGACGATCGCGCCGGCCGCGTTGGCGTGGCGGATCACGCGTTCCAGGTCCCAGCCGGCCAGCAGGCCGTGCGCGAGCGCCCCGCCGAACGCGTCGCCCGCGCCGAGGCCGTTGACGACCTCGACCGGCAGCGGCTCCGCCTCCGCGTACTCCCCGTCCGCGCCCATCGCGAGGACCCCCTCGGGGCCCTGCTTGACGACCGCGAGCCGCACCCCCGCGTCGAGCAGGGCGCGGGCGGCGGCGTGGGGCTCGCGCTCCCCGGTGGCGACCTCGCACTCGTCGAGGTTGCCGACGGCGACCGTCGCCGCGCCCAGAGCGGCCCGGTAGAGCGCGGGGGCCTCGGCGGGTTCGGGCCAGAGCGCCGGACGCCAGTCCAGGTCGAGGACGGTCAGCCCCTCGCGGCCTCGCTCCCGCAGCGCCTGGAGGGTCGCCGTCCGGCTGGGTTCGGCGCTCAACCCCGTGCCGGTCACCCAGAAGGCGCGCGCCGAGCGGATCGCCGCGAGGTCCAGCTCGTGCGGGTGGATCTCCAGGTCGGGGGCCTTGGGCCGGCGGTAGAAGTGGATCGGGAAGTGGTCGGGCGGGAAGATCTCGCAGAAGGTCACCGGCGTCGGATATGCCTCCACCGCCGTCACCCACCGGTCGTCGACGCCGAAGGCCCGTAGTTCCTGGTGCAGATAGTCGCCGAAGGGGTCGGCGCCCGTCCGGGTGATGAGGGCGGTGCGCCGGCCGAGCCGCGCCGCGGCGACCGCCACGTTCGCCGGCGAGCCGCCCAGGAACTTCCCGAAGCTCTCCACGCGGGCCAGCGGCACCCCGATCTGAAGGGGATACAGATCCACGCCGATGCGCCCCATCGTGATCAGGTCGTACGGCTCCGTCCGCATGTACGTCACCTCTCGCCTCGGCCCCGCACCCAGGTCTAGCCGCCCGCCAGGAACCCTGTCAACGTTATGTCCTTACATTCGGACGACCGTCTTGACGCTCCTTCGCGGCCCCGGCCAAGGTGGCTTGCATGACGAAGCCGTCGCCACTGTCCCGTATCCGTATCGGCTCCGCCCCGGACTCCTGGGGCGTCTGGTTCCCCGACGATCCCCGGCAGGTTCCCTGGCAGCGCTTCCTCGACGAGGTGGCCGGCGCCGGTTACGAGTGGATCGAGCTGGGCCCGTACGGCTATCTGCCCACCGACCCCGCGATCCTCGCCGAGGAGACGAGCCGCCGCGGTCTGCGGGTCTCCGCCGGGACGGTCTTCACCGGGCTGCACCACGGCCCGGCCGTCTGGGAGAGGACCTGGGCGCATGTCGCCGACAACGCGGCCCTCGCCCAGGCCATGGGGGCGGAACACCTCGTGGTCATCCCCTCCTTCTGGCGGGACGACAAGACCGGCGAGGTCCTGGAGGACCGCACCCTCGACGCCGGGCAGTGGCGTCATCTGACGTCCCTGACCGAACGCCTCGGGCAGGAGGTGCGGGAGCGCTACGGACTGCGGATCGTCGTCCATCCGCACGCGGACACGCACATCGACAGCGAGGAGAACGTGGCCCGCTTCCTGGACGCCACCGACCCGGACCTGGTCTCGCTCTGCCTGGACACCGGCCATTACGCCTACTGCGGCGGCGACAGCGTCAAGCTGATCGAGACCTACGGCGAGCGCGTCGGCTATCTCCACCTCAAGCAGGTCGACCCGGAGATCCTGGCCGCGGTCGTGGCGGACGGGATCCCGTTCGGGCCCGCCGTGGCCCGGGGCGTGATGTGCGAACCGCCCTCCGGAGTGCCCGCCCTGGAACCGGTCCTCGCGGCGGCCCAGGCCCTGGACGTGGATCTCTTCGCCATCGTGGAGCAGGACATGTACCCGTGCGAGCCGGACCGGCCGTATCCGATCGCGGTCCGCACCCGCCGCTTTCTGCGCTCCTGCGGTGCATGAGGCCGTCACCGGTGAAATGCCGCGGTGGCGCGCCGATGTGACTATGCGCCACTTGCGTCACATCCATCCCGCTGTCGTCACACATATCTCCATTACGCGGGTTTTCCGTCACAGCTGGTCGACAGCCGCTCTCCTCCGGTCGAGGGCTGTCGTTCAACGGGCACAGGCTCAGTGATCGCCAGCGCCCGCCACCGCAGCTCCCCCGAACGGCACCCCCGCCGCCGCTGCGTGGCGTGCAGGGAGGTGCCACACATGACGGACAGAAGACTCTGGTCGTACAAGGACATCGCCGCACACATCAGGGTGCAGCCGGACACGGTCCGCTCCTACCGGAAGCACGGACTGCTGCCGCCGCCCGACCGTGTGGAGTCCGGCAAGCCCTACTGGTACGCGGAGACCATCCACGCCTGGGTCGCCAACCGTCCGAGCAACCGGAGCCGCCGCGGATGACTCGGGAGAAGGCCGCCGGACACGCGGTGGATTCATACCCCCTAGGGGTATAGGATGTGCAAGTGTACGACCCGGAAACAGCACCACCCTCGAAGAGGAGAACGTCATGACCGCCGAGACGAAGACCGAACTCCCCCAGGTCTCCAGCGGCTGCTGCTCGTCGACCGGCTCGTGTCACGACAGCGCGGCGGAGAGCCCCGCCGACGGTGTCACCACCGTCTACCAGGTCAAGGGCATGACCTGCGGCCACTGCGAGGGCGCGGTCTCCAGCGAGATCTCCGAGATCGCCGGCGTCTCGTCGGTCACGGCCGTGGCCGCGACCGGCCGGGTCACCGTGGTCTCCGAGGCCCCGCTCGACGAGGACGCGGTCCGCGCCGCCGTCGACGAGGCCGGCTACGAACTGGTCGGCTGACAAGCCGCCCCCTGGGCCTGAGGCCCCGCCTCCGGCATACCCGGCAGGGCCGTACCGTTACGACGGTACGGCCCTGCTCCCTTTTGGAACCGCACATGACCTCCAGCTCCGCCCCCACCACCTCCGCCACCACCTCCGCCAGCCGGTCGACCGAGCTGATCATCGGCGGGATGACCTGCGCCTCGTGCGCGGCCCGCGTCGAGAAGAAGCTCAACCGCATGGACGGCGTCACGGCGACCGTCAACTACGCGACGGAGAAGGCGAGGATCGACCACGCGCCCGAGGTGGAGGTCGCCGAGCTGATCGCGACGGTCGTCAGGACCGGCTACACCGCCGAGGAGCCCCCGCCGCCGGAGCCCGCCCCGGAGCCGGCACCCGAAGCGGAGCCGGCGCCGAAGCCGGGGCCGCAGCGGGAGCGGGACGCCGAGCTCGACGCGCTGCGCACGCGCCTGACCGTCTCGGCGGTCCTCTCCGCCCCCGTCGTCCTGCTCGCGATGGTCCCGGCCCTCCAGTTCGACAACTGGCAGTGGCTCTCGCTCACCCTCGCCGCCCCGGTCGTCGTCTGGGGCGGGCTCCCCTTCCACCGGGCCGCCTGGACCAACCTCCGGCACGGCGCCGCCACCATGGACACCCTCGTCTCGGTCGGCACCCTCGCCGCCTTCGGCTGGTCGCTGTGGGCGCTGTTCTTCGGTCATGCCGGCATGCCCGGCATGCGTCACACCTTCGACCTCACCGTCGGCCGCGCGGACGGCGCCGCCACCCTCTACCTGGAGGTCGCGGCCGGGGTCGTCACCTTCCTCCTCCTCGGCCGCTGGCTGGAGGCCCGGGCCAAGCGGAGAGCGGGCTCGGCGCTGCGCGCCCTGATGGAGCTGGGCTCCAAGGACGTGGCCGTCCTGCGGGGCGGTACGGAGGTACGCGTGCCGGTGGCCGCCCTGCGCGTCGGGGACCTCTTCGTCGTGCGGCCCGGGGAGAAGATCGCCACCGACGGGACCGTCACCGAGGGGCGCTCCGCCGTCGACGCCTCCCTGCTGACCGGCGAGTCCCTCCCGGTCGACGTGACGGCCGGGGACCCCGTGACGGGCGGCTGCCTCAACACCACCGGACGGCTGGTCGTGGCGGCCACCCGCGTCGGCGCGGACACCCAGCTGGCCCGGATGGCGAAGCTGGTCGAGGAGGCGCAGAACGGCAAGGCCCGGGTCCAGCGGCTCGCCGACCGGATCTCGGCGGTCTTCGTGCCCGTGGTGCTGCTCCTCGCGCTCGGCACGCTGGCGGCCTGGCTGCTGGTGACCGGCGACACCACCGCCGCGTTCACGGCCGCCGTCGCCGTCCTGATCATCGCCTGCCCGTGCGCCCTGGGCCTGGCCACCCCGACCGCCCTCATGGTCGGCACCGGCCGCGGCGCGCAGCTCGGCATCCTGATCAAGGGCCCGGAGGTGCTGGAGTCCACCCGCCGCGTCGACACCGTCGTCCTGGACAAGACCGGCACGGTCACCACCGGCCGGATGGCGCTGCGGAAGGTGTACGGCTACGAGGGTGAGGACGAGGCCGAGCTGCTGCGCCTCGCGGGCGCCCTGGAGCACTCCTCCGAGCACCCGGTCGCCCGGGCCGTCGCCACCGGCGCCGCCGAGCGGCTGGGGCTGCCGGTGGGCGAGCTGCCCGTGCCCACGTCGTTCGAGAGCGTGCCCGGCCTCGGCGTGCGCGGCTCCGTCGACGGACACGAGGTCCTGGCCGGCCGCGCGGCTCTTCTGGAGGCCGCGGGGATCGAGGTGCCCGGGCCGTCGGCGCCGGGCGCCGTGCATGTCGCCTGGGACGGGCGGGCCCGCGGCTTCCTGACGGTCGCCGACGCGGTCAAGGAGACCAGCGCCGAGGCGGTGGCCCGACTGCGCGACCTCGGCCTGGCGCCGGTCCTGCTGACCGGGGACGACCGGTCGGTCGCCGAGACGGTGGCGGCCGAGGTGGGCATCCCCGCGGACCGGGTCTTCGCCGAGGTGCTGCCGCAGGACAAGGTCGACGTGATCCGGCGGCTCCAGGCGGAGGGCCGTACGGTCGCGATGGTCGGCGACGGCGTGAACGACGCGGCCGCGCTCGCCACCGCCGACCTGGGCCTGGCCCTGGGCACGGGCACGGACGCGGCCATCGAGGCCGGCGACCTCACTCTCGTACGAGGAGATCTGCGGGTGGCGGCGGACGCGATCCGGCTCTCCCGCCGCACCCTCGCGACGATCAAGGGCAACCTCGGGTGGGCCTTCGGCTACAACCTCGCGGCCCTTCCGCTGGCCGCCGCCGGACTGCTCAACCCCATGATCGCGGGGCTGGCGATGGCGTTCTCGTCCGTTTTCGTCGTGACGAACAGCCTGCGACTGCGGCGGTTCACGTGAATTGACCTACACGTGACGCACAGGACCTTCACAAAGAGACCTAGATCACAGATATTGAGAGGTAACCATTCGGGCTGTTCGCGAGTCTAAGTGGGCGATGCCACGAACGTCTTGGGGGACGTTCATGGGACGTCTTGGGGGATGTCCCAGGCAAGCGTTGGCCGGGGCACGTGCACGGGGAGCTTTGAGCGGCCCTCCCGTACGTACCCCGGCAGACCGCGCCGACCCGCGTAGCTTCTGCTGAACCCGGCAGACGCCCGGCCCGGATCCCGTGGGGGGAATCCGCACCGGGGATATGGGAAGCGCCCCGCTCACCGACCCGTGGGGGGATCGGTGGCGGGGCGCTTTTCGTCACCCGGAGGTCAGTGGCCTTCGTCGCCGGCAGGCCGGCGGCCTGCCCTTCGCCCGGAGGTCAGCGGCCCTCGACCGGGACGAAGTCGCGCAGGACCTCGCCCGTGTAGATCTGGCGCGGGCGCCCGATGCGGGAACCCGGCTCCTTGATCATCTCGTGCCACTGGGCGATCCAGCCCGGGAGACGGCCGAGCGCGAAGAGCACGGTGAACATCTCGGTCGGGAAGCCCATCGCGCGGTAGATCAGACCCGTGTAGAAGTCCACGTTGGGGTAGAGGTTGCGCGAGACGAAGTAGTCGTCGGAGAGCGCGTGCTCCTCCAGCTTGAGCGCGATGTCCAGCAGCTCGTCGGACTTGCCAAGGGCCGAGAGGACATCGTGCGCCGCCGCCTTGATGATCTTGGCGCGCGGGTCGAAGGACTTGTACACCCGGTGGCCGAAGCCCATCAGGCGGACGCCGTCCTCCTTGTTCTTCACCTTGTTGATGAAGGAGTCGACATCGCCGCCGTTGGCCTGGATGCCCTCGAGCATCTCCAGGACGGACTGGTTGGCGCCACCGTGCAGGGGGCCCCAGAGGGCCGAGATGCCGGCGGAGATCGAGGCGAACATGTTCGCCTGCGAGGAGCCGACCAGACGCACCGTGGAGGTCGAGCAGTTCTGCTCGTGGTCCGCGTGCAGGATCAGCAGCTTGTCGAGCGCGGAGACCACGACCGGGTCGAGCTCGTACTCCTGCGCCGGGACCGAGAAGGTCATGCGCAGGAAGTTCTCGACGTACCCGAGGTCGTTGCGCGGGTAGACGAAGGGGTGGCCGATCGACTTCTTGTACGCGTACGCCGCGATGGTCGGCAGCTTGGCGAGCAGCCGGATCGTGGAGAGGTGGCGCTGCTTCTCGTCGAACGGGTTGTGGCTGTCCTGGTAGAACGTGGACAGCGCCGAGACCACCGAGGACAGCATCGCCATCGGGTGGGCGTCGCGCGGGAAGCCGTCGAAGAAGCGCTTGACGTCCTCGTGCAGCAGCGTGTGCTGCGTGATCTCGTTCTTGAAGGTCGCGAGCTCGTCGACCTTGGGCAGCTCACCGTTGATCAGCAGGTACGCCACCTCGAGGAAGGTGGAGCGCTCGGCCAGCTGCTCGATGGGGTAGCCGCGGTACCGCAGAATGCCCTGCTCACCATCGAGGTAGGTGATCGCGGATTTATAGGCGGCGGTGTTGCCGTATCCGCTGTCCAGGGTCACCAGACCGGTCTGGGCTCGGAGCTTCCCGATGTCGAAGCCCTTGTCGCCGACGGTGCTTTCGACCACCGGGTAGGTGTATTCACCGTCCGCGTACCGCAGTACTACAGAGTTGTCGCTCACGTCATCCCTCACCGACGTAGTGCCTCTTCTTCGAGGTGCCCTGACTGTCTCTACCATCCCCCATTTGGCTCAGGAGAGTGCACTCGGGGTCGACCATTGGGCCATTTGGCGGCACTCAGTGCCGCCAACCTGCTCATCTTGCCCCCTTCGCCCCGCTTCCGGTAGTCCGGGGTGCCCTTTCACACGACCGGGGGCCCGGGAAAGCCCCTTCGCGCCACCGGTCGCGTCACCGGGCGGCGGAGCCGCCGCCCGCGAGCCGATGGGCCAGCGCCGTACAGCGCCGGCCCGCGGAAACCGTACGGACGGCCTGGCCGATGGCCTTGCGGGAGCCGACCAGCACCACCAGCTTCTTGGCGCGGGTGACGGCGGTGTAGAGCAGATTCCGCTGGAGCATCATCCAGGCGCTGGTGGTGACGGGGATCACGACCGCCGGGTACTCGCTGCCCTGCGATCGGTGGATGGTGACGGCGTAGGCGTGGGCCAGCTCGTCCAGCTCGTCGAAGTCGTACGGCACCTCCTCGTCCTCGTCCGTGCGCACGGTCAGCCGCTGCTCCACGGTGTCGAGCGCGGTCACGACGCCGACCGTGCCGTTGAAGACGCCGTTGGCGCCCTTCTCGTAGTTGTTGCGGATCTGGGTGACCTTGTCGCCCACGCGGAAGACGCGGCCGCCGAAGCGCTTCTCGGGAAGGTCGGGGCGGGCCGGGGTGATGGCCTGCTGGAGGAGTCCGTTGAGGGCGCCGGCGCCTGCCGGGCCCCGGTGCATCGGGGCGAGAACCTGCACGTCACGGCGGGGGTCGAGGCCGAACTTGGCCGGAATTCGCCGTGCCGCGACCTCGACGGCGACCCGCGCCGCGTCCTCCGTCTCGTCCTCCGCGAAGAGGAAGAAGTCCGGCAGGCCGTCGGTGACGGGCGGCAGGCCGGCGTTGATCCGGTGGGCGTTGGTGACCACGCCCGACTGCTGGGCCTGCCGGAAGATCCGGGTCAGCCGGACCGCCGGGACCGGGCTCTCGGGGGCCAGCAGATCGCCGAGGACCTCCCCCGCGCCCACCGAGGGCAGCTGGTCGACGTCCCCGACCAGGAGCAGATGGGCACCGGGTGCCACGGCCTTCACCAGCTTGTTGGCGAGGAGCAGATCGAGCATGGACGCCTCGTCCACGACGACCAGGTCGGCGTCGAGGGGGCGGTCCCGGTCGAAGGCCGCGTCGCCGCCCGGCTTCAGCTCCAGGAGCCGGTGGACGGTCGACGCCTCGGCGCCGGTCAGCTCGGCCAGCCGCTTCGCGGCCCGGCCGGTGGGCGCCGCCAGGACCACCTTCGCCCGCTTCGCCCGGGCCAGCTCCACGATCGACCGGACGGTGAACGACTTGCCGCACCCCGGCCCGCCCGTCAGCACGGCGACCTTGCGGGTCAGCGCGAGCCGTACCGCCTCCTCCTGCTCGGGCGCGAGCGAGGCTCCCGTGCGGTCGGCCAGCCAGGCCAGGGCCTTGTCCCAGGCCACGTCCCGGAAGGCCGGCATCCGGTCCTCCCCGGTCCGCAGCAGTCTGCCGATCTGGGCGGCCAGCGAGAGCTCGGCGCGGTGGAACGGGACCAGATAGACGGCCGTCACCGGCCGGCCCTCCGGACCGGGCACCGGCTCGCGCACCACCCCCTCGGGGTCCTCCGCGAGCGCGGCGAGGCACTCGATGACCAGCCCGGTGTCGACCTGGAGCAGCTTCACGGCGTCGGCGATCAACTGCTCCTCGGGCAGGAAGCAGTGCCCCTGGTCCGTGGACTGCGACAGGGCGTACTGCAAGCCGGCCTTGACCCGGTCCGGGCTGTCGTGCGGGATGCCGACGGCCTGCGCGATCCTGTCGGCGGTCAGGAAGCCGATGCCCCAGACGTCTGCGGCCAGGCGGTAGGGCTGGTTGCGCACGACGGAGATGGAGGCGTCCCCGTACTTCTTGTAGATCCGCACGGCGATGGAGGTGGAGACCCCGACGCCCTGGAGGAAGACCATCACCTCCTTGATCGCCTTCTGCTCCTCCCAGGCCGCGCCGATCAGCTTCGTCCGCTTGGGGCCCAGTCCGGGCACCTCGATGAGCCGCTTCGGCTCCCGCTCGATGACGTCGAGGGTGTCGGTGCCGAAGTGCTCGACGATCCGTTCGGCGATCCTCGGCCCGATGCCCTTGATGAGACCGGAGCCGAGATAGCGGCGTATGCCCTGGATGGTCGCCGGCAGGACGGTCGTGTAGTTCTCGACCGTGAACTGCTTGCCGTACTGCGGATGGGAGCCCCAACGGCCCTCCATCCGCAGCGACTCGCCCGGCTGCGCGCCGAGCAGCGAGCCGACCACCGTGAGGAGATCCCCGGCGCCACGGCCGGTGTCGACCCGGGCGACGGTGTAGCCGTTCTCCTCGTTGGCATAGGTGATCCGCTCGAGAACGCCTTCGAGCACTGCCAGATGGGACATGCACCGACGGTAGCGAACGGGTCGGACAACGGGAGGGCCCGGGGACAGCCCCGTGCGAACGCCCCGGGGGGTCCCCGCCCGCGCCTCTCAGATCGCCAGGTACCTCCCCACGGTCTCCTCCAGGACCTCCACGCCGTCCCTGGCCCACAGCTCGTCGTTGAAGAGTTCCACCTCGACGGGGCCGTCGTAGCCCGCCTCGTCGACGAGGTCGCACCAGGCCCGCAGGTCGATCACGCCGTCGCCCAGCTGGCCGCGGCCCGTGAGGACGCCCGCCGGGAGGGGGGTGGTCCAGTCGGCGAGCTGGAAGGTGTGGATACGGCCCGAGGCGCCCGCCCGGGCCACCGCCGCCGGGGCCCGGTCGTCCCACCAGATGTGGTACGTGTCGACGGCCACGCCGACCTGCTCCGCCGGGAAGCGCTCGGCGATCTCCAGCGCCTGGTCCAACGTCGAGACCGCGCAACGATCCGCCGCGTACATCGGGTGCAGCGGTTCGATGGCGAGGCGGACACCCCGTTCGCCCGCGTACGGGGCGAGTTCGGCGATCGCGTCGGCGATCCGGGCCCGGGCGCCCGGCAGGTCGCGGCTGCCGGGGGGCAGCCCGCCGGAGACCAGGACCAGGGTGTCGGTGCCGAGGAGCGCGGCCTCGTCGATCGCCGCCCGGTTGTCGTCCAGCGACTCTGCGGTCGTGAAGAAGCCGCCCCGGCACAGGGTGGTGACGGTGAGCCCGGCGTCCCGTACGAGCTTGGCCGCGGCCTCGACACCGTACGCCTGGACCGGCTCGCGCCACAGGCCGACGCCCGGGACGCCGAGCCGTGCGCACTGCTCCACCAGGTCGGGCAGGGCGAGTTGCCTCACCGTCATCTGGTTGACGCTGAAGCGGGAGAGGTCGGTCACCGCGGAACTCCGTACACCGTGAGGAGGGACTCCATCCGGGACTCGGCCAGCTCCGGATCGGGGAACAGGCCGAGCCCGTCGGCCAGTTCGTACGCGCGGGCCAGGTGCGGAAGGGAGCGGGCGGACTGGAGGCCGCCGACCATCGTGAAGTGGTCCTGGTGGCCGGCCAGCCAGGCGAGGAACACCACACCCGTCTTGTAGAAGCGGGTCGGTGCCTGGAAGAGGTGCCGGGACAGCTCGACCGTCGGGTCCAGGATCTCCCGGAAACCCTTCACGTCGCCGGTGTCCAGGACCCGGACCGCCCGCGCCGCGAGCGGCCCCAGCGGATCGAAGATGCCGAGGAGGGCGTGGCTGAGCCCCTGGTCGTCACCGGCGATCAGCTCGGGGTAGTTGAAGTCGTCGCCCGTGTAGCAGCGGACGCCCTCCGGGAGGCGGCGCCGCAGGTCGATCTCCCGCTGGGCGTCCAGCAGCGAGACCTTGATGCCGTCGACCTTGTCCGGATGGGCCGCGATCACGTCGAGGAAGACGGAGGTGGCCGCGTCCAGGTCCGTGGAGCCCCAGTAACCCTCCAGCGCCGGGTCGAACATCGGCCCCAGCCAGTGCAGGATCACCGGCTCCGACGCCTGGCGCAGCAGATGCGCGTACGTGTCCAGATAGTCGTCCGGGGACGCGGCGGCGGCCGCCAGGGCGCGCGAGGCCATGAGGATGGCCTGGGAGCCGGTCTCCTCGACGAGGGCGAGCTGCTCCTCGTACGCCTCGCGGACCGCCGCGAGGCCGGCCGGGCCGGTGAGCTGGTCCGTGCCGACGCCGCAGGCGATCCGGCCGCCGACCGCCTTGGCCTCGGCGGCCGAGCGGCGGATCAGCTCGGCGGCTCCGGCCCAGTCCAGGCCCATGCCGCGCTGGGCGGTGTCCATCGCCTCGGCGACGCCGAGGCCCTGGGCCCAGAGGTGGCGGCGGAAGGCGAGGGTGGCGTCCCAGTCGACGGCGGCGGGCGAGTCGGGGGTGGTGTCGGCGTAGGGGTCGGCGACGACATGGGCGGCGGAGAAGACGGTGCGGGAGGTCAGCGGCCCGGTCCCGGCGGGGTCCGGCGCCTGCGCGGGGCGCGGGGTGTACTCCCGTACCCCTCCCTCCGGCTGCGGCAGGCGGATCACAGCGTGATCTCCGGGACCTCCAGGCGGCGGCCCTCGGCGGCCGACCGCAGGCCCAGCTCGGCGAGCTGCACTCCGCGCGCGCCCGCCAGCAGGTCCCAGTGGTACGGCTCGCCCAGGACGACATGGCGCAGGAACAGCTCCCACTGCGCCTTGAAGCCGTTGTCGAACTCGGCGTTGTCCGGGACCTCCTGCCACTGGTCCCGGAAGGGTTCGGTGACGGGGATGTCCGGGTTCCAGACCGGCTTGGGGGTGGCCGAGCGGTGCTGGACGCGGCAGCCGCGCAGACCGGCGACGGCCGAGCCGTGGACTCCGTCGACCTGGAACTCGACCAGTTCGTCGCGGTTGACGCGGACCGCCCAGGAGGAGTTGATCTGGGCGACCGCCCCGCCCTCCAGCTGGAAGATGCCGTACGCGGCGTCGTCGGCGGTCGCCTGGTACGGCTTGCCCCGCTCGTCCCAGCGCTGCGGGATGTGCGTGGCGACGTGCGCGGTGACGCTGGTGACCCGGCCGAACAGCTCGTGCAGGACGTACTCCCAGTGCGGGAACATGTCGACGACGATGCCGCCGCCGTCCTGCGCGCGGTAGTTCCAGCTGGGGCGCTGGGCCTCCTGCCAGTCGCCCTCGAAGACCCAGTAGCCGAACTCGCCCCGTACCGACAGGATCTCGCCGAAGAACCCGCCGTCGATGAGCCGCTTCAGCTTCAGCAGGCCGGGGAGGAAGATCTTGTCCTGGACGACGCCGTGCCGCACTCCGGCGTCGCGTGCCAGGCGGGCGAGTTCGAGGGCGCCGTCGACGTCCGTCGCGGTGGGCTTCTCGGTGTAGATGTGCTTTCCGGCGGCGATCGCCTTCTTGATCGCCTCGACGCGGGCCGAGGTGACCTGGGCGTCGAAGTAGAGGTCGACGGAGTCGTCGGCGAGGACGGCGTCGAGGTCGGTCGACCACTCGGTGAGGCCATGGCGCTCCGCGAGGGCGCGCAGCGCGTGCTCGCGGCGGCCGACGAGCACGGGCTCCGGCCAGAGGGTCTCGCCGTTGCCGAGGTCGAGCCCGCCCTGCTCGCGCAGGGCGAGGATCGAGCGGACGAGGTGCTGGCGGTAGCCCATGCGTCCGGTGACGCCGTTCATGGCGATCCGGACCGTCCTGCGTGTCACGAAGTCTTCCCCTCCACACCAGAATGGACAGCGCGATAGAAAGCGCTTTCTACAGGAGATGACGCTAGCCTGCCGACAACACGCCGGACAAGGGGTCGGCCCCCGTCACCTCGGAGGTACGCGATGACCGTCACGCTCGCGGATGTGGCCGCGCGGGCCCGAGTCTCCCCCGCGACCGTCTCCCGCGTCCTGAACGGCAACTACCCGGTCGCCGCCTCGACGCGGGAACGGGTGCTGCGGGCGGTGGACGAGCTGGACTACGTCCTGAACGGGCCCGCGAGTTCGCTCGCCGCCGCCACCTCCGACCTGGTCGGCATCCTGGTCAACGACATCGCCGACCCGTTCTTCGGGATCATGGCGGGCGCGGCGCAGAGCGCGATCGGGGAGGGCGCGTCGGGCCGGGCCGGTGGCGAGAAACTGGCCGTCGTCTGCAACACCGGCGGCTCCCCCGAGCGCGAGCTCACCTATCTGACCCTCCTCCAGCGCCAGCGGGCCGCGGCGGTCATCCTGACCGGCGGATCGCTGGAGCTGCCCGAGCACATGGCGGCGGTGGCGGCCAAGCTGACGAAGCTGGCGGACGCGGGGACCCGGGTCGTGCTGTGCGGGCGGCCGCCGGTGGCGGGGGACGCGAGCGCGGCGGCGCTCACCTTCGGCAACCGGGCGGGGGCGAGACGGTTGACGGAGCACCTGCTGGGGCTCGGCCACCAGCGGATCGGTTACGTGGCGGGGCCGGCGGACCGGACGACGACCCGGGAGCGCCTCGAGGGGCACCGGGAAGCGATGGCCGGGGCGGGGCTCGCCGAGGGGGCGGAGGTGCTGACGGTCCACGGGTCGTACGACCGGCGTTCCGGTTACGACGCGACGCTCGAACTCCTGCGCAGGGAACCGTCGCTGACGGCGGTCGTCGCGGCGAACGACACGGTGGCGCTGGGCGCGTGCGCCGCGCTGCGGGACCGGGGACTGAGCATCCCGGGCGACGTCTCCGTGGCGGGCTTCGACGACCTGCCCTTCTCGCTGGACGCGGTGCCCGCGCTGACGACCGTACGGCTGCCGCTGCACGAGGCGGGGGCCCGGGCGGGACGCCTGGCGATGGGCACGGAGACCACACCGCCGGGGGGCATCGCGACGATCGCGGGAGAGCTGATGGTCCGCGACTCGACGGCGCCGCCCCGGGGGTGACGGGGCGCTCCTTCCCGGCCCGCCACGGCGGCGCCGGCGGATACGGCTGGGGGTTGCCCCTGGGCGGGAGGGTGCGGTTGCCCGCGGCGGAGGCGGAAACGTCATGGTGCGGGGTTGCCGTTCACCGTCGGGACCAGCACCCTTGCGGCAGTGTCGCCATGCTCACGGCCGGGTTTCGGCGGCCGTGCGGGCCCCCGTCCGAGGGACGTCAGCGCCACTCCCCCGACCAGCAGCGCCGCCGCGCACCAGCGCAGGGGGCTGACGCCCTCGTCCAGGATCAGGGCCGCCGAGGACATGCCGAAGACCGGCACGAGGAGCGAGAAGGGGGCCACGGACGAGGCCGGGTAACGGCGCAGGAGCCAGCCCCAGGCGCCGAAACCGAAGACCGTGGTGATCCAGGCGACGTACACGATGACGCCGACGCCGGTCCAGTCCAACGACCTGAGCGCCGCGAGATCCCGCTCCGGGCCCTCCAGTACGAGAGAGAGGGCGAGCAGCGGCAGTACGGGGACGGTGCTGACCCACACCATGAAGTTGAGGGCGTCGGGAGGGGACGCCTTGCGGGTCAGGACGTTGGAGACGCCCCAGCAGGCCGCCGCCGCGACACAGAGCACGAAGCCGGCGACCGGGCCCGAGGCACCCTCGTCGATCGCGGCCACGCCGATGCCGGCGAGCGCGACCGCCATGCCCGCGAGCTTGAGCCGGCCGGGCCGTTCGCCGAGCGCGACGAAGGCGAACAGGGCCGTGAAGACCGCCTGGATCTGCAAAACCAGGGAGGAGAGTCCGGCGGGGGCTCCGAGGTCCATCCCGGTGAAGAGCAGGCCGAACTTGGCCACGCCGAGCACGACGCCGACCAGGACGATCCACGTCCAGGCCACCTTGGGGCGGCCGACAAGGAAGACGGCGGGAAGGGCCGCGGCGAGGAAGCGGAGGGCGGAGAAGAGGAGCGGCGGGAAGTGGTCGAGGCCGATCTCGATGACGACGAAGTTGACTCCCCAGACCGCGGCGACGAGGGCGGCGAGGGCGATGTGAGCGGGGCGCATGCGATCGAGCATCGCCGCCTCCAACCATGTAGCACCAGCACGGATTTCTTCATGGTTGGATGAAGCGACGCTTCATCCAACCTCACCTGGAGGGGCCCGTGCTGGATCTCGGACGTCTGCGCGCCCTGCACGCCGTCGCCGTCCACGGGACGGTCGGCGCCGCGGCCGCCGCCCTCGGCTACAGCCCCTCCGCCGTCTCCCAGCAGATCGCCAAACTGGAGCGGGAGACCCGCACGACGCTGCTCGAACGCCAGGGACGCGGGGTCCGCCTCACCGACGAGGCGCGTCAACTCGCCGCGACGGCCGAGCGGTTGCTGTCGATCGTCGAGGAGGCGGAGGTACGCCTCGAGGAGTGGCGCGGACTGCCGGCCGGGCGGCTGGCGATCGGCTGTTTCGCGAGCGCGGCGCGCGGCCTGATGCCCCGGGCGCTCGCCGAACTGGCCCGCCGGCACCCGTTGCTCGACGCCCGGCTCACCGAGGTCGACCCGCATGTCTCGATCGAGCTGGTGGCCCGCGGCGTGATCGATCTCGCCGTGGCGCACGACTGGGACATCGCCCCGATGCCGACCCCGCCGGGCGTGGAGCAGGCGGTGATCGGGGACGACCTGTGCGACATCCTCGTGCACCGGGACCATCCGCTGGCGGCGCGGGCGTCGGTGCGGCGGGAGGAGCTGGCGGACGAGCGGTGGATCACCCAGCCGCCCGGGACGGTGTGCCACGACTGGCTGATACGGACGCTGCGGGCGACCGGCTACGAGCCGCGCGTCGTCCATCAGGCGGAGGAGAACCACACCCAGGTCGCCCTCGTCGCGGCCGGTCTGGGCATCGCGCTGGTGCCGAGGCTGGGGCGGGGGACCCTGCCGCCGGAGGTGACCCCGATCCGCCTCGACCCGGTCCCCACCCGGCGGCTCCGGGCGCTGTGGCGCACCGGCGCGGCCCGCCGCCCGGCTATCACGGAGACGGTCCGCGCGCTCCAGGAGCTGTGGCCCGAGGTGGCCGCCCCGGCCCCCTCCGAGGCCGTCTGACGCGCTCCGCCGCGGGCGGGGAGCGCGACGCGGATCCTGCGCAGGTGCTTGACCTGGCAGTTACTTTCGGGCTATCCGTGACTCCTTGGAAGTTTCCTTCACCATCGCACGGCCGGAAGGAGCATCAGTGCACCACCGCGCCACCTCCAGACGCACCCTCCTCACCGTCACCGCCGCCGCCGCGGCCGCCGCCGTCACCGGAGCGACAGCACCGCTCGCGCACGCGGGAACCGACGACCGAGGCCTTCGCCGGCTCATCTCCCGCATGTCGCTGGAGGAGAGGGTCGGCCAGCTCTTCGTCATGCGGGTCTACGGCCACTCCGCCACCGCACCCGACCAGGCCGACATCGACGCCAACCTCAGGGAGATCGGCGTCCGTACCGCCGCCGAGCTCGTGGAGCGGTACCACGTCGGCGGGATCATCTACTTCACCTGGACCCACAACACCCGCGACCCGCACCAGATCGCCGATCTCTCCAACGGCATCCAGAAGGCCGGTCTGGCCCAGCCCACGCCCCTCCCCCTGCTCATCTCCACCGACCAGGAGCACGGCATCGTCTGCCGGGTCGGCGCGCCCGCCACCCTCCTTCCCGGCGCGATGGCGCTCGGTGCCGGAGGGTCGCGCTCCGACGCCCGCAAGGCCGCGCAGATCGCGGGCGCCGAACTGGCCGCCGTCGGTATCCGGCAGAACTACGCGCCGGACGCCGACGTCAACGTCAACCCCGCCAACCCGGTCATCGGCGTGCGCTCCTTCGGCTCCGACCCGCAGGCCGTCGCCGCTCTGGTCGCCGCCCAGGTGAAGGGATACCAGCGGGCCGGGGTGGCGGCGACCGCCAAGCACTTCCCGGGCCACGGGGACACCGCCGTCGACAGCCACTACGGCCTGCCGACCATCACCCACACCGTCGAGGAGTGGGCGGAGCTGGACGCGCCGCCGTTCCGCTCGGCGATCGCCGCCGGGATCGACTCGATCATGACCGCGCACATCGTGGTGCCCGCGCTCGATCCGAGCGAGGACCCGGCGACCCTGTCCCGTCCCATCCTGACCGGCGTGCTGCGCGAGAAGCTGGGTTACGACGGCGTGGTGGTGACGGACTCGCTCGGCATGGAGGGGGTCCGGACGAAGTACGGCGACGAGCGCGTGCCCGTCCTCGCGCTCAAGGCCGGTGTCGACCAGCTGCTCAACCCGCCGAAGCTGGATCTCGCCTGGAACGCGGTCCTGAGGGCCGTGAAGAGCGGTGAGCTGACCGAGGACCGGCTCGACGAATCGATCCTGCGGATTCTGCGGCTCAAGGCGAAGCTGGGGCTCTTCAAGGATCCGTACGTCACCCACGCGGGGGTGGACCGGACGGTCGGCACCCCCGCCCATCGGGCCCACGCGGACCGGATCGCCGAGGAGACCACCACCCTCCTCCTCAACGAGGGCGGATTCCTGCCGATCGGCCGGCGCACCCACGGCGAGGTGCTGGTCGTGGGCGCCGACCCGGCCTCACCGTCCGGCACCACCGGGCCGCCGACCACCACCCTCGCCCGGGCGTTCACCGAACTCGGCTTCTCGGCACGGGCGTTGCCGACCGGCACCGCACCGACCGCCGCGAAGATCGACGAGGCGGTGGCGGCAGCGGCGGGCAAGGACGTGGTCGTCGTCGGCACGTACAACGTCGGCGCGACCAGCCCGCAGCGCACGCTGGTCTCCCGGCTCGCTGCGACGGGCGTCCCCGTCGTGACGGTCGCGATCCGCAACCCGTACGACATCGCCCGGCTGACCGGGCAGCGGGCCGCCCTCGCCGCGTACTCCTGGACCGATGTCGAACTGCGGGCCGCCGTCCGGGTCATCGCGGGCGAGGCACGGCCCCAGGGCCGGCTGCCCGTCGCCATACAGCGGGCGGACGATCCGGCGAAGGTGCTGTACCCCGTCGGCCACGGTCTGTCGTACGCCTGACGGAGCACGGTCCGTCGTACGCCTGACGGGGCACGCCGGTGGGCCGCGCCCGGGGGGAGAGCCCCCGGGTGGGAGCGCAGGGCGCCTCGCCGCTGCCGGTAGCCGAGGTCGACCCGCTGTACGCCGGGCTGATCGCGAAC